>NZ_CP034443.1:1581341-1883455 GCF_003952365.1 Mesorhizobium sp. M9A.F.Ca.ET.002.03.1.2 | reverse complement strand
AAGAGCCAGTTCGGCCTGAAGCCGGTCGCCTGCGAAAGCATCAGTGGCTACATCTTCATCTGCCTGGCCAAGGAGCCCGCGGATTTCGCGCCGATGCGCGCCATGATCGAGCCTTACCTCCTGCCGCACCGGCTGCGCGAGGCAAAGGTCGCCTTCGAATCGACCATCGTCGAGAAGGGCAACTGGAAGCTCGTCTGGGAGAACAACCGCGAGTGCTACCATTGCGCCGGCAACCATCCGGAACTGTGCAAGACATTCCCGGAAGCACCGACCGTGACCGGCGTGCAGGGCGCCGACAGCGACCCGGAAATGCTCGCGCATTGGGCCAAATGCGAGGCGGCGGGCTTGCCGAGCAGGTTCCGCATCGATCCGGCCGGGCAGTATCGCGCCACCCGCGCGCCGCTGCTGCGCGACGCCGTCAGCTATACGATGACGGGACGGCGCGCGGTAAAGAAGAACCTTTCCGACAGCGTTTCGACCGACCGCATCGGCTCGCTGCTGCTCTACCACTATCCGACGACCTGGAACCACATCCTCGGCGATCACGCGGTCACCTTCCGCGTGCTGCCGATCAGCGCCACCGAAACGGCCGTCACCACCAAATGGCTTGTCCACAAGGACGCGGTCGAAGGCATCGACTACGACCTCGCCGAACTCACCCATGTCTGGACCGAGACCAACGACCAGGACCGCCGCATCGTCGAGGAAAACGCCTTCGGCATCCTGTCGCCGGCCTATGAGCCCGGCCCCTATTCGGAGCTGCATGAGGGCGGCGTCATCCAGTTCGTCGAATGGTACGCCTCCTTCATCGGACCGCGCCTTGCCGAGGACGGCCGGCCGGCGTTGCGCAGCGTCGCCTGAAAAAGCTCAAGGGAATGAATGCGATGACGGACCTCGGGCTCTACCGCCATCTCGACGAGATGACGCCCTGGAACGACAGGCTCCAGGTGCTGGAAGTGATCGGCGTCAGCGACGAGGCGCCTGACGTGAAGACCTTCACCTTCCGCTCCGACAACCAGACCTGGTTCCGCTATAAACCCGGGCAGTTCGTGACGCTGGAACTGCCGACCAGCGAAGGGCCGCTGCTGCGGACCTATACGCTGTCGTCCTCGCCGTCGCGGCCGTTCTCCATTGCGGTGACGGTGAAAGCGCAGGCCGGCAGCATCGGCACACGCTGGATGTTCGATAATCTGAAACCCGGCATTCACGTGAAAGCCTATGGGCCGACGGGCGACTTTTCGCTGCACAGCCATCCCGCGGCCAAGTATCTGTTCGTCTCGGCCGGCTCCGGCGTGACGCCGATGATGTCGATGCTGCGCTGGCTGAACGACTGCGCGCCTTGGACCGATGTCGGCTTCGTCAACTGCGCGCGAAAGCCCGAGGAGATCATCTTCCGCAAGGAGCTCGAATTGCTCGGCAGCCGCATGCCGGGTCTGACGCTCGGCTTCATGATCGAGGAGCGCTCCAGCCGCGAGGGCTGGTTCGGCCATATGGGCCGGATAGACGCAATCCGGCTGCCGCTGCTGGCGCCCGATTTTCGCGAGCGCGAAGTCTTCTGCTGCGGCCCTGATCCGTTCATGCGCGCCGTGCGGCAGATGCTGGAGGCCGCCGGCTTCGACATGGCCAGCTATCATCAGGAAAGCTTTGCGGCACCGGCGGTGGAGGAAATACCGGCCCCGTTTGCCTCGCCGGCAGAAGGTGGGGTCGATATCCCTGGCGAAGCCGCAACGCCGATCCGATTCTCGCTTTCGGATGTCGATGCCGAATGCCTTGCCGGCCAGACCGTGCTGCAGACGGCGCGCGCTTCGAGCGTAAGAATCCCCGCGGCCTGCGAGTTCGGCCTGTGCGGAACCTGCAAGGTGAAAAAGGTCTCGGGCGACGTCGAAATGAGCCACAATGGCGGCATCCTCGATCACGAGATCGATGACGGCTTCATCCTCGCCTGCTGCTCGAAGCCGCTGACGGCGCTGGAAATCGAGGCCTGAGACGACAGGCTGAACGGCAGCACACCCGCTTAAAGCGCGTCGCGCCTGAAAGGATTCACGCGCTTTAAGTTCTTGTTCTTATGCATGTCGTTATCCCAAAACCGCTGCGCACTTTTGGGCGACATGCATTAGACCCCGTAGCGTTCGGTGCGGATGAGGCCTGCCGGAACGCCGGCATTTATCAGCGCCTCGGCAGCGGCCGACACGAAGGCATTCGAACCACAGACAAAGGCGAACCTTAGCGGCGCGGGAAGCCGCACTATTGATTGCGCCATCATCGCGGCATCGACCCGCCGCGAATGATCCGCCGGGCGCCGGGCCGGCTCGCGGGTCAGCGTCAGCACCAGATCGAAGCCGTCCCGGCGATCGTGGAAGTCGATCAGCTCGTCGCGAAAGATCACCTCGTTCCAGACACGCGCGGAAAACACCAACGCCATGGGCACCGCCGATTTCAGCGCGGCTCGATGGCGGATCATCGCCATCAGCGGCACCACGCCCGACCCGCCGCCGACCAGCAGAAGCGGGCCGCCGTCGCTGTCGGACCAGACGAAGTGGCCGCCGAGCGGGCCGCGCAATTCGACCTCGTCGCCGACCGCCGCCACCTCATGAAAGAACGGCGAGACCTCGCCGTCGTCTAACCTTTCGATCGCCAGTTCGATCGTCTCGCCCGATTCCGGCGCCGAGGCGATGGAGTAGGAGCGGCGCGCCTGATAGCCGTCCGGCGCCGTCAGCCTGACATCGACATGCTGCCCGGCACGATAGGCGAAAGGCCGCGACGGCCGGAGGAAAAAGCTGGTGACGCGCGGCGTGCGCTTTTCGATCCGGGTGATGGTGACCGTCTGCCAGGGCGACTGCGCCGCCGGCCCGTCGCTCATGGATCGCCCGTATAGCGCTGCTCGCGCCACGGGTCGCCATAGATGTGGTAGCCACGCAGTTCCCAGAAACCCGGCTCGTCGCGCTCGGTGAACTGCAAGCCGTTCAGCCACTTGGCCGATTTCCAGAAGTAGAGATGCGGAACCAGCAGCCGCGCCGGGCCGCCATGGTCCGGCGTGATCGGCTTGCCTTCGTAGAGCAGCGCCACCATCGCCTTGCCGGTGGTGAGATCCTTCGTCGGCACGTTGGTTGTATAGCCGTCGAAAGACAGCGCCAGCGTGAAGGGGCTCAGTGGCTCGATGCCGGCATCCGCCAGAATGTCGTCGACCAGCACGCCCTGCCACGCCGTGTCGAACTTGGTCCACGCGGTGACACAATGGATGTCGCGGGTCATCTTGGTCAGCGGCAGCGCGTTGAATTCCTTCCAATTCCACGTCTTGACCGGCCGCGGTCCGTGCTTGAGCGTGAACGACCACTCCTCGGTGCGCACGCGCGGCGTCGGCCCGGCCGACAGCACCGGAAACCCTTGCTCGAGGTATTGGCCGGGCGGGATACGCGCATCCGTGTCGGTGGGGGGCTTTCGCCCGGAGAAGCCGCGGGTGACCATCGAGACAATCCGTTTGCTTGGGGCCGTTTGCTTGGGGCCGTTTGCTGGAAGGCCGTCTGCCGGCCTGCACCAGTCTTCTCGAAGATGCTCTGGCGGGCAACCGAAATCTTGGCCGCGACAGAACCGGAAAATAAAAAACCCGCCTCGCGGCGGGTCGTCGGCGCAAATCAGCACCGTGAAATAATTCCTAGCATAACTGCCCTCACATGTCAAGTTGAAACTACCCGTGGTTGCAAGACAATCGCTTCAGGTTTGCCCTGAGTTCGCATGTCTTCCCGTCCTGCCGAAGCCTCCTATGCGCCTATCCCGTCTGTTCGCTTGAGATAGAAAGTGGCGATTTCGCGCATTCGCCTGGCGTCGAAGCTCGGTCCATGGCCGCCATGGCCGATGCGGATCGGCAGGTCGAGCAGCCGCTGCATCGTCCGGCGATAGGCGGCGCGGTCGGAGTCCGGCAGGTCGTCGATCAGCATGGCATCGTAGATGGCGTCGCCGGCGAAGAACAGGCCGTCGGCCTCATCGAACAGCGCGATCGAATCGGGCGAATGGCCCGGCAGATGCAGCACACGAAATTGCCGGTCGCCGAGATCGACAATGTCGCCCTCGCCAAGCGTCCGCGTCAGCGGCGCCGGCGGAATTTTGTAATCGGCTGCTTTCCAGCCCGGCGCCGGCAGCTTCGAGACCGCGCCGTCGAGCGTGTGGAACATGTGGGCGTAGGTGACCGCTTCATCCATGCTGTCGAATTGCGCGGCGCTGTGCCTCGGCCCTGCCCGCAGCGGGAATTCGTGCAGCGAGCCGACATGGTCAAGATGGATATGGGTAGCGACGACGAGCAGCGGCTTGCCATCAGGCGTATCGATCTCCGGCGCCAGCGGGCAAATACCCATGCCGGTGTCGACAAGCAGATCGACATCGCGGCCGCGCAGATGCCAGATGTTGGCGCGCACGAAATCATGCACGAATGGCTCGGTCAGCATCGTCGTGTTTTGATCGACGATGCTTCTGCTGAACCAATCGTCCATCAGAAGCGAGCCGGCATCAGACGAACGGCTTTCCGACCTTGTACTTTTCCGGCACCAGCCGCTTCAGATAGGCCATGCCCGCATCGGAAAGCTGGTTGACATCCGGTTTCATGAAATCATCCGGCATGTGGCGCGTCTTGCCGGCGACGTTCTTCAGCGGCACCTTCTTCAGCACGGTTTTCTTGCCGTCATATTGCAGCGCCACCGAGCCGCCGCCCTGTTCGGCGACAGCGACCGCAAAGACGCCGGCGTCGAAGGCTTCCTGCGCATCCACGGCGTTGATGGCGCCGACATAGCCGCGCGGCATGTAGCCGAGCGCGTCGACACGCGCCCGCTTGCCCGGCAATCCTTCGGCCAGCGCGCGCTCGAGGGCGGCCGGCAGGTCGCTGCCCGACAGCTTGACGTTGCCATGCGCATCGCGCTCCAGTTTCTCCGGCGGGACAAGGCTTTCGACCAGCGCCTTGCCGTCGGCGGTGCCGACGCCTTCGGAGACCGCAACGATGCAGCGCTTGTGGCGGTCGAGCGTGGCGCGCACGTCCTCGATGAAGCTAGCTGCCGAGAATGGACGTTCCGGCACATAGACGAGATGCGGGCCGCTGTCGGGGTCAAGCTGCCATGCGGCGGCGGCGGCGGTGAGGAAACCGGCATGCCGCCCCATGACGATGCCGACATAGATGCCCGGCAGAGCGCGGAAATCGAGGTCGACCGAGAGAAAGGCGCCGGCGACGAACTCGGCCGCCGAAATGAAGCCGGGCGTGTGGTCGTTCTCCTCGAGATCGTTGTCGATGGTTTTCGGCGCATGGACGAAAGCCATCTTGCCGCCGGCGGCGTCGGTCAGGATCTGCTGCGTGCCCGAGGTGTCGTTGCCGCCGATATAGATGAAGGCGTCGGCGCCGGCCTTCTTCAGGCCGTTGAGGATGACCTCGCAATAGGCGGCATCCGGCTTGTCGCGCGTCGAGCCGAGGGCAGCGCTCGGCGTTGCCCCAATCAGCCGCAGCCGGTCCTCGGCGATGGCGGAAAGATCGACATAGTTGCCGTCACGAATGCCGCGCACGCCGTGGATGGAGCCCAGGACCTTGGCGCCGGGATGCCGCTTGCGGATCTCGAGCGCGGCGCCCACCATCGTCTGGTTGATGACGGCGGTCGGGCCGCCGCCTTGCGCGATCACAAAAGTTCCGGACATGCTTCACGTCTCCCGAGCAGTGGCTTTGCAGGCACATTCGCCTGTCTTGCGCCATCGCGCAACGGGAGAGTCGGGCAGCCGCCAAGCGGCAGTGAGGTCAGACGACGACGATCGGGTTCTTCCTGGAGACGCGGCTGTAGAGGTCGATGATGTCCTGGTTGATCAGGCGCACGCAGCCCGACGACATCGCCTGGCCGATGCTCCACCATTCGGGCGAGCCATGGATGCGGTAACCGGTGTCCTGACCGTTCTGGTAGATGTAGAGGGCGCGTGCACCGAGCGGATTTTCGAGGCCGCCGGGTTGGCCGCCCTGCCACTTCACCAGTTCCGGTTTGCGGGCGATCATCTCGGCCGGCGGGGTCCAGGTCGGCCATTCCTTGCCGTACTGGATGTTGGCACGGCCGGACCAGCGGAAGCCTTCCTTGCCGATGCCGACGCCGTAGCGGATCGCGTCACCGCCGGGCTGCACCAGATAGAGCAGCCGCTCCTGCGAATGGACGACGATGGTGCCGGGCTGCTCGCCGGTCGGATCGACGACGATCTGGCGGCGGAACTCCGGCTTGACCTTGAGGTAGGGCACTTCCGGCAGGGTGAAGCCGCCGTCGGTGACGGAGGCGTACATGACGGCCGGGCTGGTTATGTTCCTGTCGACGCTGATGCTCGGGCGGATGGGCCGGATCGAGCCGGTGGTGCCGCCGTCGAGCTGAAGCGCCGACAGGTCGAGCGTCTGGCTGCAGCCGGCAAGGCCGAGCAGCGCCAACGAGCCGGCACCGGACAGCATCGCGCGGCGGGAAAGCTGGTTTTCGGAAATTTCGGTTTCGATTGCGTCGCCATTGCACGGCGACGTCAGACCTTGCGGCAACTCACGCATGTACCCAAACCCTACGCTGTCGGCCGGAAACACGGTCCGGCCGGATAGAGGGCATTTTCAGCAATCATGGTTGAAAAAGCGTGAACACGGCTTGCCCCGCCTTAACCTCCTGGCCGAGCCGCGTGCCGTACATTTTCGATGCTGCCCCTTTACATCTTCGCGAGGCCAAGGATTTATCCTCTTCTTTGAGCTCAAGGAGACGAACATGTCCTTCGAAAACTGGGCCGCCTTTGCCGCCGCCTCGACCATCCTTCTTGTCATTCCCGGCCCGACCATCCTCCTGGTCGTGTCATACGCGCTCGGCCAGGGCTGGCGCACCGCGCTGCCGATGGCGGTCGGCGTGGCGTTTGGCGACTTCACGGCGATGACGCTGTCGATGCTGGGCATCGGCGCGCTGCTGGCGGCATCGGCCACCGTGTTCACGGTGCTGAAGGTGATCGGCGCGTTCTATCTGATCTATCTCGGCATAAAGCTGTTTCGCGCCGGCGGCGCGCTCAGGGCCGAGCCGCGCCTGGACGCGGTGTCGTCGGCCAAGATGATGGCGCATGCCTGGCTGGTCACCGCGCTCAACCCGAAAAGCATCACCTTCTTCGTCGCCTTCCTGCCGCAGTTCCTCGACCGGCACGCGGATTTCTGGACGCAGATGCTGATCTTCGAAACGACCTTTCTGGCGCTCGCCTTCGCCAATGCCTTCGGCTACGCGCTGATCGCCGCAAGGGCGCGCAACGTCGTGCGCAACCCGAAGGCGATCCGCATCTTCAACCGCACCGGCGGCACGCTGCTTGTCGGCGCCGGCATCGCCACGGTGGCGATGCGTTCAGGCAATTGATGGTATGATGACATGGCAGTCAGGGACACATTCGGCCTGACGTTTTCGGGTGCGGCGGAAGCCGGGTTTTCGCTCTACAGCCAGGCTGTACGCGAACTGCAATGCTTCATCGGCGATCCGGTCGGCTCCATCGACCGCGCGATCGCCGAGGATCCCGGCTTCGTCATGGCGCATGTGTTCAAGGGCTATCTGTTCGGCCTCGCCACCGAGCGCGAGGCGACGGCCGTGGCCAAAACATGCCACGCGGCGGCGCTGCCGCTTGCCGCGACGACGCGCGAGCAGGCGCATGTCGCAGCCCTTGGCCATCTCGCCGGAGGACGCTGGCATGAAGCCGCCCGTCTGCTCGAGGATATCGCCATTACGTTTCCGCTCGACGCGCTGGCGCTGCAGACCGGGCACCAGATTGATTTCTTCACCGGCAATGCCCGCATGCTGCGCGACCGCATCGGCCGCGCGCTGCCGTCCTGGCAAATTGGCATGCCGGGCTATCACGCCATACTCGGCATGCAGGCCTTCGGGCTGGAGGAAATGGGCGATTATGCGCGCGCCGAAAAGCTTGGCCGCACGGCGGTCGACATCGAGCCGCGCGACGGCTGGGCGCAGCACGCCGTCGCCCACGTCATGGAGATGCAGAGCCGGCAAAAGGACGGCATCGCCTGGATGCGCGCCAATCCCGAAGCGTGGACGAAGGAGAGCCTCCTCAAGGTGCACAATTGGTGGCATCTGGCGCTGTTCCACTACGATCTCGGCGAGACTGACGAGGTGCTTGCGCTCTATGACGGGCCAATCTACGGCGAACAGTCGACATTGGCGTTCAACATGGTCGATGCCTCGGCGATCCTGTGGCGGCTCTATCTGGGCGGGATCGACGTCGGCGACCGCTGGGCGGCGGTTGCCGCCAACTGGTCCAAGGCCAGCGCCGGCAACTATGCTTTCAACGATGCCCACGCCATGATGGCCTTCGTCGGCGCCGGCTTCGAGGCGCCGGTCGGCGCCTTGCTCGAAGCGCAGCGCGAGGCCATGCGCGGCAAGGAAGACAACGCCGCTTTCACGCGGGATGTCGGCCACCCGCTGACGCTCGCCATCAAGGCGTTCGGTGACGGCAACTACGCTGAGACCGTACGCCTGATCCGGCCCATCCGGGCGATCGCCCATAGGTTCGGCGGCAGCCACGCGCAGCGCGACGTCATCGACCTGACGCTGATCGAGGCGGCATTGCGGTCCGGCGACCATGCCTTGGCAAAGGCGCTTGCCGCGGAACGCGCGCTGGCGCGGCCGGACAGCCCATTGTCAGCGCTGCTTTCGCGGCGAGCGGCCGATTTGTCGGAGAATTGACCGGAGACGGATCTTGTCTTAAAAACTGCCAAGTCAGATTTTTTCGAGATCCGAAAAAATTAATGGCATTGGGAGGACACCATGTATCTCGGCCTCGATCTGGGCACGTCGGGCGTCAAGGCGCTTTTGATCGATGCCGGGCAGACGGTCATCGGTTCCGGCCATGCGTCGCTTGACGTGTCGCGGCCGCATCCCGGCTGGTCCGAGCAGGACCCGTCCGACTGGATCCGCGCCTGCGAAGAAGCGGTTGCCGAGCTGAAGGCCACGCATCCGAGAGAACTTGCCGCGGTCAAAGGCATCGGTCTGTCCGGCCAGATGCACGGCGCCACCTTGCTCGACGCCGGCGACCAGGTGCTGCGCCCCTGCATCCTGTGGAACGACACGCGCAGCCATGCCGAGGCGGCTGCGCTCGACGCCGACCCGCGTTTTCGCAAGCTCACCGGCAACATCGTCTTTCCCGGTTTCACCGCACCAAAGCTGGCCTGGGTGAAAAACAACGAACCGGACGTTTTCGCCAAGGTGGCAAAGGTCTTGCTGCCGAAGGATTTCCTGCGGCTCTGGCTTTCCGGCGAGCATATTTCGGAGATGTCGGATTCGGCCGGCACGTCCTGGCTCGATGTCGGCAAGCGAGGCTGGTCATCCGACCTGCTTGCAGCGACGTCGCTCGATGAAAAGCAGATGCCGTCACTCACCGAAGGCACGGCAAAGGCCGGCGCCTTGCGCGCCGAATTGGCCTCGAAATGGGGCATGCAGGCTGGCATCCCGATCGCCGGCGGCGCGGGGGACAATGCAGCCTCGGCCTGCGGCATGGGCACGGTCGGAGCCGGACAGGCCTTTGTCTCGCTCGGCACGTCGGGCGTGCTGTTTGCCGCCAACGCGTCCTACCTGCCCAATCCCGAAAGCGCGGTGCACACGTTCTGCCACGCGCTGCCCGACACCTGGCACCAGATGGGCGTCATCCTGTCGGCCACCGATTCGCTCAACTGGCTGTCGGAAATATCAGGAAAAGGCGCCGGCGAGCTGACCGCCGAACTCGGCGATGCGCTGAAAGCGCCGACCGGCGTGTCCTTCCTGCCCTATCTCTCGGGCGAGCGCACGCCTCACAATGATTCCGCCATTCGCGGCTCGTTCACCGGGCTCGCGCACGAATCCAGCCGCGCTGTGCTGACCCAGGCGGTGGTCGAAGGCGTGGCTTTCGCCTTCCGCGACAGCCTCGAAGCCCTGGCCAAGGCCGGCACGACGCTGACACGGGTGACGGCGATCGGCGGCGGCTCGCGCTCACGCTATTGGCTGAGATCAATAGCCACTGCGCTCGGCCTGCCAGTCGACATTCCCGCCGACGGCGATTTCGGCGCGGCCTTCGGTGCGGCCCGACTTGGCCTGATCGCGGCGACGGGAGCCGATCCGCTAACAGTGTGCGCGGCGCCGGCCACCGACGCCACCATCGAACCGGTCGCCGCACTAAGCGATGCCTATGCGGATGCCTATCAGCGCTACCGGGCGCTCTATCCGGCGATCAGGTCCGTAACCACGTGAGTGGGCGCCAGGCACCCCCCTCTGCCCTGCCGGGCATCTCCCCCTCAAGGGGGGAGATCACGCTCTTTCGCGGCTTTCGCCAATTGCCGGCGCCGCAGGACGGATGCGTGCGCCGAAGCTGCCAATCTCCCCCCGTGAGGGGGAGATGGCCGGCAGGCCAGAGGGGGTGCCTGGCACCCGCCCTAACAACAAATCCTCACTGCGCCGGAACCTTGTCGAGGAAGCCGGTGACGCTTTTCAGGCGGCCGTTCTCGATGACGCCGATGTCGGTGCCTTCGATGATGGAACCGCTGCCTTCCGGCCCGAGGTTCCACGAGAAGCGGATCGTGTCGGCAAAGCCGTCCGGCTTGCCCTTCAGCGAAAACCGGAAGCCGGCAAAGCGCTGCTGCACGCCGTCGATCAGTGCGGCGACGCCGTCATGGCCGTCGCCCTGCATGATCGGATCGCGATAGCTGACGTCCTCGGTGAAGGCCGCCTTGAGCAAGGCTTTCCGGCGCGCGGCGTCGCTCTCATTCCAGGCGGTGATGTAGTTTTCGGCGATCGTGTTGAGGTCGGTCATGGTCTGTCTCCTTGTTGGGGCTTTGACATGACCGTTTTCATCCAGCGCCGGCGCGAAACCAATTACGCCTGAGGTAATCAGGACCATGCGAGAGGAAAGACAATCATGACCAGCGGTTTTTTCGGCGACATCCAAGAGATCAAATATGAGGGGCCGGATTCGACCAATCCGCTGGCCTACCGGTTCTACAATCCCGATGAAATTGTCGCCGGCAAGCGGCTGGAAGACCATCTGCGCTTTGCCGTCGCCTACTGGCACTCGTTTGCCTGGCCCGGCGGCGATCCGTTCGGCGGCCAGACCTTTGAGCGGCCGTGGTTCGCCAAGGCCGGCAGTGTCGACACAATGGAGCTGGCCAAGCTCAAAGCCGACGTCGCCTTCGAGATGTTCGCGCTGCTTGGCGCGCCTTATTTCTGCTTCCACGACGCCGATGTGCGTCCCGAGGGCAAGGACTTTTCCGAAAGCGCGGCGCGTCTTGACGAAATCGCCGATTACTTCGCCGGCAAGATGAAGCAGACCGGCGTCAAGCTTTTGTGGGGCACGGCGAACATGTTCTCCAACCGCCGCTTCATGTCGGGGGCGGCCACCAATCCCGATCCGGATGTGTTTGCCTATGCGGCGGCGACGGTGAAGAGCTGCATCGACGTCACTAAGCGGCTGAAGGGCGAGAACTATGTGTTGTGGGGCGGCCGCGAGGGTTATGAAACTCTGCTCAACACCGACCTTGCCCGCGAGCAGGAACAGGCTGGGCGCTTCCTCAACCTGGTCGTCGACTACAAGCACAAGATCGGCTTCAAGGGCACCATCCTGATCGAGCCGAAGCCGCAGGAGCCGACCAAGCACCAGTACGACTATGACGTCGCCACGGTCTACGGCTTCTTGAAACGCTTCGGGCTGGAAAAGGAAGTCAAGCTCAACATCGAGCAGGGCCACGCCATCCTTGCCGGCCATTCGTTCGAGCATGAGCTGGCGCTGGCCAATGCGCTCGGCATCTTCGGTTCGATCGACATGAACCGCAACGACTACCAGTCCGGCTGGGACACCGACCAGTTCCCCAACAATGTGCCGGAGATGGCGCTGGCCTACTACCAGGTCCTGCAGGCCGGCGGCTTCAAGACGGGCGGCACCAATTTCGACGCGAAGCTCAGGCGCCAGTCGCTCGATCCGCAGGACCTCTTGATTGCCCATATCGGCGGCATGGATTGCTGCGCACGCGGCCTCAAGGCCGCCGCCAGGATGGTCGAGGACAAGGCGCTGTCGGGACCGCTCGCCGAGCGCTATGCCGGCTGGAACTCTGCCGAGGCCAAGGCGATGCTGGCCGGCAAGCGCACGCTGGAGGAGATCGCCGAGCGGGTCGTCAAGAAGAAGATCGAGCCGCAGCCGAGATCCGGCCGCCAGGAGTTGCTGGAGAACATCGTCAACCGGTATGTCTGAGGGCGGAAGCCGCTTCCTACTGTTCGAGAGACGGCGGGATAACCAACTCCCGCCGCCCTGAAATGGCTTTGCGCGCGAGGCTGGTTCCTCGCCTTCGTCATCCTAGGGCGAAGCGAACGCGAAGCGGAGCGCAGACCCTAGGATCCATGCCGTTACAGTAGCCAAAGAATGCAGCGGCTCAGAATAGCGCTTGTATCCGCAACTTCGGCCGCCGCAACCATCATCCGCTGCGCTGCACGCCAGTGCGAAGAGGCACTCGACCCTGATCCGCCGGAGCACTGCCGAAGGGTAACGGCATGGCAACTGTGTTCATGCGAATGCGGTTTTATCGCGGATGATGGCGTTGAGGACGACCAGGAGCTTCCTTGCGACGGCGATGATGGCCAGTTTCTTGGAGCCTGAGCGGGCTGCAAGGTCGGTGTAGAAAGCTCTGAAGCGGTCACAGGCTCGGATGGCGCTCAGCGCCGCCATATAGAGAGCCCGACGCACACGCGATCGACCGCCCTGGATCTGGCTCCTGCGTTGGAGCTTACCGCTCTTATTATCGAACGGGGCAAGGCCGGCGAGTGCCGCGATCGACTTAGGCGAGCGCTGGCCGAGCTCGGGCAGGTGCGCTAGGAGCGAGAGCGCGCTGATCTTGGAGACACCGGGCACGGAGATCATCAGCGTATAATCGCGGGCGGTGTCCTCGGATTGACGAATGACTTTGGCGATCCGGCTCTCGAGCGCTTTGATGCGTGTGTCGAAGCCGGCAATCATGTCTTCCAGCTCGGCAACGACAGTCTCCTCGAAGGCCTCACCGAGGAGCTTCTTCAGCCTTGCCCGCATATCGACCAGTTGGTCACGGTGACGGGCAAGCGATTGAAGTCGCTCGTTTTCTTCGCACGGCCCCGGCTCGGGTGCAGGCTGATAGCGGCGGCCATAGCCGCTCAGCATCCTGGCATCGAGACGATCCGTCTTGGCTCGCCGTCTCGTCGACTTGGCATAGGGGTGAGTGTGCGCCGGGTTGTGCCGGGAGAATGGAACGCCTGCCTTGGCCAGCGCGTGGCGCAGCAGCCGGTCATGGACGCCTGTCGCCTCCATGACGATGAAGTCTCGACTGGGGTCGAGGCCCGCCACATAGGCAGCGATCGCATCGGCCTGGTTGGCGATGCGCTGATATCGGTTGCTTGTCTCATCAAAAAAATCGAGCCACTGCTTGGAGATGTCGCAGCCGACATAGTTCTGCACTATCATGTCCATGCCTCTTCCTGTGGTGCGGGGTCTGCTTGGAACAGCCCCGTGCAACTGTTCAGGTTGATGGTTCACCGGTGGGAAGGGACCGGGCCATGCCACGGCCTGTCCGAAAGGACGACCAGGATCCACTCGGCCTCCTTCCCACTTCAAACCATACACCTGAACCAACACACAGGTCTCCGCGACGTCGCTTCGCTCCTGCTCCGCCCTAGGATGACGAGGAGAGGGATGCTTCGGCTAATCTCGAAGGGCTCGACATACCACTGGGATCTGCCACTGAAAGGACCTATCGGCGTTTGCTGCCGTTCGGCTTCCAGCCTGTCGAAATCATTTGCCCAGAAACTGGAACCGACGACAAGGTTTTGCCCCGCACCGCCCCTCAATCGCCTCGCTCTTGCCTTCAAACAGCCGTCACGAATCTCGTATAGTGTGCTTCGTGGCGGAAACAGAAAGAAGGAGGCGACCCGATATGCAGCACGAACGCGAAATCGACGCCCTGCTCTCATCTGGCGAAGCCGGATCGATCATCGACCGGCTGATGGCGTTGCCGCATCCGAAGGACGGCGCACGCAGCACGAACGAATGGGACCGCGCGGTCGCCAGCCGCTTCGAAACCCATCTTGCAAGACAGATGCGCTCGCAGATCGACGGCGCCGGCGATCGCCAGAACGCAGCCTGATCCCACTACGCCCGTCGCAACCTGACCGGCGCTTCGCCGAAAGCTCTTGAAAACGCTCTTGAAAATGCCGCGGCAGACGAAAACCCCGTCCGCCCGGCAATATCGGCCATGGCCACGCGCGTGTCGACCACCAGCCGGCGCGCGGCGCCCAGCCGCAGCCTGAGATAATAGGCGCCCGGCGTCTCGCCGATCGACTTGCGAAAGATGCTTTCCAGCGTTCGCGCCGTCACCCCGGCGCGCTTCGCCACCGCGGCGATGGTCAGCGGCTGGTCGACATGCGATTCCATCAGCCGGATGGCTTGCGCCAGCCTGGGATCGTAGCCGTCGAGGCGGCCGAGCGAGACCAGCGGCTGCGCGTCGGTCGCCGCCCGCGCCTGGTCATAGATGAAGACACTTGCCACATCGAGCGCCGCCGCCATGCCGAGCCGCGTGCGGATCAGATGCAGCATCAGGTCGAAGGTCGGCGAGGCGCCGCCGGAGGTGAAGACCGGCCCGTCGATGACATAGCGGTCGGGGCGCACGTCGACACCGGGAAAGGCCGACGAGAAATCCTCCATGTCCTCCCAGTGGGTCGTGGCGCTGCGCCCTTCCAGCAAGCCCGCGCGGGCAACCAGCCATGTGCCGGCTTCGACACCGCCGCAGGCGCGCGCGGCGCGCGCCGCCCGGCGCAGGCCGGAAAGCAGAGCCGATGTGGCATAATTCTGCGTGCCGAAGCCGGCGACGACGACAAGCATATCGGTTCTATCAGCCGCATCGAAGCGACCGCTGACCGCAACCGGCAGGCCGCATGTGGTGACCGGAGCTTCGCCGGTCACCGAAACCAGCCTGAAATCGAACAGCGTCTCGCCGGCAATGCGGTTGGCGGCGCGCAGCGGATCGAGCGCCGAGGCCACGCACATGATCGACGATCCGGAAAACACCAGCAGCGTCACCTTGAGCGGCGAACGCTCGGTGCGAAAGATCGAAGGTTTTTCGTTTTTTATCATATGATCTTCGTAAAACGCAAAACAGTTTCCGGCAAGTCAGGCATTCTTGCCGTCTGTTCGATTGGGCCCATGTTTGATTAGGCCCACGTTTGATCGAGACCGTCTGTGCTGATTGGGAGAAAAGTCCATGCCGCTTGCGATGAACCGTGAGGTTTTCATTACCTGTGCCGTGACCGGGTCCGGCAGCTCGCAGGACCGCAGCCCGCATGTGCCGCGTTCGCCCAGAGAGATCGCCGATTCGGCCATCGATGCGGCCAAGGCGGGTGCGGCGATCGTCCACTGCCATGTGCGCGATCCCGAAACCGGCAAGCCTAGGCGCGACGTGAACCTCTACCGCGAAGTCACCGAGCGCATCCGCGCGGCGGATGTCGACGTGGTGCTGAACCTGACCGCCGGCATGGGCGGCGACATGGTGTTCGGCTCGCCGGAAAACCCGCTGCCGCTGAACGAAAAAGGCACCGACATGGGCGGCGCCACCAACCGCATGGAACATGTGCGCCAGTGCCTGCCGGAGATTTGCACGCTCGATTGCGGCACGATGAACTTCGCCGAAGCCGACTATGTCATGACCAACACGCCCGGCATGCTGCGCGCCATGGGCGGCATGATGACGGCGCTCGGCGTCAAGCCGGAGATCGAGGCCTTCGACACCGGCCATCTCTGGTTTGCCAAGCAACTGGTCGAGGAAAAAGTGCTGGATCCGGATGCTCTCGTGCAATTGTGCATGGGCGTGCCCTGGGGCGCGCCGGACGATCTCAACACCTTCATGGCCATGGTCAACAATGTGCCGTCGAGCTGGAACTGGTCGGCCTTCTCGATCGGCCGCAACCAGATGGCCTATGTCGCCGCCGCGGTGCTGGCGGGCGGCAATGTCCGCGTCGGCCTGGAAGACAATCTGTGGCTCGACAAGGGCGTGCTGGCGACCAACGCCCAACTGGTCGAGCGGGCGGCCAGCATCGTCACCAATCTGGGTGCGAGTATCCTCGGACCCGAGGAAGTTCGCAAGAAGCTCAATCTGACCAAGCGCGCGCCGCTTTGAGCAAGCAGGAATCGGTTGGGAGGAGCCGCCGATGAGGACCGTGAAATTCACCGCCATGAAGGACGGCGACCGCGAGGACTACGCCTTTCTGACCGAGCACGAGACCGACTATGCAGCCAGAACCGGCGAGCGGCTGCTCGACGCGCTGGTGCAGCTCGACGAGGGCCTGTCCGGCTACAGGATCACACGGCTCGGCCATTCGCTGCAGGCGGCAACACGCGCCTGGCGCGACGGCGCCGACACCGACTGGATCGCCTGTGCGCTGCTGCACGACATCGGCGACATCTACGCGCCCTACAATCACGACGAATATGCAGCGGCCATACTGAAACCCTTTGTGCGCGAGCAATGTACCTGGGTGGTTGAGAAGCATGGCGACTTCCAGCGCCTCTATTATGCCCACCATCTCGGCGGCAATCCCCATGCCCGCGAGCGGTTCGCCGGGCACACCTATTTCGACGATTGCGACCAATTTTGCGAGCGCTGGGACCAGTCGAGCTTCGATCCGGATTACGAGACGCTGCCGATCGATTTCTTCAAGCCTTTCGTGCTCGAAGTGTTCGCGCGCAAGGCCTACGACGCGTCAGTGATCCGCGCCGGCGAGCGCGTGCCCCTCACCGATCCAGACATGGCGAACAAAAGAACCGGAGCTTCCGCATGAGCATCATCACCAAGGCGGCCGCCATCGGCGGCGGCGTCATCGGCGCCGGCTGGGTGGCGCGCCTGCTGTTGAACGGCATCGACGTGTCGATCTTCGATCCGGATCCCGAAGCCGGGCGCAAGGTCGGCGAAGTGATGAAGGGCGCGCGGCGCGCCTACAGGCAGATGCTGCCCGGCGGCCTGCCCAGGGAAGGCAAGCTGACCTTTGCCAAGACCATCGCCGAGGCGGTCGCCGATGCCGATTTCATCCAGGAGAGCGTGCCGGAACGGCTCGACCTCAAACATCGCGTGCTGGCCGAGATCGACATGCACGCGCCGGCCAACGCCATTGTCGGTTCCTCGACCTCGGGCATCAAGCCGACCGACATGCAGGTGGCGATGAAGAAGCATCCGGAGCGGCTGGTCGTCGGCCATCCGTTCAACCCGGTCTACCTCTTGCCGCTGGTCGAGATCGTCGGCGGAGAACAGACCTTTCCCGAGGCGATCGAGGTCGCCAAGGAAATGTACACCTCGATCGGCATGAAGCCGGTCGTGATCCGCAAGGAGATCGAGGCCTTCGTCGGCGACCGCCTGCTGGAGGCGGCATGGCGCGAGGCGCTGTGGCTGATCAAGGACGGCATCTGCACGGTCGAGGAACTCGACGACATCATGCGCTATGGCTTTGGCCTGCGCTGGGCGCAGATGGGCATGTTCCAGGTCTATCGCGTCGCCGGCGGCGAGGCCGGCATGCGCCATTTCATGGCGCAGTTCGGGCCGTGCCTGAAATGGCCATGGACCAAGCTGATGGATGTGCCGGAGTTCAACGACGAGCTGGTCGACCTGATCGCCACGCAATCGGACGACCAGGCGCATGGCCTGTCGATCCGCGAGCTGGAAAAGATCCGCGACGACAATCTGGTCGCGATCATGGAGGCGCTGTCGAAGCAGAACAAGGGCAAGGGCTGGGGCGCCGGCGCTTTGCACAAGGACTATACGAAGCAGCTGGCCAAGCTTGCGGCGAAGAGGCCCACCGCCTCCAAGGCGGCCGAAAAGGCCAAGGCGACCAAGCCGGTGAAGGCCAAAGCTGAAAAGCTGAAGAAAAAGAAGAAAGGCTGAGACCATGGATTTTGGTCTTTCGGAGGAGCAGAAACTCATCGTCGAAACGACGCGCGCCTTCGTCGAAAACGAGCTTTACCCGCATGAGCGCGAGGTGGAGCGCACCGGCGTGCTGCGCCGCGAGCTGATCGACGAGATCCAGGCCAAGGCGATCGAAGCCGGGCTCTATGCCGCCAACATGCCAACGGAAGTCGGCGGCGCCGGCCTCGATACGGTGACCTGGCTGCTCTACGAAAAAGAGCTCGGCCGCGCCAATTACGCGCTGCACTGGACCTGCGTGGCGCGGCCTTCCAACATCCTGTTGGCCGGCACGCCGGAGCAGCGCGAAAAATATCTCTATCCCTGCATTCGCGGCGAGAAATGGGATTGCCTGGCGATGACGGAGCCCGGCGCCGGTTCCGACCTGCGCGGCATGAAGGCGACCGCCGTGCAGGACGGCGACGACTGGGTGCTGAACGGCACCAAGCATTTTATCAGCCACGCCGACCTCGCCGATTTCGCCATCGTCTTCATGGCTTCGGGCGAGGAAGAGACGCCGCGCGGCAAGCGCAAGAAGATCACCGCCTTCTTCGTCGACAAGGGCACCAAGGGTTTTACGGTGCGTGACGGCTACCGCAACGTCTCGCATCGCGGCTACACCAACGCCATCCTCGAATTCGACGATTGCCGGCTACCCGGAGCCCAAGTTCTGGGCGAGGTCCACAAGGGCTTCGACGTCGCCAATTCGTGGCTCGGCGCGACCCGCCTGCAGGTCGGTGCGACCTGTCTTGGCCGGGCCGAGCGGGCGCTTGGCCATGCCATCGAATACGCCGCCCAGCGCCAGCAGTTCGGCCAGCAGATCGGCAAGTTCCAGGGCGTGTCGTTCAAGCTCGCCGACATGGCGACCGAACTGAAGGCCGCCGACCTGATGGTGTTCGAAGCCGGCTGGAAGTACGATCAGGGCACCGTCACCGATCAGGACATGGCCATGGCCAAGTTGAAGGCCACCGAAATGCTCGCCTTCGTCGCCGACGAGGCGATCCAGATCCATGGCGGCATGGGGCTGATGGACGATCTGCCGCTGGAGCGCATCTGGCGCGACGCCCGCGTCGAGCGCATCTGGGAAGGCACTTCCGAGATCCAGCGCCACATCATCTCGCGGGCACTGCTGCGAGCGGTTGGGGGCTGATCGATGCACAAACTTGAACGCCTTCTGCGGCCGAAATCGGTCGCCGTCTTCGGCGGCGCGCAGGCTGCTGCCGTCGTCGCGCAATCGATCAAGATGGGCTTTGCCGGCGATATCTGGCCGGTGCACCCGACCAAGGACGAGGTCGCCGGACGGAAAGCCTATCGTTCAGTGGCCGACCTGCCTGCGGCGCCCGACGCCGCCTTTGTCGGCGTCAACCGGCATTTGACCATCGAGGTGGTCAAGGCGCTGGCCGAACGCGGCGCCGGCGGCGCCGTCTGCTTTGCCGCCGGCTTCCTCGAAACAGAGGCCTATGACGAGGACGGCGAGCGGCTGCAGGCCGAGCTGATTGCAGCCGCCGGCCGGATGCCGATCATCGGGCCGAACTGCTACGGCCTGATCAACTACGCCGACGGCGCGCTGCTATGGCCGGACCAGCATGGCGGCATCAGGCTGGCCGAGGGCGGCAAGGGTGTGGCCATCATCACCCAGTCGTCCAACATCGCCATCAACATGACGATGCAGAAGCGCGGCCTGCCGATCGCCTTTTTGATGACTGCCGGCAACCAGGCGCAGACCGGCCTTTCCGAAATGGCGCTCGGCCTGATCGAGGACGATCGCGTCACCGCGCTCGGCCTGCACATCGAGGCCTTCGATTCGGTAGCCGGCTTCGAGCGGCTGGCGGCGCGGGCGCGGGAGCTGAAAAAACCTGTTATCGCCATGAAAGTCGGCCGCTCCGAGCAGGCGCGGCAGGCAACCGTGTCGCATACGGCATCGCTGGCCGGCTCCGACGCGGCATCAGGCGCCTTCCTGAAGCGGCTCGGCATCGCCCGCGTCGATTCGATCCCGGCCTTCATCGAGGCGTTGAAGCTGCTGCACGTCACCGGACCCCTGCCCGGCTACCGGCTGTCGTCGATGAGCTGTTCGGGCGGCGAGGCGTCTGTCATGGCCGACAGCGCCGAAGGCCGCTGGGTGAACTTCCCTGATCTGACCGACACGCACCGCGCCCATGTCAAATCGACGCTCGGGCCGCTGGTCGCGGTGGCTAACCCGCTCGACTACCACACCTTCATCTGGAACGACGAACCGGCGATGACCGCCACCTTCACGGCCATGGTGTCGGGCGGCTTCGACCTCAACATGCTGGTGCTCGATTTCCCGCGTCCAGATCGCTGCTCTGACACCGATTGGTGGACGACGCTGCGCGCCTTCGAATCGGCGTTGAAGACCAACAAGGCGCAGGGCGCGATCGTCTCCTCGCTGCCCGAGAACCTGCCCGAGGAATACACCGCCGGGCTGATGGCGCGCGGCATGGTGCCATTGTTCGGCATTGCCGAGGCCATGGACGCCGCCCAGGCGGCAGCGTTCATCGGCTGGGCCTGGCGCGAGCCGCAGGCGCAGGCGATCGACACCTCCGCATCCGGCGCGCCGGCCGGCGACCATGTCACCCCTGATGAGGCCGAGGCGAAAGCGCGCCTTATCGAGGCCGGGCTTTCCGTGCCCAGGGGCGAACGCGCCGGCAATGCCGTCGAGGCTGTCATCTCCTCGATGGCGCTCGGCTTTCCGGTGGCGCTGAAGGCTTTGGGCGTGACCCACAAATCCGAGCTCGGCGCGGTGCGGCTCAACCTCAGGGATGCCGAATCCGTCAGCACGGCCGCCCATGATCTCGACCCGCTTGGCACCGGCCTCTATGTCGAGCGCATGGTGCGCGACGGCGTCGCCGAACTCATCGTCGGCTTCACCCGCGACCCGATGTTCGGCGCGGTGATGACGCTGGGCACCGGTGGCGTGCTGGTAGAGCTGCTGCGCGACAGCGTCACGCTGATGCTGCCGGCGACACGCGACGACATCGAGGCGGCGTTGCGCGGGCTCAAATTGTTCCCGCTGCTCGAAGGCTATCGCGGCCGGCCCAAGGCCGATGTCGCGGCGGCCATCGCTGCGATATCGGGCATTGCCGCCTTCGTGCAGGACAATGCCGCCGAGATCGAGGAGCTCGACATCAACCCGCTGATCGTCTGCACCGAGGGCAATGGCGCCTGGATCGCCGACGCGCTGCTGGTGCTGGGAGACAAGAAGAATGCCTGACGTCATTTCGACCCGCCGCGAGGGCACGATCCTCGAAGTCACGCTCGACCGGCCCAAGGCCAATGCCATTGATCTCAAGACCTCGCGGCTGATGGGCGAGACGTTCAAGGCGTTCCGCGACGATCCGGGCTTGCGCGTCGCCATCGTCAGGACTGCTGGCGACAAGTTCTTCTGCGCCGGCTGGGATCTCAAGGCCGCGGCCGGCGGCGACGCGGTCGACGGCGACTATGGCGTCGGCGGCTTCGCCGGGCTGCAGGAATTGCGCGACCTCAACAAGCCGGTCATCGCCTGCGTCAACGGCATGGCGGTCGGCGGCGGCTTCGAGCTGGCGCTGTCCTGCGACCTCATCTACGCGTCCGATCATTCCTCCTTCGCGCTGCCCGAGATCCGCGCCGGCACTTTGGCCGACGCGGCAACGATCAAGCTGCCGAAGCGCATTCCCTATCACGTCGCCATGGACCTTTTGCTCACCGGCCGCTGGATGGATGTCGCCGAGGCGCATCGCTGGGGCCTGGTCAACGAGGTGCTGCCCAAGGACAAACTCGAGGACCGCGTCTGGGAGATCGCACGGCTGCTGGCCAGCGGCCCGCCGCTGGTCTTCGCCGCGATCAAGGAGACGGCGAGAGTCGCCGAGGCGCTCACCTTCCAGGACGCCATGAACCGGGTGACGCGCCGACAGCTGGCGACTGTCGATGCGCTGTACGGCTCAGAGGACAATCTCGAGGGTTTTCGCGCATTTGCGGAGAAGCGTGACCCGGTTTGGAAGGGGAAGTGAGGGAGTGCTGAGATGACGGCGTTCCGTCACACCCCCTACTGCCCTGCCGGGCATCTCCCCCGCAAGGGGGGAGATTGGCAGCTCAAACGGCACCGCCCTTCCTCGACCGCTGAAAATTGGCGAAAGCCCACGCGACATCCAATCTCCCCCCTTGCGGGGGAGATGGCCGGTCCACCCTCCGCAGCTGCAGCGCAGCTGCTGCGGAGGACGGGCAGGCCAGAGGTGAGTGTCCAGGCGGGTTCGTTATCGTTACGATCCGTTCCGTTCCCATGACCAACTACAAAACCCTCATCGACGCCGAGACATGGGCTTTCATCGAGCGGACCAATTCCTACTATCCGCCTGATACGATCGACTACACCATCGACCAGCAGCGCCAGATCTACGACCGCATGTGCCGCGAATTCTTTGCCGGCTATCCCCAAGGCGTGACGGTGGAAACCAACGTCATAGCCGCGCCAGCGCACGACGTCACGATCCGCATTTATCGCAGCGCGGCACCGAACGCCTCTGCGATGGTGCTCTATGTCCATGGCGGCGGTTTCATCCTCGGCGGACTCGATAGCCATGACGATGTCTGCGCCGAGCTTTGCGCTCGCACCGGCTATGAGGTGGTTTCGGTCGACTACCGGCTGGCACCCGAGCATCCGCATCCAGCCGCCTTCGACGACGTGATCGGCGCCTTCGAATGGGCCACCTCAACCTACGAATGCCCCGTCCTGCTCTGTGGTGACAGCGCCGGCGGCAATCTCGCGGCTGCCGTCAGCCATGCGACGCGCGGCCACGCGCGAAGGCCGATCGGCCAGGTTCTGATCTATCCCGGCCTCGGCGGCGACCGCTCGCAAGGCTCTTACGTCACCCATGCCGAGGCGCCGATGCTGACGGTGCGCGACCTCGATTTCTACAGGGATGTCAGGACCGGCGGCGAGGACCGCACCGGCGACCTCACGCTGTGGCCGCTTGCCGACGCTGATTTCACCAATCTGCCACCGAGCGTGGTGATCACCGCGCAATGCGACCCGCTGTCATCGGACGGCGAGGCCTATCGCGATCGCGTCGTTGCGGCAGGCGGCCATGCCTTCTGGTTAGAGGAGCCGGGGCTGGTGCATGGCTATCTCAGGGCCCGGCATATGGTCGGCCGTGCCCGCTCGAGCTTCACCCGGATTGTTGACGCAGTGTCAGTTCTAGGGCGGGGCGAATGGGTCTGGTGAGGTCTCACGCCATCCCACGCGTGGCCGCGCGGCCGGCGCTGCGGCCGGAGAAGATGCAGCCGCCGAGAAACGTGCCTTCCAGCGCTGCGTAACCATGCATGCCGCCGCCGCCGAAACCGGCGGCTTCGCCGGCGGCATACAACCCCTCGATCGGCTGGCCGTCGGCGCCCAGCACGCGGCTGTCGAGATCGGTCTGCAGGCCGCCCAGCGTCTTGCGCGTCAATATGTTGAGCCGGACCGCGATCAGCGGGCCATTGGCAGGGTCGAGCATCTTGTGCGGCTTAGCCGTGCGGATCAGCCGGTCGCCGAGATAGGCCCGCGCGCCGCGCAAGGCGGTGATCTGCATGTCCTTGGCGAACGGATTGTCGAGCTGCCGGTCGCGAGCGCGGATTTCGCGCTCGACTTGGGCCAGTTCAAGCAGCGGCTCGCCGCCGGCAAGCGCGTTCATGCGGGCGACCAGCGCCGGCAAATCAGGCTCTACGATGAAGTCCTCGCCCTTCTCCATGAACGCCTTCACCGGACCGGGAACGCCTGACGTGGCGCGGCCGAGCACCTGTCGCCAGCTTTTCCCCGTCAGGTCGGGATTCTGCTCGGAGCCCGACAGCGCGAACTCCTTCTGGATGATCTTTTGGGTCAGGATGAACCAGGAATAGTCGAAGCCGGTGCTCATGATGTGGCTGAGCGTGCCCAGCGTGTCGAAGCCGGGATAGAGCGGCACCGGCAGGCGTTTGCCGCGGGCGTCGAGCCACAGCGACGACGGGCCGGGCAGGATGCGGATGGCATGATCGGTCCAGAGCGGCGCCCAGTTCCTGATGCCTTCGACATAGTGCCACATGCGGTCGCGATTGATGATCGAGCCACCGGCCCGTTCGGTGATCGCCAGCATGCGGCCGTCGACATGGTCGGGAACGCCGCTGATCATGCGGCTGGGCGGCGCGCCCAGGCGCTGCGGCCAGTTCTTGCGGACAAGCTCGGGATTGGCGCCGATGCCGCCGGAGGCGACGATGACCGCTTGCGCCCTGAATTCGAAGTCGCCTGATTTGTCGCGCGAACTCTTGCGGCCGCGCTCGACATCGCTCGGCATCAAGACATCGCCGCGCACGCCGTCGACGGTGGTGCCCGTCCGGGTCAGCTCGTTGACCCGGTGGCGGAACTTGAAGCGGATCAGCCCTTGTCTTTCGGCCTCGCGCACGCGCCGGACGAACGGTTCCAGCACGCCGGGCCCGGTGCCCCAGGTGACATGAAAGCGCGGCACCGAGTTGCCGTGGCCGACGGCGTTGCCGCCGCCGCGCTCGGCCCAGCCGACCACGGGAAAGAATTTTATGCCGCGCTGCATGAGCCACGAGCGCTTCTCAACGGCGGCGAAGCCGACATAGGCCTCGGCCCAGCGGCGCGGCCAGAGATCTTCCGGGCGGTCGAAGGCGGCGGTGCCCAGCCAGTCCTCGAGCGCCAGATCATGCGAATCGCGGATGCGCATGCGCCGCTGTTCGGGCGAATCGACGAGGAAGATGCCGCCAAGCGACCAGAATGCCTGGCCGCCGAGCGACTGTTCAGGCTCCTGGTCGACGATGATGGTCTTCTTGCCGGCCTCGGCCAGTTCCGCCGCCGCGACGAGGCCGGCAAGGCCGGCGCCGACAATGATCACATCCGCATCGCCAGCCATTTTCTCCCCCCGGCTCTCCTCCCCGGCTTTAACTAAGCAGGCATTCGTGGACTAGCCCACGAATGCCTGCTTAGATTCTTTGGTTTGTCGCAGGTTCTTGTCGCAAAACCGTGGGACACTTTTGCGGAACCTGCTTAGTTGTCAGACCGTCTCCCAGCCTTCCTTCTCGCCGGCGCGGAAGATGGCGTCGATGACCTTCTGGTTGAGCACTGATTCTTCCAGCGTGAAGACGCGGTCCTTGCCGCCAAGTGCCGCCCGCGCGAAGGCCTCGACCTCCAGCCGGTATTGCTGCATGCCGGGGAAGCGGAAAACTTGCGCCTCGCTGTGGTTCTGGTTGTGCAGTTCGATGCGATGATGATCGTAGATTCCGGCGTTGAACGGCGAAAGCACCTCGATGAAGCCCTTCTCGCCGTGGAACACCATCACCTGCCGCGCCGCCATCTGCGTCGACAGGTAGAACGACAGTTCGAAGTCGCCGAAATCGGCGCGGATCGAGGAGTAGATGTCGGTGCCGAACGTCTTGTCGCGCTCGATCGTCGCCTGGACGCGCAGCGGCTCCTTGCCCGTCGAAAAGCGCGTCGACACCGTCGGGTAGACGCCGATGTCGGGCAGCGCGCCGCCGCCGAGGTCAAGCTGGTTGCGCATGTTGGCCGGATCGACATTGTAGTAGGAGAACGCGCCCTGGACATGGCGCAGCCGGCCGATGGCGCCGTTGGCGATCAGCTCGCGCACCTTGATCCATTGCGGGTGGTAGACGACCATGAAGGCTTCGCAGACCAGAACTTTCTTGGCGTTGCGCAGCTCGATCAGCGGCGGAATGTCCTTGGCATCGAGCGCCAAAGGCTTTTCGACCAGCACATGCTTGCCGGCTTCGATAGCCTTGGCCGTCCATTCGACATGCTGCGCGGTCGGGAGCGGGATGTAGACGCCGTCGACGTCCTCGGAGGCGAGCAGCTCCCTATAGGAACCGAAGGCATGGGGCGCGCCGAAACGGTCGGCCAGGGCACGGGCTTTCGACAAGTCGCGGCTGGCGATCGCCGACAGAACGCCGTTCTCCGCCTCGACAATTGCCGGCAAAAGATGCTCGCGGCCGATCTTGGCCGTCGACAAAACACCCCATCGGAACATCAGGCTTCTCCCTCTCGAAATTACAGGCGTCGAGGTTTGCCTGAAATCGGTGGAAAAGCCAATGCGGGAGCATGGCGGCGAACAAATACGGCTCCCCTCCGCAGCTTGGGTTCCTCAACTGCTCAGCCTCGTCTACCCGTAAGCGTCATGTCGAAGTTGACGACGTTCGAATAGATCGGCGTGCCGACATCCATGCCGTAGCGCGACCGCAGCACCTTGCCGGTGACGTGGAATTTTATCGTGCCCGCCTTGAGGCCGCCGAGCTCGGCCGTGAATTTTTCCGAAAAGGTCTTGCCGCGCGCCGTCAGCCGACCGGTGACAAGCGCCGACGTGTCGCCGGTGCGTTTCACGCTGGTCGAGCGGAACTGGATTTCCGGGTTGTTGGCGGCGTCGAACACCGCGTCGGAACGAAGGAAGGCGTCGACGCGACTCTGACCGGTGCCGACGCTTTCGGGGAAGATAGTGAAGTTGACCCTGGAGCGTCCGACATTGCTGTTGTCGATGCGTATCGAGCCCTTAAAGCGAGCGAAGGCGCCGTCGAGCCCGCCGCCGCCGGCCTTGCCGATGGAGAAGCGGATGCTGGAACTCGCCGGGCTGATCGTGTAGCTGCCGGCAGCGTCGCTGAGCGCCACTGCCGCGAAAACAGGCATGGCAAGGCAAGCGGCGACCGCCGCAAATCCGAAGATGCGCGCATACATGGGGTATTCCTTTTTTGGAGGCAACGCTTTTCCGCGTCCTCACCCCATGAACGAATGAGCCGCCCGCTCTATTCCACGCTGTGATCTGACGAAGGCGTGATCATGCGCATCAGCACCGCGTCCTTCAGCCAGAAATGATGGCGCAGCGCCGCGACGAAATGCAAGGCGACGAGCCCGATGCCGGCATAGGCAAGATACCAGTGCACTGCCGCCCAGAAGCTCTCTGCCGCGTCCGATTGCGCGAGTGGCAGGTTCGGCATCACGAACAGGTTGAAGGGCACGCTCGGGATGCCCAGCATCGAGACCGAGACCAGCGCCCAGCCGGACAGAGGCAACGCAAGCTGAAACGCATAAAGCCCAAGGTGAGCAAGCGGCGCCATGCGGCGCTCCAGAGGCCCGACCGAGTGCGGCAGCGCCGGCGCTGCATTGCCGAGACGCCAGGCGATGCGCAGGATCACCAGGCCGAGCAGCAGGAAACCGAACGACTTGTGCAGCTGGATCAGTTCGAAGGCGGTGCGCTGGCTGGATAGCCGCATCATGACGAAGCCGAGCACGAACTGGCCGATGAAGATCGCGGCGATCAGCCAGTGAAGGATGATCGCCGCCCAGCCGTAGCGGGTCGTGCTGTTTATGATCGTAGCTTGCATGGTCCGCAAACGCTTCCCGGTCCAGCTTTCTTCCACCCTCCCTTGTGGGGAGGGTGGGCTTAGCCAGCCACCTTGAAGAAATCGACAAAGGCCCTGAGCGCCGGCCGCATCTGGCGGCGGCTTGGGTAGTAGACGAAGAAACCGTCGAAGGGCGGACACCAGTCCTCCAGCACCCGAATGAGCTTGCCGGCGGCCAGCGCCTCGCGGACATAATCCTCGAACAGGAAGGCAAGCCCGGCGCCGTCGACCGCCGCATTGGCGATCAGATGGTCCTCGTCGAGGATCAGCGGCCCTTGCACCGGCAGTTCGATCTCCTCGCCGTCCTTCTCGAATTCCCAGCGGTAGAGAATGCCGCTGGAGAAACGGAAGCGGAGGCAACGATGATCGACGAGATCGTGCGGATGACGCGGTCTGGGCATGGTCGCGAAATAGGATGGCGCGCCGACGACGGCGCCGCGAAGGTCTGGCCCGATGCGCACAGCGATCATGTCGCGCTGCAGGCTTTCGCCGAGCCGCACGCCGCCGTCGAAGCCGCCTTCGACCACATCGGTGAAGCGGTCTTCGATGACGATCTCCAGCACGATGTCCGGATAGGCCGATGCAAAGGCGCCGAGCCGCGGCGTCAGCGCCAGATGGGCCGCAGTGCGCGGCACGGTGAGCCTGAGATTGCCGGCCGGCCGGTCGCGCGCCTCGATCGCCGATTCCAGAGCGAGGTCGATCTCCGACAGGGCCGGCCGCAAGCGCTCGAGCAATTGCGCGCCTTCCTCGGTCGGAGCGACGCTACGCGTGCTGCGCGCCAGGAGCCGAACGCCGAGATGCGCTTCCAGGCTGGACACCGCGTGGCTGACCGCCGAGGGCGCGATGGCGAGTTCCCTGGCCGCGCCGCGAAAGCCGCCGCACTGGGCGACGGTCGCCAGCACCGCGAGTTGGGAGAGATGGGTTCGCTTCATTGATCTATATTTTAGAACAGCCCGTGCGAATGGGAGCCGATTATCGAACGCAACGCAAGACGTTATTTCCGTCGCATCACAACAAGGAGACGCGTGATGCAAACCCGCAAGCTTGGAAATGAACTTGACGTCTACCCGGTCGGCCTCGGCTGCATGGGGATGAGCTTCGTCTATGGCGGCCAGCCGGAGGCCGAGGCGATCGCCACGCTGCGCCGCGCCGTCGAGATCGGCGTCAATTTCTTCGACACGGCCGAGGTCTATGGCCCCTACGAGAACGAGATCCTGCTCGGCAAGGCATTGAAGCCGGTGCGCGATCACGTGACGATCGCGACAAAATTCGGCTTCAAAATCCTGGAGGAAGGCACGGGCATCGATCGCATGGCCGGCGTCGACAGCCGCCCCGAACACGTCAAGGCGGTCGCCGAGGCGTCGCTCAAGCGGCTGGGCACCGATGTGATCGACCTCTACTACCAGCACCGCGTCGATCCCAATGTGCCGATCGAGGACACGGTCGGCGCCATGGCCGAACTGGTGCGCGAGGGCAAGGTACGGGCGCTGGGTCTGTCGGAAGCGAGTGCCGCGACCATCCGCCGGGCGCACGCTGTGCATCCGATAGCGGCCGTGCAGAGCGAATATTCGTTGTGGAGCCGCGACCCCGAGGAAGAGGTGTTCGCCGTCTGCCGCGAGCTCGGCATCGGCTTTGTCCCCTATAGCCCGCTCGGTCGCGGCCTTTTGACCGGCACGATCGCCAAGCCAGAGATGCTCGGCGCCGACGACTGGCGCCTCACTCTGCCGCGCTTCCAGGCCGACGCCATGGCCGCCAATGCGGCTGTCATCGCCACGCTGGAAAAGATGGCGGCGGAAAAGGGCGTGACCTCGGCGCAGCTGGCGCTGGCCTGGGTGCTGCACCAGGGCGATTTCATCGTGCCGATCCCCGGCGCGCGAAAGATCCGCCATCTGGAGCAGAACACGGCCGCGGCCGAGATCGTGCTGAGCGAGGCGGAGGTGGCGGCCATCGGCGACGCGCTGTCGCCGGAAAAGGTCACCGGCAAGCGCTACACCGAAGCGGCTCTGGCGCTGGTGAATGGGTGAACCGTCGCGGACCGGGGTGGATCAAAAAGGGGCGCTTCGGTGCCCTTTTCGAACGCCGCGCGATGCAGAAGGTTGCGAGACGTTGGCGGGACAGCGCCTATGGGGCGCTGTCCCGCCGACTTTTCTTATTTCGCTAGTCCCACCAAGGCACCACACTAATCTCCGGCCAGTTCTCCCTGGCACGCGCACCCTTCGCCTCATGTGTCTTCTGGTTGTCCATCACCCGGTTCGGCGTGATGCGGAACGTGAAAATGTCATTGAGACCGAACGGCGCCACGAGATCCAACTGCCCATTCCCGTCGTATCGAACGCCGACCGCATGGGTCCTCGAAGCGAAATAGCTGACCGATTCACTGGAACTCGTATAGCGCGGGCACGGCTGTCCGAATTTCTTGGGGTACCACAGATGCACCCGCGCCTGGTTGCGCACTTCGACCGGCAGCGGCAGCTCCTCGAAATGCCTGGCCGCGCGGCGAATGACCACGTCCTCGGCCTCATACGACAGATCAGAGTCGTCGAAATAGAACAGGTCGATATCTTTGATGCCGTAACCCGATGGCTTGCCGGTCAGGTGGTTCCAGACGCTGTTGTAAAGCGCGCCGGAGACCACCAGCCAGTCCGGCAGTGCGAGCGCGCGCACCCGCGCCAGCGCATCGGCGAGCAGCGGGTCGGTGGACACTATGGCGAGAAAAGCCGCCCGTTGTGCCTCGAACGAAAGCCCGGCATAGCGAAGGTGATCCATCACCCCTTTGGAAGGCGATTCGCCACCTGGCGGCAATCCCTCAGGTTCTGAGCACGCCACCCGTCTGCTTGTGTACGTTCTCGACGATGCGCTTGGCCAAAGCCTCGAAATCCTCGTCGGTCAGCGTCTTTTCGACCGGCTGGATCGACACTTCGATGGCGACCGATTTCTTGGCCGCGCCGAGCGCCGCACCTTCGAAAATATCGAAGACCGAGACGCCGGTGATCAGCTTCTTGTCTGCGGCAAGTGCTGCGCGGGTCAGCGTTCCGGCCTCGACCGCCTTGTCGACGACGAAAGCAAAATCGCGCTTGACAGCCTGGAAGGCGGACAGGTCCAGCTTCGGTTTTGTCCGCGTCGGCTTGGCCTTCGGCTCGGGAACCGCGTCGACGAAAACCTCGAAGCCGCAGAGCGGGCCGGAGACATCCATTTCCTCGAGCGTCTTCGGATGGAATTCACCGAACGTGCCCAACACCACCTTTGGCCCAAGCTTGATCGTGCCGGAGCGGCCGGGATGATACCAGGCCGGGCCGCCGGCCTCGATCTGCAGCCGCTCGACCGGCGCGCCGCAGGCTTCAAGTGCTGCAATCGCGTCGGCCTTGGCGTCGAACACGCCGACGGCGCCGGCATTGCCGGCCCAGTGGCGGCCGGAGCCGTCGAGCCTGGCGGTGCCGCGCCGCACGCCGGCGGCGACGCGCCGCTGCTGATCGGCGCCGTCGCCCTCATAGGTGCCCGACACTTCGAACAGCGCGACGTCACTGACGCCCCTGTCGGCGTTGCGCTGGGCGGCGGCGATCAGGCCCGGCAGCAGCGACGGCCGCATATCGGACATGTCGGCTGCGATCGGGTTGGCGAGCTTCAGCGCGGTCTGGCCGCCGCCGAACAGTTCGGCATGTTTTGCCGGAATGAACGACCAGGTGACGGCCTCCATCATGCCGCGCACCGCCAGCGCCCGCTTGGCGGCGCGGGTGCGGATCTGCAGCACGGTCAGGATCTTGGCGTTGACCGCGTCATGCGAAACGAGCGGCTGCGGGGCGATGTTGTCGACGCCGTGGATGCGCATCACTTCCTCGACCAGGTCGGCCTTGCCGTCGACATCAGGCCGCCAGGAAGGCACCTTCACATCGACGACGTCGCCCGAGCCTTGCGGCTCGAAGCCAAGGCGGGACAGGATCTCGAGGCTCTCCGCCTTCGGCACCTCGATGCCGGTCAGCCGCTTCACTTCCGCCAGCGGGAAGTGCACGATCTTCTCGACATGGCCGGCATAGCCGGTGACTTCGATCTCGGTCGGCGTACCGCCGCAGAAATCCAGCACCAGTTTCGTCGCCAGCTCCACCCCGGGAACCATGAATTCAGGGTCGACGCCGCGCTCGAACCGGTAGCGCGCATCGCTGATGATGCCGAGGGCGCGGCCGGTGCGAGCCGTGGTCATCGGATCCCACAATGCGGATTCGATCAGAACGTCGGTGGTGTTCTCGTCGCAGCCGGAATGCTCGCCGCCCATGATGCCGGCGATGGATTCGACGCCGTCCTGGTCCGCTATCACGCACATCTCGGGCGTCAGCGTGTATTCGCGGCCGTCGAGCGCCAGCACCTTCTCGCCGTCGCGCGCACGGCGCACGGTAAGGTTGCCGGCGACCTTGCTGGCGTCGAACACATGCAAGGGCCGGCCGCGGTCGAAGGTGACATAGTTGGTGATGTCGACCAGCGCGCTGATTGGCCTCAGACCAATGGCAATCAGCCGCTGCTGCAGCCATTTCGGCGACGAGCCGTTCTTGACGCCCTTGACCAGCCTGAGCGCAAAGCCGGGGCAGAGCTCCGGCGCCTCGATCGTCACCTTGACCGGGCACATGCCGCTGCCGACATGCGGCATGATGGCCCCGCCGACGAGACGGCCAAGGCCGCTTGCCGCCAGATCGCGGGCGATGCCGTAGACACTTGTGGCGTCCGGCCGGTTCGGCGTCAGATTGATCTCGATGACCGGATCGTCGAGATGCGCGTAGGCGGCGAAGCTGGTGCCGACCGGCGCATCGGCGGGCAGGTCGATGATGCCGCTATGCTCGTCCGAGAGCTCGAGCTCGCGCTCGGAGCACATCATGCCATGGCTTTCGACGCCGCGGATCTTGCCGACCGTCAGCGTCACGTCGATGCCGGGAATGTAGGTGCCGGGCGCGGCGAAGGCGCCGATCAGGCCCGCGCGGGCGTTAGGCGCCCCACATACCACTTGAACCGGAGCCTTGCCGTCGCCGGTATCGACGGTGAGCACGCGCAGCCGGTCGGCGTCGGGATGCTGGACCGCCGTCAGCACCTTGGCGATGACGAAGGGCTTCAGGCTCGTTCTGTCGTCGACATGCTCGACTTCGAGGCCGATCGAGGTCAGCCGCTCGACGATCTCCGCCAGCGAGGCGTCGGTCTCGAGATGGTCCTTGAGCCAGGAGAGGGTGAGTTTCATGACTGTGTTTCCGAAGGTCTTGCCACGCTGCTCTTGAGATGGCGCGGCAGTGAATCTGGCATGTGGAGGAAGGGCAGCTGCTCGCGCACATGGGCATGGTGCGTCGGCTTGAAATAGGCCGGCATGTCCATGGCGCCGAGCATGAAATAGATCTGGTCGGCCAGCCGCGCGTCGACATAGGCGATCGGCGAGCCGCAGATGCCGCAAAAGGAGCGCGTCACCGGCCCGTTTTCAAACATCTTCAGTGCCTTGCCCGCGAAGGCGACCTGACCGGTCAGGAAGCCGACAAAGGCCGACACCGGCGCGCCGCTGGCCCGCCGGCAATCGCCGCAATGGCAATAGCTGACATGGTGCGGTTCGGCCGAAGCCTCGAACCGCACGGCGCCGCAGCGGCAACCGCCGGTGTGGACCGCTGTCACGTGCTCAAGCCTCCGAACAGCGTCGGCATGTCGAGCGGTCTAAAACCGTAATGCGACAGCCAGCGCACATCGGCGTCGAAGAAGGCGCGCAGGTCCGGCATGCCGTATTTCAGCATGGCGATGCGGTCGATGCCCATGCCCCAGGCGAAGCCCTGGTATTCGTCGGGATCGAGCCCGCCATATCTCAGCACATTGGGATGCACCATGCCGCAGCCGAGGATCTCCATCCAGTCGGAGCCTTCGCCGAAGCGCACCTCGCCCGGCCGCGAACGGTCGCATTGGATGTCGACCTCCATGCTGGGTTCGGTGAACGGGAAGAAGGACGGACGGAAGCGCATCTTGACCTGGCGAACCTCGAAGAAGGCCTTGCAGAACTCCTCCAGCACCCATTTCATGTTGGCGACATTGGCTGTCCTGTCGATCACCAGCCCCTCGACCTGATGGAACATCGGCGAATGGGTGGCATCGGAATCCTGCCGGTAAGTCTTGCCGGGGATGACGATGCGGATCGGCGGCTTCTGCGCCTCCATGGTGCGGATCTGCACCGGCGAGGTGTGGGTACGCAAAAGTTTGCGCTCGCCCTTCTCGTCCGGCTGGAAGAAGAAGGTGTCATGCATCTCGCGCGCCGGATGGCCTTCCGGGAAATTCAGCGCGGTGAAATTATAATGGTCGGTCTCGATATCGGGACCTTCGGCGATGGCAAAGCCGAGATCGCCGAAGATCGCGGCGATCTCGTCGCTGACCTGGCTGATCGGATGGATGCGGCCGCGCTCGGCCGGCGATTGCCGCACCGGCAGGCTCACATCGACCTTCTCAGCGGCAAGACGGGCCGAGATCGCCACATCCCTCAGCTCGGCGCGGCGCACGACAAGCGCCTCGGTGATGCGGTTCTTGAGCCCGTTGATGGCCGGGCCTTTTACCTGGCGCTCCTCGGCCGACATCGAGCCGAGCGTCTTCAGCATTTCGGAGACCGAGCCCTTCTTGCCGAGCGCCGAAACACGCACGGCTTCAATCGCCTGCTCGTCGGCGGCCGACGCAATGTCGGTCATCAGGGAATTTTCGAGGGTTTCCATGTCACTCATGTTCCAGACTCGATTGGAAGCAAAGAAAAACCCGCGCCGGCCCTGCCAGCGCGGGTTTCCCAAAATCAGAATGCGAATGCTTGGGAAGCGCTGGCTTAGGCTACAGCGCTTTCAAAAGCGTTCGGCGTGGTGTTCTTGAGGTATTCGAGCGCGACCTTGGCCTTGGCCACGAGTGCGGCGAAAGCCTGCGGCTCGTGGATGGCCATGTCCGACAAGACCTTGCGGTCGATCTCGATGCCGGCCTTGTTGAGGCCGTCGATGAAGCGGCCATAGGTCAGGCCATGCTCGTGGGCCGCGGCATTGATGCGCTGGATCCACAGCGCGCGGAACGAGCGCTTGCGGTTCTTGCGATCGCGGTAGGCGTACTGCAGCGACTTTTCCACCGCCTGCTTGGCGATGCGGATGGTGTTCTTGCGGCGGCCGTAAAAACCCTTGGCGGCTTTCAGGACCTTCTTGTGCTTGGCGTGCGAGGTGACGCCTCTTTTTACGCGTGCCATGTCATGATCTCCTTAAAAGCAATTCCAGGAAAAGTGCCTGGCGGTTTTCCGTTCGGAATTGCGTAAAACAAATGCGTGTCCGGGCCGAAAGCTCTAGAGGCCGTTCGGCAGAAAATTCTTGATGACCTTCTTGCCGTCCGGTTCAGCCAGAACCATCGTGCCGCGGGCATTTCGAATGAACTTGTTGGAACGCTTGATCATGCCGTGACGCTTGCCGGCCGCAGCCGACAGGACTTTACCGGTACCTGTGATCTTGAACCGCTTCTTGGCGGCCGACTTGGTCTTCATCTTGGGCATTTTGCTACTCCGTTTCTTTGAGGTCCCAGTCGTGCCTTCGGCACTCCACGCCTCTTGTTTTGTTCGCTTCAGGCCGACCAAAGCCCGAAAAGCAAATGAAACCGCCACGGCATGCCCTGCCGGGCGGTTTTTGGGAACGGCGGTTCTATACGTCAAAGCGGGCCGACGTGCAACACCTGCAAGGATGCGACGCACTGTCCGGTATATTATCTTTATTACCGCATGTTCTTATCTGAAAACCGGTTCCCACTTTTCGGGATCATGCTCACGGGAAACGGAACAGCACCGGCAGTATGCCCGATTCCTGCGCGCCATCGATCAACTCGAAAGCCGGCAAGGCAATGAGGAACACCAGCCCGTCCAGCAGCGTCGTCCGCAGCAGGCGCGGCTTGAAGCTGCCGGTATCGCCTTCCTGATACAGCGAAAGCCTCGGGAAGAAGCGCGGCACTTTCGTAAGGTAGGTCTGGTAAGGGGCGCCGAGGGCCTCCTTCAGGAACTTCTCTTCGCGCAGGATGACGACATGAAAAGCGGCGGCGCAAAGCACGGCGAAGCCGATCATCGTGGTGATCGAACCGATCTGCGCGCCGACACCGGCGGCAGCCATCGAGGAGAAGACGTAGAGCGGATTGCGGGTGATCGAATAGGGTCCGCCGGTCACCACCTCGGAGGATTTGCGCCCGCCGATATAGAGCGTCGACCACAAGCGCCCGACAATGCCTAAAAAGATCAGCAGGACGCCGACCATTTCGATCGTTTCGTGCGGCACGCTGTCGGGAGGAAAAGAAGACTGGCCAAACAGCAGCGCCGCGAACAGGACGACCACGAGCGCGGCAAGCACCATCCTGCGCGCGTGCTGGTAGCTGCCCAGCGCATGCCTGGCCCGTACTTGTTCGGCCTGTGCCGATTTGACTTCATTGAGCATTTCGTGAATCCGATCGTCGAGGAACTTTGCCGGCGATCGCGGCGTCTGGCCAAGAAACAGGCGCCCCGCCGATCGCCGGGACGCCTTGCAACAGGATTCAGGCGGATTTAATGCATGTCAGGATTCAGCGGATTTAATGCATGTCGCCCCTTTTGCCGGCGTCCGCAACTCAATACAACCAGAAGAGGACGGGAATTACACCGCTTTCCTGTCCGGACTCGATGAGTTCGAAAAACGGTATGGAAACCAGGAACATCAAGCCGTCGCGCAGCGTGTGATTGAAGACGCGCGGTGTGAAGGTGACCTCGGCCTGATCGCGAAAAAGCCGGGGGTTGGGAAAAAACCGCGGCACCCGTGCGATGTAGTCCTTGTACGGCGCCCCGAGCACCGTGGTCAAGTGCCGTTCCTCGCGCAGCGCGACGATATGGAACGCGGCCGCGCACAGAACCGCCGACGCGACCGAGACGATCACGCTGCCGGTCTGGGCGCCTATGCCGGCGGCCGCTACGGTGGAGAAAAATACAGCGGGTTGCGCATCACCGAATATGGGCCGGTAGCAACCACTTCGGCCGACTTGCGGTCGCCGATATAGAGGATCGACCAGAGCCGGCCGCCGATCCCGATCAGTATCAGGGCGATCCCGTACTGCCCTTCTATGCGTTCGTGGCCTAGTTCATCGTGCGTGGAGCCGCCGAAGATCAGCAAAGCGCAAAAAACACCGACCAACAGCGCCAGCAGGAGACGCCGGCGCCGCTGGTAGCGGCCCATTTCGTCGAACGACTTTTCATTCGGAGAGCGTGCCGCAGCGGCCATGGAACAATCCTTTTGCCGCGAGGACCGGCAACCAGGTTCCTTGTCGATGCAACTTGCGGAGAAATCATGGCGAAGGCAAAACAAACAAAAGGCCGCCGAAGCGGCCTTTGCTTTTGACGGAAATCGCTTTAGCGGGGCGCCAGCACCATCATCATCTGGCGGCCTTCGAGCTTCGGTTCGGCTTCGACCTTGGCGATGGGCGCCACTTCCTCGCGAACCTTGTTCAGAAGCTGCATGCCGAGTTCCATATGCGCCATCTCGCGGCCGCGAAAGCGCAATGTCAGCTTGACCTTGTCACCTTCCTCGAAAAACCGCCGGACCGCTTTCATCTTGGTCTCGTAATCATGACTGTCGATGTTCGGGCGCATCTTGATCTCCTTGATCTCGATGACCTTCTGATTCTTGCGCGCCTCGGCCGCCTTCTTCTGGTTGGCGTATTTCAGCTTGCCGAGATCGAGAATTTTTACGACGGGCGGCACCGCATTGGGCGATATCTCGACCAGATCGAGCCCAGCCTCTTCGGCGAGCAGCAATGCGTCGTTGATGGAGACATCGCCGTGGTTCTGGCCTTCGGCGTCGATAAGCTGGACCCGGGCAACCCGGATGTCACGGTTGGAGCGCGGGCCCTCCTTGGTGGGCGCCGTTGCTTTGAAAGGTCTGCGAATGGTCGTGGTCTCCTTGAGCCGTTTCGTTCAGGGTTTTCAATTCAGATTGCGAACGCGCCAATGTGGTGAGCGCGCGGCCGGAGTCAATAGCACAGCGTTCACAGGAAATCACCTTGTTCCCTACTGCAGCCTTGTGCCAAACGAAGAAAGTTGCCGAGCACTTTTCGTCGAACCGCCAGTTGTGCCAAAAGACCGGCGTGAAGGAACCAGCCATGACCTCTCCGGTTTTTCTCGACGTCGACGGAACCAGCATCGCCGCCAGGCATGCCGAAGGTGCAGCACCAGGCATCGTCTGGCTCGGCGGCTACAAATCGGACATGCTGGGCACCAAGGCCGAGACGCTGTCGGAATGGGCAGCCAAGCAAGGCCGCGCCTTCCTGCGCCACGACTATTCCGGCCATGGCGAATCGGGTGGCGCATTTGCCGACGGCACCATCTCGAAATGGCTTTCGCAAAGCCTCGCCGTCTTCCGCCGTTTCACGCAAGGCAGGCAAATCCTGGTCGGCTCGTCGATGGGCGCATGGATCGCGCTGCGCATGGTCCAGGAATTGCACAAGGTGGGCGAGAATCGCATCGCCGGCCTGGTGCTTCTGGCGCCGGCGCCGGATTTCACCGCCGAGCTGGTCGAGCCGGCGCTGAGCGAGGCGCAGAAGCGCGATCTTGCCGAAAAGGGTTTTTTCGAGGAGCCGTCGGACTATTCGGCCGAGCCTTATATTTACACTCGCGCGCTGATCGAGGACGGCCGCAACAACCTGACAATGACCGGGCCGATCGACACCCATTGCCCCGTCCACATATTGCAAGGGCTGGCCGATGCCGACGTGCCGCCGAGCCATGCTTTGAAGCTGGTCGGCCTGCTGCCGGCCGACGACGTCACGCTGTCGCTGATCCCCGACGGCGACCACCGCCTGTCGCGGCCGCAGGATCTCGACATGCTGGTGCGTGCGGTCGACGCCATGGTGCGGCAGGCGGGCTAAAGCATGCGCATTTCCATTCCGGTATCCGCCTTCGTCGCGGCGATCATCGGCTTCGGCGGCACGCTGGCCATCGTCATCGCGGCCGCCAAGGCGGTCGGGGCGACGCAGGTCGAAACCGCAAGCTGGGTGACGGCGATCTGCCTCGCCATGGCGATCGAGTGCCTTTGGCTGTCCTGGCGAACCAGGATGCCGGTCATCACCGCATGGTCGACACCTGGCGTGGCGCTGATCGCGGCATCGAGCGGCTTTTCAATGGGCGAGGCCGTCGGCGCCTTCATCGTCACCGGAATTTTGTTGATTGCCACGGGCCTGTTCAGGCCTTTGACCAAACTGATCGCCAGGATACCGGCCTCGGTCGCGTCGGGAATGCTGGCCGGCATCGTCGTCACCTTCGCCATCAACGCCGTGAAGGCCATTCCCGTCGACCCTTGGCTGATCCTGCCGCTGATCGCCACCTTCTTTGTCATCCGCTTGTTCAATCCGGCGCTCTCGGTGCTGGCGGTGCTGATCGTCGGCGGCGCTGCCGCCTTTCTCACCGGACGTGTTGGCGGCCTGCCGACCCCTGAACTTTCGACAGTGACGCTGATTGCGCCGCAGTTCACCGTCACGGCGATCATCGGCCTGGCGCTGCCGCTCTACCTGGTTACCATGGCCTCGCAGAACCTGTCCGGCCTCGCCGTGCTGAGGGCCGCGGGCTACCATCCAGAACCCGGCCCGCTGATCGGCGTCACCGGCCTGCTTTCGCTGCTGTCGGCGCCGTTCGGAGCCTCGACCACCAATCTGGCGGCGATCTCGGCGGCGATCTGCACCGGCCCGGACGTGCATCCCGATCCGGCCGAGCGCTGGAAGACCGGCCCCTTCTACGCGCTTGCCTATCTCGTCTTCGCCATTTTCGGCGCCTCGCTGGTGGCGATCTTCGCGGTGCTGCCGCAGAGCCTGATCGTGCTGGTCGCCGGACTGGCGCTGATGGCGCCGCTCGCCAACGCGCTATCGATCGCCCTGAAGGAGGATGGCGAACGGATGGCCGCCACCGTCACCTTTGCCGTCACCGCCTCGGGGCTGACGCTGTTCGGCGTAGGCGCGGCGTTCTGGGGCCTGATTGCGGGCCTGGTCGTGCTTTTCCTCGAAACGCTCAAAAAGCGATAATCATTTCAGACGCTTGTCCGGTTTTGACAGTGGCTGTCTTGAATCGCCGTTTTTCCCTTCCCATTTCGATTCCACGCAGCCGGGATTGGCTGTCTCCAACTGAAGGATTGGGAGAAAATGAACACATCTGCATTGATCCGTCCGGCCTGGACGCCGGCGACCATCGCACTGATGGTGATCGGCTTCATGGTGTTCTGGCCGCTCGGCCTCGCCATGCTCGCCTACATCATCTGGGGCGACCGGCTTGACGGCTTCAAGCGCGACGTCAACCGCGCGACCGACGGCATCTTCGCCGGTTGCCGCCGCGGTTCGGACAAGGCGGCGCGCTGGGGCCACGGCTCCGCCCGCACCGGCAATGTCGCTTTCGACGACTGGCGCGAAAAGGAACTCGAGCGACTCAATGAAGAGCGCCGCAAGCTCGACGAGATGCTGAGCGAGTTCGACGAATATGCCAGGGAATTGCGTCGCGCCAAGGACCAGGAAGAGTTCGACCGCTTCATGGCGAACCGCAACAAGTCGACCTCGCCCACAACCGGCGGCCCGACAACCGGTGGGTCGACCGGCTCGACGGCGACCGGCAAACGCGGTGGCAAATCCACGCCTGGCCTGTTGGACGAGTAAGAGCCTTGCCCCGATAAATAATCAAAAACGGCGTCGCGTCAGCGGCGCCGTTTCTTTTTTGTTCTATTCGTTTTCCTCGAATCGCGTATCGTCCCGCCATGTCATTCGGCTTCTTCCGCAACCTGACCAAACCCAGGCCCGCTCCCGTCGTGGAGCGAGAGCATTGTGTCGCCGGCCGCACGCTGCCGCTCAAGATCGTCGAGAGCGACCGGGCGCGCCGCCTGACGCTGCGCATCGATTCCGGCGGCCGCGGCTTGCGCATCACTGTGCCGCCGGGCTTGCGCCGCGGCGAGGTGGAAAAATTCCTGGACCGCCATCAGGACTGGCTGGAGCAGCGGCTGGCCAAGGTGCCCAACCGCCCGCAGGTGCGGCCCGGCATCAAGATACCGGTGCGCGGCGTGCCGCATCGCATCGTTCATGAACCTTCCAAACGCGGCACCGTCATGCTGTCGCGTGACGAGCGTGGCCCGCTGATGATCGTGCATGGCGATCGCGTGCATCTGCCGCGCCGCATCGCCGATTTCCTCAAGCGCGAAGCCAAGCGCGAGATCGAGGCGCTGGTCATCAAGCACACCGTGGCGGTCGGCAAGCGCGCCAGGGCGATCCGCTTCAAGGACACGTCGAGCCGCTGGGGGTCGTGCACCTCCGACGGCAACCTGTCCTTCTCCTGGCGCATCATGATGGCGCCGGCGCCTGTCATAAACTATCTGGTCGCGCATGAGGTGGCGCATCTCAAGGAGATGAACCACGGACCGAAATTCTGGAAATTGTGCGAGCAGCTTTGCCCCGACACCGAGCGCTGCAAGGACTGGCTCAAGCGCAACGGCGGCGCGCTGCAGGCGATCATGTTCGAGTGATTGATGCCCGCGCGGATCGAATACCGGCTGATTGGAGCGGGTTGGGCGATGTGCGATGTGACGGTTGGCGACCTTCAGGCAACCGTGGCAGCGTCTTATCTGGGCGATGCTCTCAACGAGCTGCTTGGCGCTACACTGAAAGCGCTGAAAGGCACCAGGTATTCGGTCGCTCGCTTCTGTGATGAACCCGGTGAGTATCGCTTCGTCCTGGTGCCGGAAGGCGCTTTTGTTAGAGTGCAGATACTGGAATTTTCAGAAATCTGGTCTGACGAGCCGGATGACTTCGGCGAGGTGAAACTTGAAGCCACATGCGGATTGCGAGAGTTCGCAGAAGCAGTTCTCAGTGCCGTTCGTGCGGTTCTGAACACACATGGCGTCAAGGGTTACAAGGAGAATTGGGTCCGTCACGAGTTTCCATTGGAGGCCATGAACGAGCTGAGCCGCGCGTTGGGAGTGGCGACACTCCAATGACAAGCGAGCTTTGAAAGCTTAGCCGATCAATCATCGTTCGCTGCGTTGAGTTCCTCCGGCCGCAAGCCTTCATCGGCATGGCGCGGCCATGGCAAGAAGTCCGTCTCGAAGGCGTCGCTGTCGAAATAGTCGAGCGCGCGCTGCGCCTCGGCGCCGTTGAAGGCGGCCTTGTCCATCAGATGAGCGATGACCTCGCGGGCCTGCGCGATCTTTTGCCTGAGTTGGGCGACGGTTTCGTCTGCCATGTTTTTTGCTCCCGCCTGTACTATCTGAAGTAAGGTAGCGCGTTCCGCGTTGGCGGCAAACAGCATGCTTTTTCTCGACTCTTTTGCTGTTTCGTGCCAATGCCCGCGTCATGGCGCTCGACATCAAGATATGCGGATTGAAGACCGACAGGGCATTGACCGCGGCACTGGCCGGCGGCGCAAGCCATGTCGGCTTCATTTTCTTCACCAAAAGCCCGCGCTATGTCGAGCCAGCGGAAGCCCGCCGCTTGCGTGAAGCGGCGATCGGCAAGGCCAAGGCGGTTGCCGTGACGGTCGACGCCGGCGACACGTTGCTGGATGAGATCGTTGAGAAAATGCAGCCCGATATGCTGCAGCTGCATGGTTCGGAAACGCCGGAGCGAGCGGCCGAGGTCAAGACACGCTATGGTCTGCCGGTGATGAAGGCGCTGGCCGTCAGCGCGGCTGCCGATCTGGAGCGGATAAAACCCTTCGTCGGCATTGCCGACCGTTTCCTGTTCGACGCCAAGCCACCGAAGGGTTCGGAACTGCCGGGCGGCAACGGCGTTGCCTTCGACTGGCGCATTCTGGCCGGCCTTGACGCAGGCGTCGATTACATGCTTTCCGGTGGGCTCAACGCCGCCAATATCGGCGATGCCCTTCGGTTTGCCAACCCGCCCGGAATAGACATTTCCTCGGGCGTGGAAAGCGCGCCGGGCGTCAAGGATCCGGCGCTGATCGAACAGTTTTTCCGGGCCGTCAGAGCCGCGCGGAACACCCGCGCAGCCTGAAGCGTAGAATCCAGAGCATGTCCCGGAAAAGTGGAAACCGGTTTTCCGACAAGGACATGCTCCAAAACAAGAAGTAGGAGATCGGCGATGGACAAGCCGGCGATACCCAATTCCTTCCGCACCGGACCCGACGAACAGGGCATGTTCGGCATCTTTGGCGGCCGCTTCGTCGCCGAGACGCTGATGCCGCTGATCCTCGACCTGGAACGGCACTGGAACGAGGTCAAGGACGACCCGGATTTCAAGGCCGAACTGACTGACCTTTCGACCCACTATGCCGGGCGGCCTTCGAAGCTTTATTTCGCCGAAGGCCTGACCAGGCATCTTCGCGAGGTCTCCTCGGCGAAGGGCCTCGGCGGCGGCGCGAAAGTCTATTTCAAGCGCGAGGATCTGAACCACACCGGCTCGCACAAGATCAACAACTGCCTCGGCCAGATCCTGCTGGCCAAGCGGATGGGCAAGAAGCGGATCATCGCCGAGACGGGCGCTGGCCAGCATGGCGTGGCGTCGGCCACGGTGGCGGCGCGTTTCGGCTTTCCGTGCGTCGTCTATATGGGCGCTACCGACGTCGCCCGGCAAAGCCCCAACGTCTTCCGCATGAAGCTGCTCGGCGCCGAGGTGCGACCGGTGACCGCAGGACACGGCACGCTGAAGGACGCCATGAACGAGGCCCTGCGCGACTGGGTGACCAATGTCGAGGACACCTATTACCTGATCGGCACCGCCGCCGGCCCGCATCCCTATCCGGAGCTGGTGCGCGACTTCCAGTCGGTGATCGGCACCGAGGCGCGGGCGCAGATTCTCGAACAGGGAGGCCGGCTGCCGGACACCATCATCGCCTGTGTCGGCGGCGGGTCCAACGCCATCGGCCTGTTTCATCCGTTCCTCGACGACAAAGACGTTCGCATCATCGGCATCGAGGCCGGCGGCCGCGGCCTCGACGGCATCGAGCATTGCGCCTCGATGAATGCCGGCGCGCCCGGCGTGCTGCACGGCAACCGCACCTATCTCCTGCAGGATGCCGACGGCCAGATCATGGACGGGCATTCGATCTCGGCCGGCCTCGATTATCCGGGCGTCGGGCCGGAGCATTCCTGGCTGCGCGATACCGGCCGCGTCGATTATGTGCCTGTTCTCGATGACGAGGCGCTGGAGGCGTTCCAGCTGACGACCCGCGTCGAAGGCATCATTCCGGCGCTCGAATCCGCTCATGCCATCGCGCATGCGGTGAAGATCGTGCCCGCCATGGACAAGGACCAGATCGTCATCGTCAACCTGTCCGGCCGCGGCGACAAGGACGTGCATACGGTGGCCAATATGCTGGGCATGGAGATCTGATCATGACCACCCGCATCGACCGCCGCATGGCCAAGCTGAAGGCCGAAGGGCGCCCGGCGCTCGTCACCTATTTCATGGGCGGAGACCCGGACTACGAGACCTCGCTGTCGATCATGAAGGCGCTGTCCGGCGCCGGCAGCGACATCATCGAGCTCGGCATGCCGTTCTCCGATCCGATGGCCGACGGCCCGGCGATCCAGGCCGCCGGCCTGCGCGCGCTGAAGGGCGGCCAGACGCTGGTCAAGACGCTGAAGATGGCGTCGGAATTCCGCGCCGGCGACAATGAGACGCCAATCGTTTTGATGGGCTACTACAATCCGATCTACATCTACGGCGTCGATCGCTTCCTCAGGGATGCGCTGGCCAGCGGCATCGACGGGCTGATCGTCGTCGACCTGCCGCCGGAAATGGATGAGGAACTGTGCATTCCGGCGCTGAAGGCCGGCATCAATTTCATCCGGCTGGCGACGCCGACCACCGACGACAAGCGCCTGCCCAAGGTGCTGCAGAACACCTCCGGCTTCGTCTACTACGTCTCGATGACCGGCATCACCGGCTCGGCGCTTGCCGACACCGGCAAGGTGGCGGCGGCGGTCGGGCGCATCAAGAGCCATACCGACCTGCCGGTCTGCGTCGGCTTCGGCGTCAAGACCGCCGAGCAGGCGCGCATCATCGGGGCGTCGGCCGACGGCGTCGTCGTCGGCACCGCGATCGTCAACGCGGTCGCCAATGTTCTGGGATCAAAGGGCGAAAAGACCGCCGACCCGGCCGAGGCGGTCGCCACACTGGTCAGCGGGCTTTCGCAAGGCGTGCGCGCGGCCCGCCTTGCTGTCGCCGAATAGTCTTCCTACGTCTTTCCTATCTCTTCGTCAGGACAGGAGCCGAAGTGATGAACTGGATCACCAACTACGTTCGCCCGAAGATCAATTCGATGCTCGGCCGGCGCACCGACATGCCCGAGAATCTCTGGATCAAGGATCCCGAGACCGGCGAGATGATCTTCCACAAGGATCTGGAGCAGAACCAGTTCGTCATCCCGTCCTCCGGCCACCACATGAAGATCTCGGCCAAGGAGCGGCTGAAATTCTTCTTCGACGACGGCAAATACGAGACGCTCGAAAATCCCAAGGTCGTGCAGGATCCGCTGAAGTTCCGTGACGAGAAGCGCTACACCGACCGGCTGAAGGACGCCAAGTCCAAGACCGGACTGGAGGACGCGATCGTCAATGCACTGGGCACCGTCGAGGGCCTGCCGGTGGTGGTGACGGTGCAGGATTTCGCCTTCATGGGCGGCTCGCTCGGCATGGCCGCCGGCGACGCCATCGTTCATGCCTTCGAGGTGGCCTTGCAACGCAAAAGGCCGCTGGTCCTGTTCGCAGCCTCCGGCGGCGCCCGCATGCAGGAAGGCATCCTGTCGCTGATGCAATTGCCGAGAACCACCGTCGGTGTCGATCGCCTGAAGGAGGCCGGCCTTCCCTACATCGTCGTTCTGACCAATCCGACCACCGGCGGCGTCACCGCCTCCTATGCCATGCTGGGCGACGTGCACATCGCCGAGCCCGGCGCGCTGATCGGCTTTGCCGGGCCGCGCGTCATCGAGCAGACCATCAGGGAAAAGCTGCCCGACGGCTTCCAGCGCTCCGAATATCTGATGGAGCACGGCATGGTCGACATGGTGGTGTCGCGGCTGGAGATGCGCCAGACGATCGCGCGGCTGCTGAAAATGCTGCTCAAGCTGCCGGAAGAGCAAAAACCGCTGGAGCCGGAAATCCTGCCGCCGGCGGCCATCCCGGCGGAGGCACGCCCGCAAGCCTGAAGCGACATCCTTCGCCGCGAACCGCGATTGCGCGCCGTCCGCGACGCGCCTAGGATTCTCCCATGACCACGCTTGCCGCCGACCGCGAAATCGAAAGCCTGATGTCGCTTCATCCGAAGGGCTTCGACCTTTCGCTCGACCGCATTTCGCGGCTGCTGGAGCGGCTGGGCAATCCGCAGGACCACCTGCCGCCGGTCATCCACATCGCCGGCACCAACGGCAAGGGCTCCTGCGCCGCCTTTTCGCAGGCGCTGCTCGAAGCCTCTGGCCACCGCGTCCATGTCCACACTTCCCCACATCTGGTGAACTGGCATGAGCGCTACCGGCTGGCCGCCGACGGCGGCGGCAGGCTGGTCGAGGACAAGGTCTTCGCCGACGCGATCGCCCGCGTCGCCAAGGCCAATGGAGGCGAGACGATCACCGTCTTCGAAATCCTCACCGCCGTCACCTTCCTGCTGTTTTCCGAACACCCGGCGGATGCCGTCATCATCGAGGTCGGCCTCGGCGGCCGCTTCGACGCCACCAATGTCGTCACCGAGCCGGCGGTGTCGGTGATCATGCCGGTCTCGCTAGACCACGAGGCCTATCTCGGGGACCGTGTCGAACTGATCGCCGCCGAAAAAGCCGGCATCATCAAGCCCGGTTGCCCGGTGGTCATCGGCGCGCAGGAAAGCGAAACGGCGCTGCAGGTGCTCATCGAAACCGCCGAGCGGCTCGACTGTCCCGCCTTCGTCTATGGCCAGGACTTCCTCGCCTTCGAGGAAAACGGCCGCATGGTCTACCAGGACGAAGACGGCTTGATGGACCTGCCGCCGCCGCGCCTGCCGGGGCGCCACCAGTTCGCCAACGCGGCGGCGGCAATCGCGGCGGTCAAGGCGGCGGGCTTCGAGATCAGCCACCGCGCCGCCGAGAAGGCGATGGCCAATGCCGCCTGGCCGGCGCGGATGCAGAAATTGCCGCAAGGCAGGCTGACCGAACTGGCGCCGAAGGGCGCCGAGATCTGGCTCGACGGCGGCCACAATCCGGGCGCCGGCATGGTCGTCGCCGAGGCGCTGGCCGAGCGGGAGGAAAAGAACCCGCGGCCGCTGTTCCTGATTTCCGGGATGATCAACACCAAGGACCAGAGCGGCTATTTCCGCGCCTTCAAGGGCCTGGTCCGGCATGTCTACACGGTGCCGGTGAGCCTCAGCGAGGCCAGCGTGCCGAATGATGAACTGGCGATCCGCGCCGTCGAGGCCGGGCTGTCGGCCGAACCGGTGAGCTCGGTCGCCAATGCATTGATGCTGTTGCGCGACGGCTGGGACGGACCGCCGCCGCGTATCCTGATCAGCGGCTCGCTCTATCTGGCCGGCGCGGTGTTGGCCGAAAACGGCACGCCGCCGGTCTGAAGCCGGATTTTCTGCGAGGAGCCAGTCATGCTCAAGGTAAAGCAGCTCGCTCATGTCTGCATCTTCGCGCATGAACTGGAAGCGACGCGAAGCTTCTACAGGGACGTCCTCGGCATGGACACCCAGTTCAATTTCCTGCGCGACGGCAAGATTTTCGGGTTCTACCTCAATTGCGGCGGCCGCAGCCACGTCGAGGTATTCCACAAAGACGAGGCCCGCTATAGCGACTTGAACCAGATCAACCACTTCTGCCTTGAGGTGGAAAACATCGACGCGGCGATCGCCCACATAAGATCGAAGGGCATCGATGTCACGGCAAAGAAGCACGCGTGCGATGACACCTATCAGGCCTGGATACGCGATCCCAACGGCGTGAAGATCGAGTTGTTCGAGTATACCGAAAAGAGTGCGCAATTCGCCGGAGGCGATCGCATCGCCGATTGGTGATCGCGCGGTGGATTATTTCAGCTCGATCTCGATGAAGGCGTATTCGCCCTCATTGGCGCTGATGACGTCGTGCTCGACGCCTTCCTTGCGGAAATAGGGCGCGCCCTTCTTCATCTCGGCAAAGGATTCGCCGTCCTTGGTCAGCAGCTTGACCTTGCCGTCCATGAGCGGCACGACGACGTAGTCGTGGCCATGGCGGTGCCAGCCGGTGTTGTCGCCCGGCGCGAAGCGGTACTCGGTGACGATGACGCGGTCATTGTCGATAAAGACGGTTGCCTTGGCGGATCCGGTCATGGAGCTCTCCTGTTCGCCAAGCAGAGGATATGACGCACATTGGCGCGAGTGCCAGAACCATCCAGCGATAACGCCAACAAAAAGCCCGGCGCGACGGCCGGGCTTGTCCTGCAGAATTTCGTACCGGATCAGGCGAGGTTGCCGTTGATCCAGTGCGACAGCGCCGTCTTGGGTGCTGCGCCAACCTTCATGTCGGCCATCTCGCCGCCCTTGAAGATCATCAGCGTCGGGATCGAGCGCACGCCGAACTGCGCGGCAAGCTCGGGATTCTCGTCGATGTTGAGTTTCGCGATCTTGACCTTGCCGCCGAGTTCGCTGGCGATATCTTCCAGCGCCGGCGCGATCATCTTGCACGGGCCGCACCATTCCGCCCAGAAATCGACGACGACCGGCTCCTTGGCGTCGAGCACGTCGGCCTGGAAATTGCTCTTGTCGACCTTGACGGTGGCCATGCTGAAATCCTTTCGAGAGTTGTTGTCGCACCAAATGTGGTGGTTATCGCGTGTTTGTTCAAGCAGGTGTTGTGTCACGCTCCCGTGAGTCGGGCAAGGGCATCGTCCATCGCCTTTGCCGGCAGCTCGATCAGCCGCGGCGCTTCGGTGAACAGCAAGGCGGCCGAGACCTCGCGGCCCGGGTAAAGCGGCTGAAGCAGCGCGCGATAGAGCGCGAGCTGCAGAACATAGGCCGGCGGAACGTCCGCCAGCGCTGCCGGCGCCGGCCGATTGGTCTTGTAGTCGACGATCGAAACCCTGCCTGATGTTACCGCCAGCCGGTCGATCTTGCCGGAGATGGAGCGCAGCTTGCCCTTGACCTCCAGGCTGCCCATGACCGCGACCTCGGCGCGCGACGACGATGCGAACAGCTGATCGAAGCGGCTGTCGGCAAGGATCGCCGCCACCGAGGCCAAGGCCTTGTCGCGCTCGGCATCGGGCCATTGCGCGCCGGCGCGCTTGAGATAACGTTCCGCGGCACCCCGGCGTTCTCCTTCCGCAATGCCGGGCAGCATCTGCAACAATTTGTGCAGCGCCAGTCCCCGCATCACGGCAAAACCAGGCTCCGCCTCGGTGTCCAGCACCGGCGAGCCGGTGTCGATCGCGGCTTCCTTGACCTCGTCGATCAGCGCCGAGGCGCCGGAGGGCGACAGCGGCCGCGGCAGGTCCTCGAAAGGCGGCAAGGGCTCGAACAAGGTCTTCGGCAACGGCCCAAACTGTTGCGTCTGCTGCGCCTCTTCGGCGGCGGCCTGTGCGACCGGCGGCAGCTTCGTTACGTGAAAGCGATGCACGGTCTCGCCGGTGGCGGGGTGCCGCCGCTCCGCGCTTTCGGGGGCGCCGACGAGCGCGCGGCTGACGATCGAATGCCAAGTGCCGGCATTCGGCGCCCGCTTGCCGTGATAGCCGCAGACGATCAGCCGGTCCTCGGCGCGGGTCATGCCGACATAGAGCAGCCGGCGGTATTCGTCGTCGGCCAGTTCGCGCGCGCGAACCGAAGCGGCTCGCGAAAATCCATTGGCGACGTCGCTGGCCGAGCGCCAGAGATAGCCCTTGCCGTCCCAGTATTCGCCCGAGCCATCGAACGGCATCAGTCGCGGCAGATGCTGGTCGCTGAACGGGGCGGAACCGCCATCGACCAGGAATACGACAGGCGCCTCCAGGCCCTTGGCGGCGTGCACGGTCATGACGCGAACCTCGTCGCGGGTCTGGTCCATTTCGCGCTTGATCTCGGGGCCGGCGTTTTCCAGCGTCGACAGGAAGGCCTCCAGCCCCGGCAGGCCGGTCCGCTCCTCGGCCAGGCAGAAGCTCAAAAACTCGTCGATTATGTCGCCGGCTTCCGGCCCGAGCCGCGCGATCATCTTCCTGCGCAGGCCGTCGCGGGCGAGAGCCCCAGCATAGAATTCGAACACCGGCTTGAATGCGGCCTCATCGGACCATGTGTCGAGCTGGGCAGCGATTGCAGCCAAGGCAGCGCTTTCGCCGGCATGCCGCCTGAGCGAGGCGATCAAGGAGAGGCCGGACGGCCGCCCGCCCGCGAGCGCGAAAAGCACCTCTTCAGAAACATCGAAGATCGGGCTGCGCAGCACGACGGCAAGCGACAGATCGTCCTCAGGCTGGATGAGAAAATGGCCGAGCGCGATCAGGTCCTTCACCGCGATGTGGCCGGGCAGGCTGAGCCGGTCGGCGCCGGCAACCGGGATGCCGCGGCGCTTCAGCGCACGCGTCAACGCATGGACGAAGCGATCGCGCTTGCGCACCAGCACCAGGACGTCGCCGGGCCGAAACTTGCTTCCGCGGCCTTCGATGGTCTCACCGGCGCCGATCCAGCCGGCAATGGTCGCCGCCACGTTTTCGGCAACGCGCACCGCCGGCGCATGGGCGTGATCGACGGCTTGCGTCCAGTCGTCGGGCTCGTCGACGGCGTCGGCGCCGATCGATGGCCAGACCTCGACATAGCCCGGCGCGTCGGTGCGGATCGCCTTGTGGTTCAGCGGATCGGGATCGTGGCTGATGCCGCGTCGCACGACCGGGTCGGCAAAGACGCGGTCCACCGCCGCAAGCACGTCGTCGGTCGAGCGGAAGGACCAGGTCAGTTTGAGATCGGCGAAGGCGGCGTTGGCGGCGCGCACCTTGCCGGCAAACAGGAGCCTTGAGTCGGCGAAGGAGTCGGGCGCCGCTCCCTGAAAAGAGTAGATCGACTGTTTTTCGTCGCCGACGGCAAAGACCGTGCGGTGAAGGTTGTCGCGCGCGCCGAGCCCGGCGAAGAATTCTTCCGCCAGCCGCTTCACCACCTCCCACTGGTCGGGGCTGGTGTCCTGCGCCTCATCGAGCAGGATGTGGTCGATGCCTTGGTCGAGCTTGTATTGCACCCAAGGGCCGGCATCGGGCCGCGCCAGAAGATTGACCGTTCGGGTGATGAGGTCGTTGAAGTCGAGGAAGCCGCGGGCGCGCTTCAAGTGCTCGTAGCGGGCGATCAGCCAGTCGGCGATGGTCAGCGCGGCACGCGTGCCTTCCAACATCCGGAACAAGGCCAGCCGGTCGGAGATTTCGAGGATGGCGTCGGCCGCGGCCAGATAGCGCTCGCCAAGGTCCGGCAACCGGTCGAGCAACGCCTTCTTGAATGTCTTTGCCGGCTCATAAGGCTCGCCATCCGCCCGCAGGAAGGCTTTTGCCAGCAATTGCAGCCGGCGAACCGGATCGTCCTCGGCAAAGGCAAGCTGCGCATAGGGCAGAAGATTGTTCAGCACGATGCGGGCGTCAGTGGCTTCAGCGGCGCGGGCAAAGGTGACGAAATAATCCGGCAGGAAGCCCGGCAGCGGCCAGACGGACGCCGCCAGGCCTTCGGCGGACTGGCCGGCGCGAAACCTGAACTCGTCGAACAGCGCCCGGAAGCCGTCGCCGCCGGCAGCAGCGATGAAGGCGCGCAGGCCGTCGCGCTTGCGCACGATCTCGGCCAGTAAGGCGTCGAGCCCGTGTTCGCCGCCGCGTTCCAGAATGGTGGCGATCGCCTCGTCCAGTCCCGCATCGCAAGCAGCCGCGCCCGAGATCATGTCGCGGCGGGCGGCGGCGAAGAGCGACGCCTCCATCTGCGGATCGAGCATTTCGAAATGGGCCGGTATGTTGGCTTCCAGCGGGAACTGGTGCAGCACCGATTCGCAGAAGGCGTGGATGGTCTGGATCTTCAGCCCGCCCGGTGTCTCCAGCGCCTCGGCAAACAGCCGGCGCGCGCGGCGCATGGTTTTACGATCGGGCTGGCGACCATCCAGCGCCTCTATCCTTGTCGCCAGTTCCGTATCGCCAAGCGCCGTCCATTCCGACAGCGTCGAAAACACCCTGTTCGACATGTTGGCGGCGGCGGCGCGGGTGTAGGTCAGGCATAGGATCTTCGACGGATCGGTGCCGCGCAGCAAAAGCCGGATGACGCGCTGGGCCAGCACATGGGTCTTGCCCGATCCGGCATTGGCCGACACCCAGGCGGAATTTTGCGGGTCGGAGGCGCTCGCCTGGCTGGCCGCGGTGTCGGTCGGGATGGGATAGGCCTTCTTCATGCCTCCCCTCCCTCGTCGTCGGCGTCGCCACCAGCGGACCATTCAAGCACGCGGGCGAGATGGTCGTAGTCGCCGTCGGTCTCGCCCTCGCGGAACGGCAGCGCGCGCGACAAATAGCCGGTCGCCGGGTCGGCATAGTAGTTCAGCAGTTTTTCGAGCCGCGCCCAGGCCTCCTCGGCGAGATCGGCGGCGGTTCGCGGCTTGCGGTTGTATTCGAGGATGGATTCCTCGAACACCTCGCCATTCGGCTTCAGCCGCACAAAGGCCAGCTGCGACGGCTCGCGCGCGCCAAGCCCCTTGAAGGCGCCGCGCCTGAGCAGCGCGCCTTCGAGCGCCAGTTGCGGCGAAAGCAGCGTATGGGCCTGCGCCTTGGACGGCGAGGAGCCGGTCTTGTAGTCCAGGATGTCGGCCATGCCGCCGGCCAGCAGGTCGACGCGATCGGCATAGCCGGACAGCGTTACGCCGGACTGGCCGACGCCGGTCTTTTGGGCGCGCTCCTCGGCATGTCGCCGGACTACGGCATCGGCGCGGCCACGCTCCCATTCGACGATGCCGCCGGCGAGCTTTTCGAAGCGCGGCCACCACACCGCCTCGACATCGGCCGGAAGGGCCGCCTCGGCAAAGCAGGCGCGGCCAGCAGCGATAAGGCCGGCCAGCGCCTCCGGTGCGCGCGGGTCGGCCACATCAGCAGAGAAAAGATGCAGGATGGCGTGGAACAGCGTGCCGCGCTCGGCGGCGCCCGGATCGCGGATGACCGGATCGAGCGGCATCAGGCCGAGGATCCTCCTGGCATAGATCGCATAGGGGTCGCGGCGCAGCGTCTCGATCTCGGTGACGGAGAAATGCTGCGGTCGCGCAGCCAGCGGCGGCTTCGGCTGCGGCCGCGGCGCGAAATCTCTTCTTTCACCGGCATCGAGCGCCCGTGCCCAGGACAGGAGTTCATCACCGCGCCGGCGAAGCACCGCCGCATGATGCTTGCCGATGAAAGTCAGGATGCGCTGCAGCCAGCGCGACGGCACCGCCGGCGCGTCGCCGGAGCGGGCGGAGCGCGCCAGCACCACTTTCTTCGCCCCCATCGCCATCTGGAAATCATGGGCGGCAAGGCCGATGCGCCGTTCGGGCGGCTCGAGATCGATGCCGGTTTTCATCAGCCGCGACATGAAGCGGTCGCTTTCCGGCTTGCGCGGCCACACGCCTTCGTTGAGCCCGCCAATGACCAGCGTGTCGACGTTCTGCAACCGGGCTTCCAACGCGCCCCAGATGGCGATGTTCCTGTCGGTGCCTTGCGCCGGCTTGACCGTTTCGGGCGCGATCAGCGCCTCCATCACATCGGGCCATTCGTCCGCCGCGAAGGAGAACGACGCCGAGGCAGCAATCAGTCCGCGCAAAAGCTCGGCGAGCTTTTCACCGGCGTCGCCCGCATAGAGTTCGCTCAGGCTACCGTCCGCGGCGCGGCCAAGAGCTTCGAGTGCGACGACGCTGGCCCGGGTCAATGCGGCAAGATCGGCTTCGATTTGACTGCGAAAGGCGATCAGCGGTGCCAGCGCGGCGGCAAGGCGGACGAGCAATTCGCGGGCGCCGTCGATGTTTCGCACGGTAAGGCGGGAGAACCAGAAAGGCGGGCGGGTATCGCCGAGGACAGTGAGGCGGGTCTCGAAAAGCTCTGGCAGCGATGCGATGTCGGGGCGGCCGGTGCCGCCGCGCAGCGCCACCAGTTCGACGATCTCGGCGGCATGACGGACGCCCGCGCGCTCCAGGCCGAGGCCAAGCAGCGGGTGCTTGAGCAGCGACAGCAGGGCGACCGGATCGCCGGGCCGGAACGCGGCCTGAAGCGCCAGCCTGAGCAGGCTGGCGGCAGGCGTGTTGGCGAGCGGCGTGCCGCCCGAATCGTCGGCGACGACACCGAAGCGCAAGAGCTCGACGGAGACGCGCCGCGCCAAGGCGCGGTCGCCGGTGACGAGCGCCGCGCGCTGGCCGGGCTGCTCGACGGCGCGTTTGAGCGCGACGGCGATCGCCACGGCTTCGTCGCGTTCGCCGGCGGCTTCGAGAAGCGTCACATCGGCGAAGGCCTCGGTGATCTCGCCAGCGGCAAAACCGGCACGCGTCTCGGCCCACAGCTCGGTGGTTTCGGCCGGCCGCAACGCCTCGCCGACAAGCGCGGCGCGCAGCGCGAGCGGCCTTTCGGCAACGGCGATCTCCTCGATGTCGCCACGCGGCACGCCGATCTTGCCGATCAGTTTTGCCAGGCCGTATTGCGGATGGCCAAGCAAGGCCGGGCGCGCACCGGGTGCCGCGATCGCCTGGAACGACGGCTCGTCCAGCATCAGGTCGAGACCGGGCAGCACGACGGCGCCGCTCGGCAGGCCGGCAATCACCGCAAGCAGTTCCGCCGTGGCGGGAATGGACCCGGTCGAGCCGGCGGCGATCACCGGTCCGGTGGGTGGATTGCGCTTCAGCCGCGCCGCTTCCAGCCTTATCAAGGCGTTGCGGTGCGCGGCCGGGTTGGAGCGGTTGTGTTCCTCGAGGAGGTTCGGCCAGTTTTCGGTGACGATACTCAGGAAGTCGAGCGTCACCTGCCACCAGCCGGCGAGGTTTCCGGTCACCAGATCGGCGAGCCTGGTCCAGTCCGTGCCTTCCGTCTCGATCTCATCCATCAGCCGGGCCAGGTCGCGCGCCAGCCAGATGGCGTCGGCGGCCGACGCCGGCACGACGATCTCCTCGTCGAAAAGTGCCGCGACATGCGCCGGCAGGCGGCGTTTCCAGGCACGCACCAGCGGCGCCAACAGCAGCAGCCGCTCAATCGCGGCGATCGGCGGCGCGAGATCGATCGCCGCCGATGCGTCGGCCTCGAATGCAGCTTCGTCCTCGTCGAACTCGCCGAGCGGGCGGATAACCGGCAGGATCGCCGAGCGGCTGCCCAGACGGTCGACGAGGACGCCGCGCAGCGCCCGCGCCGCACGGCGCGTCGGCACGTAGATGGTGGCGTCGGCCAGCGCCAGCGGATCGCCGTCGAAGCGGAAACCGGGAACAAGCCGCCCTGACAGCAGGGCCTCAGCCAGCGTCGGCAGGAACGGCGCTCCGGGGGGGATCGAGAAGACGCGGCGGGTGCCGCTCATTTCAACTCGTTAAGAGCGCTGGCCGATCCGGCAAGCGCGCCGGCGACTGCCGCTTCCGCAAGCGGAATGGCGTCGGGCGTGCCGACCGTGATCCAACGGCCGTGCATCGTCATGCCGTATAGGCGGCCAGCTGCGATGGCCGCATCGAAATAGGCGTTGAGCGAGTGCGGCCCGGCCGGCGCGTCGTTGAAAAGACGCGGGTGGACGATGGCGGCACCAGCATAGATCAGGCCCGCCGGATCGCCTTTCGAACGCCGCAAGGCGCCGTCCGGCACCATCAGGAAATCGGTGCCGCCGCTGTGTCCGGTCGCTGACTGGAGATCCGAAAGCATCAGCAGAATATCCATTTTCGCCGCGTCCCATGCAAGGGCAAGGCGAACAAGGTTGGGCATACCGCTGTCGATCCAGAAAGTGTCGGCGTTGACGATGTAGAAGGGAGCCTTGCCCAGTTCCGGCAAAGCATGGACGATCCCGCCGGCGGAATCGAGCAGCGTTTCGCTTTCGTCGGAAATGGCAACGCGCGGTGCGCGGCGCGCGGCGACATGGGCGACGATCTGTTCGGGGAAATAATGGACGTTGACCACGGCCTTGTCGACGCCGGCATGGGCCAGGCTGTCCAAGCTCCAGTCGAGCAACGTCTTGCCTGATATCTGGACCAGCGGCTTCGGCATCGTGTCGGTGATCGGCCGCATGCGCTTTCCCAGGCCAGCGGCAAGCACCATCGCGGTCTTGGGGCGTGTCGTCACAGCGGCCGTTCCTCCAACAGGCCGTTGGCGGTGTAGAAATCCCGCAGGCTGGCCAACGCCGGATGCGCCAGCGCCCGGCGAAGATAGTCGCGAATGCGCGGCAGGTGCTTCAGATAATAGGGCTTGCCGTCGCGCTTTTCGAGCCGGACGAAAATGCCGAGGATCTTCGAATTGCGCTGCGCCGCCATGATTGCATAGGTCTCGACGAATTCATCTTCATCGAAGGCGCCGGCCTTATGGCGCGCGGCGATATAGGCATCGAGCGTCCGCTTCTCGATCTCAGGCGATATGGTGACCCGCGCGTCCATGGCGAGCGAGGCGAGATCGTAGGCGGAGGGACCGATCAGCGCGTCCTGGACATCGATGATGCCGAGGCGATCGTGACCGGTGCGCTCGCCGCGCCAGATGATGTTGGGCGAATGAAAGTCGCGCAGCATGAGCGTGTATTCGCGCCCCTGCAGCCGGTCGAGGGCCGCATTCCATTCTTTTGTGTAGCCGACGCGCAAAGCCTCGCTTGCCGGGTCGCCCGATATCGCCGGCACGTACCAGTCGAGCAGCAGTTCGGCTTCGATCATCATGGCGTCGCGATCGAAAGGCGGCACATCGTGAAAGACGCCGGGCGCGGCCTCCATGCGATCGGGCCATGGCTTGCCATGCATCATGGTCAGCAGTTCGGCCGCCGCCTCGTAGCGCTCCGCCACCGGCTCGCCGTGCTTGCCGAGAACCCCCTCCGAGCCGAGATGCTCCAGGAGAAGAAAGCCCTGGTCCAGGTCCTGGGCATGGATCTCCGGGGCACTGACCCCACCTGCCCGCAACGCCCGGTCGATGGCAACGAAGGCAGCGACGGATTGCGCGGTGTGGGCGATCACCGCATAGGGCTTGCCGCCGCGGACCGGCGGCCCGAGCACCAGCCGCGGCGAGTTCATCAGTACGCGCGGCGGCAGGCCGGCCAGCGAGACGATCTCATAGGAGCGGGCCGAAGCGTCGCCGATGAAGTACCGCCGCTGCGCCTCGCCCCAACCAGATCGCCCCAGAAAATCGCGCATGGCCAGCGATCGCGCCGCGCGCTCGAAGGCAGCGCCTTGCCCCGACAGTCTCGCCAGGCGTCCGTCGCCCTGATGGACCAGTTCGATCAGAACCGAAGTCTTCGGCAGATAGGCCTCTGCCCGTTCCGGCCATTCGACCAGGGCAACGCCTTGCGCCAGTGCTTCGTCGAAACCCAGTTCGTCCAGTTCGGACGCCGAGGACAGGCGGTAGAGGTCGAAATGATGGACGGGAACGCGCGCCTCGTAGCTCTGGACGAGCGTGAAGGTCGGGCTCGGCACATCGAGACCGGAATCGTCGGTCATGGCCCTGATCAGCGCCCGCGCCAAACTCGACTTGCCGGCGCCGAGATCGCCTTTGAGGGACAGCACGTCGCCGGGGCGCAGCGACATCGCCAGATCCTCGCCCAGCCTTGCGGTCGCAGCCTCGTCGGCGAGAAAACGTTCCAGCACCACGCCTGCCATCGAGCGTGCTACTCGGCCGCCGCGCGAATGCCGGATGGCGTGTCGGGAAAGGCACAGATGACGGTGGTGCCTTTGTCCATGCCGGTCTCGATGCGGACGCTGCCGCCATGCAGTTCGACAAAACTCTTGACGATCGACAGGCCGAGTCCGGCGCCGCGCCGGCGGCCGCCATTGGCGCGCGGCTCGAAACGGCGGAACACCGAATCGAGCACGTCCGGCGGCATGCCGGGGCCGTCGTCGTGAACGGAGAATTCCACGCCTTCGGCAAGCGAGCGGCAGGCGAGCGTGATGGTGCTGGCCTCCGGCGCGTAATTCGCGGCGTTGCTCAGCAGATTGTAGAGGATCTGGCGGATACGGATTTCGTCGCCGTGGAACGTCTTTGGCGCGGTAGCCGCGTCGACTTTGAGCCTGATCGCATGTTCCTCCAGCCGGTCTGCAACCAGCTCGGCGGCGGCGGCGATGGTCCGGTCGACGTGAACTTCGGAGATATCGAGCTGCATGATGCCGGCATCGACGGTCGCCAGGTCGAGGATGTCGTTGACGATGGTGAGCAGGACCGAGGAAGACGAGCCGACATGCTCGACATATTCGCGCTGCTTCTGGCTCAATGGCCCGGTCGACGGCAGCGAAAGAAGCTCGGTGAAGCCGATGATGTTGGTCAGCGGCGAGCGCAGTTCGTAGGAGACGTGCTGCACGAATTCGTTCTTGAGCTGGTCGGATTTTTCCAGCGCCTCGTTCTTGTCCTTCAACGCCCGCTCGACATTGACGCTGTCGGTGACGTCGACGAAGGTCATCATCACCTGCCCGTTGGGCAGCGGGATCATCGCGTAACGCAGCACGGTGCCATTGTTCAGCTCGGTCTGACCGTGGCGGTCGCGGCGCTCATCGTCGAACCCGGTGATGGCGGCAACGAACCCGCCCCAGGGGCTGCCGGCAGCACGCCGGTCGCACAGATCGCGGATCGAGGAGACGTGAACGTTGGGCTTGGCGGCGTCGGCGTCCAGCCCCCACAACGCCGCGAATGCCGGATTCGACAGTCTGAGCCTTCCGTCCGGGCCGAACACGGCCACGCCTTCGGCAAGATTGTCGAGCGTCTCGCCCTGGACCCGCACCGCGGTCTGGTAGCGGCTTTCGAGATCCATCTTCTCGGTCAGGTTCTCGAACACCCAGGTCACGCCGCCCTTGGGCTGCGGATTGGCGACGACGCGGATGGTCTTGCCGTCCGGCAAATGCCACCAATGCTCCTGCGATTCGACCGCGCGATACGCCCCGAGCAGGCTTTCCTTCCAGCGCCGCCATTCGGGCTGCTCGGCGATCTTGCCCTCGCTGCGCAGCCGGTCGAGCAACAAGGCGTTGTCCGGAGCGCTGTGCAGGAAGCCGCTGTCGAGACCCCATAGTTTCTGGAACGCCTGGTTGAAGAACCGCAATTTTTCGTCGGTATCGAAAATCGCCACGGCGGTGTTGAGCTGATCGAGCGTGTCGGCGTGGCTGCGCACGGTCCGCTCATATTCGCTACGGATCGTTTCGATGGCGCTGGTGTCGCAGGCAAGCCCCGCCGAGCCGTCCGCGCCGGCGAAGTCGGTCACGGCGAACATGCGCCGGTCGCCTTCGATGACGGTGGAAAGCGCCTGCTCGAAGACAGGATGCGACTTGTGCTGCGCGGCGATCGCATCGCGCGCCTGGCCGCCCAGGAATTCCTTCGCGTCGCGAACGGCCGTTTCGGCGTTTGCCGCTTCGACCGCCTTCGCATAGGCGCGGTTGACCCACTTCAGCCGCCCGTCCGCCGTGCGCAGCCATGACGGCATGCTGAGCGCGTCGAGAAGGCCGATCAGGGTGTCGTAGTCGGCGGCGAGGCGCTGGTTCTCGATTTTCAGCCTGGCCTCGCTTCGCTGCGTTTCAGACAGCGAAACGAAACGCACGAGCACGTGTGCCGCGCTCTTGCGCCCATGCACTTCGAGCGGCGCGCCAACCTGCGATTCGATGACGAGATCGAACGGCTTCGCCTTTTCGCGCAGTCCCGCCACGGCATTCTCGAGCGCCGCCGCCGAGCGCGGCATCAGCCAACGACCGAAGGCGAGGAAGGCGGCACGATCTTCCGGAGCGCCGCTCTCGACCGGCAATGTCCCGACGAGTTCGGGTTTCTTGTTTTCCGAGGTCCATACGACGACACGCTGGTCGCGCAGGTTGAGCAGCGCCTCGGAGCGCTGCAGCGCAACGTTGACGTCGGCCAAGCGGGCTCTGAGTTCGACATTCTGCGCCGAGGTGCGCGCTCTTTCGCGGATCAGGAAAATGGCTGAGACAAGTGCCGCGCCCATGACGCCGACAAACATGGCGAGTTGCATGACCTCGACCGTGCCGACCGACAGCCCGGCTTCGGGCGCAGCAGCCGTCTCTGCGTGTGCCGAAGGGCCAAGCAGCGAACCGGCGAGCGCGGAAGAAGCCAGCAGCGTTCCGACACGGATACCGGCGCGCCATAAAAGGCTCCCGCCTCTGGCAGCGGAACCCGCGACAGCTGAATCGTTGCGGCCGCCGGAAACGGCCTGTCCCGCGCGAGGCGGGTTATCCCCCGGCATGTCCTGGTCCTCTTCGCCGCCTGAATGCAAGACCGCCCTGATGCGGGCGTCGGCCCTCGTCCCCGGACCCGCGAATCAGCACCATAGCGCTTGCGCGAATCGGCGTGAAGAATCAATCAGCGCAAAAAGTAAGCCGGGCGAAAAGTCAATCGCCCGGCCTCAATATCTAGTGGTAATTTGCGCTGTGATTAATAGCGGTAGTGTTCCGGCTTGAACGGTCCCTGCTGAGTCACGCCGATATAGGCGGCCTGTTCACCCGACAGTTCGGTGAGGCGGGCGCCGAGCTTGTCGAGATGCAGGCGCGCGACCTTTTCATCGAGATGCTTGGGCAGGACATAGACCTGGTTCTCGTACTGGCCGGGCTTGGTGTACAGCTCGATCTGGGCCAGCACCTGGTTGGTGAAGGACGCCGACATGACGAAGCTCGGATGGCCGGTGGCATTGCCGAGATTGAGCAGGCGGCCTTCCGACAAAAGGATCATCCGCTTGCCGTCCGGGAAGGTGATCATGTCGACCTGCGGCTTGATGTTGGTCCACTTCAGATTGCGCAGCGACGCCACCTGAATCTCGTTGTCGAAGTGGCCGATATTGCCGACGATCGCCATGTCCTTGAACGACCGCATGTGGTCGATGGTGACGACGTCCTTGTTGCCGGTTGTGGTGATGACGATGTCGGCCGTCGGGGCGGCATCTTCGAGCGTGACCACCTCGAAGCCGTCCATCGCCGCCTGCAATGCGCAGATCGGATCGACCTCGGTGACCTTGACGCGGGCGCCGGCGCCCTTGAGCGACGCCGAAGAGCCCTTGCCGACGTCGCCATAGCCGCAGACGACCGCGACCTTGCCGGCCATCATCGTGTCGGTGCCGCGGCGAATGCCGTCGACCAGCGATTCCTTGCAGCCATACTTGTTGTCGAATTTCGACTTTGTCACGCTATCGTTGACGTTGATGGCCGGGAAGGGCAGCAGGCCCTTCTTCTGCAACTGGTAGAGCCGGTTGACGCCGGTTGTCGTCTCTTCAGTGACGCCGCGGATCGCTTCCTTCTGCCTGGTGAAGAAGCCGGGCGAGGCCTTCAGGCGCTTCTTGATCTGGGCAAACAGGATTTCCTCCTCCTCACTGCCCGGATTGGAGAGCACGTCCTCGCCGGCTTCGGCACGCGCGCCGATCAGGATGTACATGGTGGCGTCGCCGCCATCATCGAGGATCATGTTGGACGTGCCGCCGTCGGCCCACTGGAATATCCTGTCGGTGTAGACCCAGTAGTCCTCAAGCGTCTCGCCCTTGACGGCGAAGACCGGAATGCCAGCCTCGGCGATTGCCGCGGCCGCATGGTCCTGGGTCGAGAAGATGTTGCAGGAGGCCCAGCGGATATCGGCGCCGAGCGCCTTCAGCGTTTCGATCAGCACCGCGGTCTGGATGGTCATGTGCAGCGAACCGGTGATGCGCGCGCCCTTGAGCGGCTGCGCCTTGCCGAATTCCTCGCGGCAGGCCATCAGGCCCGGCATCTCGGTTTCGGCGATCTCGATCTCCTTGCGGCCCCAGTCGGCAAGCGAAATGTCGGCGACCACATAGTCCTTGCTACCCGTCATGGCAGTGCTCCGATGCGAAATTGTTTCGGGTGCGCCCGCGCCGGAAGGCGTGTCGATGGGCGCGAGTGCCGCCTGACTAGCAGATCGCCGGTCGAACGACAATGGGATATAAAGAAATCTTTATCCGTGCATGTCTTCGGAAGTCGTCAGGACTCCTCGCCGAAGCGGGACGCAACGAGCTGCTCCAGCGCATCGATGACCTGCTCGGCCTCCGGTCCGCTGGCGGTGACGCGAATCGAAAAGCCGGGGCTCGCCGCCAGCATCATGAGCCCCATGATCGAGGTGCCGCCGACCTTGACGCCGTCCTTCTCGACATGGACGGAGGCGTCGAAACCGCTGGCAACCTGAACGAACTTCGCCGAGGCGCGGGCATGCAGGCCACGCTGGTTGACGATTGGAAACTCCCGAACGATGTGATCCTTCTTGGCCGACACCGCGTTCATTTGCTGCTCAGAAGCTGGCTGGCGACGTTGATGTATTTGCGGCCGGCCGCCTGCGCCTCGTCCAGCGCTGCCGTCATGTTGTCGCCCTTGCGGACGCTGGACAGCTTGATCAGCATCGGCAGGTTCATGCCGGCAATGACCTCGGTACGACCGGATTCCATCACCGAAATGGCGAGATTGGAGGGCGTGCCGCCGAACATGTCGGTCAAAACGATGACGCCCGCCCCGGTGTCGACGCGGGCAACGGCGTCGACGATGTCGCTGCGGCGCTGCTCCATATCGTCGTCGGCGCCGATCGCGACGGTCTCGAAACTGTCTTGTGGCCCCACGACATGTTCCACGGCATGGCGAAACTCGGCGGCCAGTTGACCGTGCGTTACAAGCACGAGTCCGATCATTCTTTGGTGGCTCCCGTCATCGCCGCTTCACAGGCGCATTTCATGCTCGCCGGCCATTCCAGGCGGCGGGAGCGCTATCTTGTCGACGAGAGACGCGTTGACAAGCCCAAAATTGCGCAGGCCCAGGCCATTTTGACGCATTGCAGCAAAAAACCGGAACCGGATCATAAAAAAGGTGCAATCGACAGCCGCGCCATCACCGCCGGCAAGGCCGTGGCGGCGTTGCGCTCGGCAAGGTCGATACGCGGCACCGGACAGCCTGCCACCGGCTCGCTGATTTCCTCCTGGAAACGGGCCATGTCTGCCTTCGGCACCAGCCGGACATGCAGGTCGATCACTCCACCCGGCTCGAACGGCAGCGGGCGCGGCATGAACCCAGGCACTTCGGCGAGACCGGCGATTGTCGCCGGCACGCGACAGACCAGCCGCCCGGCGTGGGCCACGGCGAGCAGCCTGTCGTCGCCGATAAGCCGCGAAAACAGCCCGCGCGCGCGGCAATGATCCAGGAGTGTCAGCGCCAGCGTCGTCTTGCCGGCGCCGGACGGTCCGGTGATGAGGACGCCGCGCTCGCCGATCAGCAGCGCCGTGCCATGAATGTTTTCACCGCGCACAGATCAGCCTTCGGCCGGCAGCGTGACGACGAAGCGCGCGCCCTTGATCTCGCCGGGTTTGGTGCCCGGGATGTTCTCGGCGGTCAGCGTGCCGCCATGGGCTTCGACGATCTGCCGGCTAATCGACAGGCCAAGGCCTGAATTCTGGCCGAACGCCTCGCCGGCCGGCCGATCGGTGTAGAAGCGTTCGAAGATGCGGTCGATGTTATCGGCCCTTATTCCGGGACCGTTGTCGTCGACGGTGATGATGTTGACCTTGCCGGCGCGCGCCAGCGAGATAGTGATGTGGCCGCGCTCTTCGGGAACGAAGGAGCGGGCATTCTCGATCAGATTGGTGATGACCTGGCCGATCCTCAGATCATGGCCGGCAACGAAGTAGCCTTTGACGCCCTGCGGCGGTTTGGCGACCTTGAACTCGATCTCGACCGTCTTCTTGTTGCGCGTGGCCGTGCGCGAAACGGCGATCAGATCGGTGATGAATTTCTTCAGATCCACTGTTCCCGCGTCCTCCCGCGCGAGCTCGGCGTCAAGACGGGAGGCATCGGAAATGTCGGTGATGAGACGGTCCAGCCGCCTGACATCGTGCTGGATGACATCCATCAGCCGGCTGCGCGACGTGTCGTTCTTGGCCAGCGGCAGGGTCTCCACCGCGCTGCGCAGCGAGGTCAGCGGGTTCTTCAACTCGTGCGAGACGTCAGCCGCGAAACTTTCGATCGCCTCGATGCGGGCGTAGAGCGCATTGGTCATGTCGCGCACGGCAATCGACAGGTTGCCGATCTCGTCCTGCCGGTCGGAGAAGTCCGGGATTTCCTCGCGATTCTTGACGCCGCGCCGCACCCTGACCGCCGCCGCCGACAGCCGGCGCAGCGGGTTGGCTATAGTCGAGGCGAGCAGCATCGACAGGATGGCGGTGACGAGGGCGGCAATGCCGAAGACGCGCAGGATCGCCTTGCGCTCGGCCGCAACGATCTTGTCGATGTCGCCGCCTTCGGTCGACAGCATCAGCACGCCGAGGACGGCGCGGAAGCGCTGGATCGGCACGGCGACCGAAACGATCTGCTCGCCCTGTTCGGAGATCCGCACGATGGTCGACGGGCTGCCGGTAAGCGCCTTGACCACCTCTGGAAATGCAGCGCCATTGCCGCCCGGCTGTTCATGGTAGACCGGCAGCGCGGTGTTGCGGAAGAAATCGAAGACGAATTTCTGGATACGCTCCAGGAGGTCGGGCTCTTCCTCGTCGACCGGCGGCAGGTCGTAGCGAAGGATCTGGCCGCGCGAATAGAGATGGCGGGAATCGAGCAGCAGGTTGGCGTCGCGGTCATAGATGCGGGCGCGCGTCCGCGTCGGCGAAATCAACCGCCGGAGCACCGGCGCGACGCGCTCCGGATTGATCGGGAAATCCAGATTGTCGAGCTGATCGGAGCCGGGGCCCAGGCTTTCGCCGGCCTGCATTTCAAGCAGTTTTTCCGGATCGATCCTGATCGAATCGGTCTCGACCGTCGCCGACGCCGCGATCGCGCCGGCGATGATCTCACCCTGGGTCATCAGGCTCTCGACGCGAGCATCGATCAACCCGTCGCGAAACGTGTTGAGGTAGAGAATGCCGGTGACCAGGACGGCTAGGCCGGCGAGGTTGAGGAAGAGAATGCGCCGCGTCAGGCTGGAAAAGATATGGTGGCCGAGGAAGCGGCGCATCGGCACTGTGATCCTCGACAGGAATGCGGGCAGAATCCGAGACGGGCGCCGGGCGCCCGTCCGTCTCATTCGCTCTACGTCCACTGCCATCGAATAGCAGCCCCCGCTTAGGCCCTGTTTTTGTGCATGTCGTTATCCCAAAACCGCTGCACACCCTCGCGTCAAGCCCGTGGGCATGCTTTTGGGCGACATGCATCAACTCATGCTTCGCGGAACCGGTATCCGACTCCGTAAAGGGTTTCGATCATCTCGAAGTCATCATCGACGGCCTTGAACTTCTTGCGAAGCCGCTTGATGTGACTGTCGATGGTGCGGTCATCGACATAGACCTGTTCATCATAGGCCGAATCCATCAGCGCATCACGGCTTTTTACCACGCCGGGGCGCTGGGCCAGCGAATGCAGGATCAGGAACTCGGTGACGGTAAGCGTCACCGGCTCGCCCTTCCAGGTGCAGGTATGGCGCTCCTGGTCCATGACAAGCTGGCCGCGCTCGAGCGAACGGGCCTGCTGGTTGGGCGTCTTGGCCGACGCCTCGCGGGCGCTGGCACGGCGCAGCACGGCGCGCACCCGCTCGACCAGAAGACGCTGCGAGAAGGGTTTGCGGATGAAGTCGTCGGCGCCCATCTTGAGGCCGAAAAGCTCATCGATCTCGTCATCCTTGGACGTCAGGAAGATCACCGGCAGGTCGGATTTCTGGCGCATCCGGCGCAGAAGCTCCATGCCGTCCATGCGCGGCATCTTGATGTCGAGGATGGCAAGATTCGGCGGGCGGGCCGCCAGGCCTTCCAGCGCCGACGCCCCATCCGTGTAGGTTTCGACGCGGTATCCCTCCGATTCGAGGGCGATCGACACCGAAGTCAGAATGTTGCGATCGTCATCGACAAGCGCGATAGTTGCCATTTCAAGCGGCTCCCTCATTGAGCTGTCCCTTCTTTGGTCGAGAAGGGGCTTTTGCAGGACAAATTAGGTACAAAATGTGGCACAGGCTCCGTCCGCTATCTTGAGCGGCACGCCGATGGCCACAATCTCACCTCGACATGGATTGGACTGATAAAGACCGCCAATCCTTTGGGCAACCGTCTGACTTTTTGCATATATAAACGATTTAAACAACTTTCAAAATATTTAAATCGATTAATGATTTGATATCATTTGGTTTTTCTGGTTCTGACCCATATAGTCTCCTTCATGGGGGCTCCGGAAGTTCGCCGGCCAGGATGCTGCAAAACGAAGAAGGAACCCTCATGTCGGAAGCCGGCAAACGCAATCCCGCATGGGCGATCGATCGAATCGGCCTGAAGACCACGGGCGCGGTGCGCTATAATTTCGGCGCAGCCCCTCTTTACGAAGAAGCGATCCGCCGCGGCGAGGCCCGACTCACCGCGCATGGCGCGCTCGTCGCCGAGACCGGACAGCACACCGGCCGCTCGCCCAAGGACAAATTCGTCGTGCGCGACGAGACCACCGGGCCGCATGTGTGGTGGGACAACAACAAGGCGATTTCGCCGGCCCAGTTCGACACGCTGCTCGCCGATTTTCGCGCCCATGCGGCGGACAAGGATCTCTATGTGCAGGATCTGGTCGGCGGTGCCGACAAGGACTTGAAGCTGACGACCAGGGTCGTCACGGAGCTTGCCTGGCACTCCTTGTTCATCCGCAATCTGCTCATTCGTCCGGAGACCGCCGAGCTCGAGCATTTCGTGCCCGACATGACGATCATCGACCTGCCGTCGTTCCGCGCCGATCCCGCCCGCCACGGCACCCGCACCGAAACGGTGATCGCCGTCGACCTCTCGCGCATGATCGTGCTGATCGGTGGCACGTCCTATGCCGGCGAAATGAAGAAGTCGGTGTTCACGGTGCTCAACTACCTGTTGCCGGCGAAGGGCGTGATGCCGATGCATTGCTCGGCCAATGAAGGCGCTGGCGGAGACGCAGCCATCTTCTTCGGCCTCTCGGGGACCGGCAAGACGACGCTGTCGGCCGATCCGTCACGCACGCTGATCGGCGACGACGAGCACGGCTGGGGTCCGCACGGCATCTTCAATTTCGAAGGCGGCTGCTATGCCAAGACGATAAAGCTTTCGGCCGAAGCCGAGCCGGAGATCTTCGCCACCACCCGGCGCTTCGGCACGGTGCTGGAGAATGTGGTGCTCGACGCGGCCCGTGTGCCGGATTTCGACGACGGCAGCCTCACCGAAAACACGCGATGCGCCTACCCCCTCGACTTCATCCCCAACGCCAGCAAGACGGGCCGCGCGGGCCATCCGAAGAACATCATCATGCTGACGGCCGATGCATTCGGCGTGATGCCGCCGATCGCGCGGCTGTCCCCGGCGCAGGCGATGTATCATTTCCTCTCCGGTTACACCGCCAAGGTGGCAGGGACCGAAAAGGGCGTCACCGACCCCGAAGCGACGTTTTCGACCTGTTTCGGCGCACCGTTCATGCCGCGCCATCCTTCGGAATACGGCAATCTGCTGCGCGAGCTGATCGCCCATCACGGCGTCGATTGCTGGCTGGTCAACACCGGCTGGACCGGCGGCGCCTACGGCACCGGCAAGCGGATGCCGATCAAGGCGACGCGGGCGCTGCTTGCCGCGGCGCTCGACGGCTCGCTGAAAGGGGCCGATTTCCGGACCGACGCCAATTTTGGTTTCGATGTGCCGGTGGCGGTTGCGGGCGTCGACCGCGCCATTCTCGATCCGAGATCGACATGGGCCGACACATCAGCCTATGACCTGCAGGCGGCGAGGCTGGTCGGCATGTTCGCCGTCAACTTCGAGAAATTCGAACCTCATGTCGACGCCATTGTGCTTGGCGCCGCGCCGCGCATGCGCGAAGCAGCGGAATAATCGCCGGCTGGATATGCTGCACTTCGAGGCCCGGACCGGGATCGGGAAGGCCGACCCGGGGATCGGGAAGGCCCGACCCGGGTGAACGGGCCTTTTCTTTTTTCATCCGCCGCGCCATGACTGCGGCATGAACGCCGACGACAAGATCATCATTGCCGACGATGCGGTGATCCATCCGGATGACCTGCACGAGGACTTCATCCGCTCGTCCGGCCCCGGCGGCCAGAACGTCAACAAGGTGGCGACGGCGGTGCAATTGCGCTTCGATGCAGCCAATGCAGCGGGCCTGTCGGAGCGCGTTCGCGAGCGAACCATAAAGCTAGCCGGCCAGCGCGCCACCAAGGACGGCATCATCGTCATCGAGGCCGGACGCTTCCGCACGCAGGAGCAGAACCGGGCGGACGCCCGGGCGCGGCTTGCGGAACTGGTCGCCAAGGCCGCCGAACCGCCGCCGCCGCCGCGCAAGAAGACGAGGCCGTCGAAAGGCGCGGTCGAAAGGCGGCTGAAGACCAAGGCCGGGCGCGGCACCATCAAGAAACTGCGGGGCCGGGTGAACGACGATTAGGTCGTCAACTCACGACGAAGCGGCTTCCAATTCAGGGTTGCAGGTGGCAAGTTCGGTATTCGCCACAGCAAGGAGACCGCACATGGGCATGTTTGATTTCGTCAAGGGCGTCGGCAAGAAGCTCGGCTTCGGCGACGATGAGCCGGAGCCGACCGCCGATACGCTCAAGAAGGAGCTCGATTCGCACGCGCTCGGCACCGACAATGTGGAAGTCGTCGTCAAGGGCGATACGGCTGTCTTGAAAGGCGTGGTCAAGGATCAATCGATCTTCGAAAAAGCGGTCATCGCCGTCGGCAATACGCTCGGCGTGTCCAAGGTGCAGGCGGACGAATTGCAGGTCGCCGCGCCTGAGTCCGGCACGCCGGCAACCGCGGCTAAGCAACCGACCTTTTATACGGTCCAGAAAGGCGACAACCTCTGGAAGATCGCCGAAAAGAGCTATGGCAAGGGCAAGGGCGCGAAGAACTCGATCATCTTCGAAGCCAACAAGCCGATGCTGACCCACCCGGACAAGATCTATCCGGGGCAGGTCCTGCGCATACCGGATCTCGATCAAGCCTGAACCAGATCGGGGACGGTCAATCGCCAGCGGCGGCTTTCGGGTCGCCGTTTTCATTTGATGGTGGCATTCTTTGCCAGATGAGAATGAAGCGACCAATCTGATGCTCGTTCTGCCCAAAGGCGTTCGCCACATGCCCTTCTATCTGTCGCGCGCCGTGCAGGAAGCGCTGGTTGAGGATGTGAGCCGGGTCGTGCGGGAGGCTCCCCTGTTCGTGCCGGCCATGCCGCGCACCGGCAAGGAGATGAGCGTGCGCATGACCAATTGCGGCTCGCTTGGCTGGGTCACCGACAAGGAGCGCGGCTATCGCTACCAGCCGACGCACCCGGTGACCGGAATGCCATGGCCGCCGATCCCCGACGTGCTGCTGGAGCTGTGGCGGGACGTGTCCGCCTATCAGCATCCGCCGGAGGCCTGCCTGGTCAATTTCTACGCGCCGGACGCGAAGATGGGCCTTCATCAAGACCGCGACGAGATCGACTTCTCCGCGCCGGTCGTCTCCGTTTCACTGGGCGACGATTGCCTGTTCAGGGTCGGCCAGAGCACGCGCGAAGGGGCGACCCGGTCGTTCAGGCTGAAAAGCGGCGACGTCGTCGTGCTCGGTGGCGAAGGCCGCCTCTGTTTCCACGGCGTCGACCGAATCTATCCGTCGACCTCGGCATTGCTGAAAAACGGCGGACGGATCAACCTGACGCTGCGGCGGGTGACGTATCCTGGCTAGATGTGAGCGGCTAAGATCGAATCGCCGCTCTATCTCGTCACAGCTTCCTGAGCGCCACTTCCTCGACCAGATGATTGGCGCCCTTGCGCAGGATGAGATCGGCCCGCGCCCGCGTCGGCAGGATGTTCTCGCGCAAATTCTTCAGGTTGATGTTGGCCCACAGGCCTTCGGCGATGGCGCGGGCCGCTTCTTGCGAAAGTTGCGAATAGCGGTGGAAGAAGGAATCCGGATCGCGGAAGGCGGTCTCGCGCAGCCGCATGAAGCGGGCAATGTACCAGTGATGGATCAGCTCCTCTTCGGCATCGATATAGATCGCGAAATCGAAGAAATCCGACAGGAAAGGCACGATCTTGCCGTCCTTCGGCAGCTTGCCCGGCTGAAGGACGTTGATGCCTTCGAAGATCAATATGTCCGGCCGGTCGATGGTCTGGAACTCGCCGGGAACGACGTCGTAGGTCAGGTGCGAATAGACCGGCGCGCGGACATTGCGCTGCGCCGACTTGATGCCCGACAGGAAACGCAGCAATGCGCCGACATCGTAGCTGTCGGGAAAGCCCTTGCGCTCCATCAGATTGTTGCGGCGCAGGATTTCGTTGGGAAGCAGGAAGCCGTCGGTGGTGATCAGATCGACCTTGGGGCTCGACGGCCAGCGCGCCAGCAATTCCTTGAGCACGCGCGCCGTGGTCGATTTGCCGACCGCGACAGAGCCGGCAATGCCGATGATGAAGGGTGTCTTGACGATATCCTGTGCGTTGAAGAAGGCCTGGCGCTGTCTGAACAGAAGTTGGCTCGCCTCGACATGGGCCGACAAAAGCCGCGACAGCGAAAGATAGATGCGCTTGACCTCTTCGAGGTCGACCGGGTCGTTGAGCGAGCGCAGGCGGTTGATTTCATCTTCGCTGAGCGTCAGCGGCGTGTCGGCGCGGAACTGCGACCATTGCTCGGCCGAAAAGAATCGATAAGGCGAATATTTCTCGGTGGGGGCGAGCTGGTCCATCGAGTTTCCTGCCCTCCGCAGCGATCAGCCCCGGTCCTGCCGAGACGCCTTTTCGGCGATGCCCGAACGCCCGGTGCGGGTTTCGAGCTCCTTGAGCACGTCGCTTAGCGGAACACCTGCGACACCGAGAACGACGAGCCAATGATATATAAGATCGGCGCTTTCCGAAACGAGGGCTTGTCGGTCACCCGCGACGGCCGCGATCACTGTTTCGACCGCCTCTTCGCCGAGCTTCTGCGCCGCCTTGTCCATGCCGCGCGCGAACAGCTTTGCCGTCCACGAATCCGGATCGCCAGAATGCGCACGCTCCCTGATGATTGTCTCCAGATCGGAGAGCGACAACTCAGCCATGGCGCCATCTATCTGCTTGTTTAAGCATGATCTTTTCCGAGAACCGGTTTCCACTTTTCGCTGACGCGGACCTTCGGTTCGGGATCATGCTTTAAGGCCGATCAACCGATGAGTCCAGTCGCATTGGCAGGCCGGCGCGGGCCATATATGCCTTGGCTTCGGCAATGCTGTACGTGCCGAAATGAAAGATCGATGCCGCCAGCACCGCGCCCGCATGGCCGTCGCGAATGCCCTCGACCATGTGCTCGAGCGTGCCGACGCCGCCGGAGGCGATGACCGGCGCACGCACGGCGGCGGCTACAGCACGGGTCAGCGCAATATCGTAGCCGGCCTTGGTGCCGTCGCGATCCATCGACGTCAGCAGGATTTCGCCGGCGCCGCGATCGACCATCCGCCGAGCGAACTCGACAGCGTCTATGCCGGTCTTCTCGCGGCCGCCATGGGTGAAAATTTCCCAGCGGTCGGCCTCGCCTTCGCCCGACACTTTCTTGGCGTCGATGGCGACGACGATGCACTGGTTGCCGAACTTGTCGGCCGCCTCGGCGACGAAATCGGGATTCTTCACCGCCGCCGTGTTGATCGACACCTTGTCGGCGCCGGCCAAAAGCAGCTTTCTTATGTCGGCGACCTGGCGCACGCCGCCGCCGACGGTCAGCGGCATGAAGCATTGTTCGGCGGTGCGGGCGACGATGTCGAAGATGGTCTCGCGATTTTCGGACGAAGCGGTGATGTCGAGAAAGCAAAGCTCGTCGGCGCCGGCGCCGTCATAGGCCTTTGCCGCCTCGACCGGATCGCCGGCATCGACAAGGTCGACGAAGTTGACGCCCTTGACGACGCGGCCGTTCTTGACGTCGAGACAGGGGATGACGCGGGCTTTCAGCATCAGGTTCTCTCGATCGCTGCAAGAAAATCGCCAAGCAATTGCCCGACGACAGGCGGAACCTCGCCCTTGGCGTCAAATGCCGGGTCGTAGGCGGACAGGGTGACGCCGGCAATCGGGATCGACCTGGCCAGCCCGCAAACCAGTTGCCGCAGCTGATCCGGGTTTGGACCGCCTGATTTCGTATAACGATTCACCTGCAGCACGTCCGGATCGAGAACGTCGAGGTCCAGATGCAGATGCGCGCGAACCGCGCCGGCCGCCTTCAGCTTTCCGACAGCGTCCAGCGCATCGGCACATCGGGTGCGAATAATCGGCAATGTGTCCAGCAGGCGCTTTTCGTCGGGATCGAGATCGCGCGCATCGACCAGCATGCATCGCGACGGGTCTATCGCCTGGAAGCCGGGGATCGCCGACGTCATCGGGCGCCAGCAGAGCCCTAGCGTCGTCGCCAGCGCCATGCCATCGAGGAAGCCATAGGCGGATGTCTCGGGCGTGTTGAGATCGCCATGCTGATCGATCCAGATGATCGAATCCGCGGCATCGCCAGCCACCGCACCGGCGGCGGTCAGGCAATTTCCGGTGAGCACGATGGGAAAACGTTCATCGTCGCGGGCCAGATCGACCTTCGCCGCGACTGCCCGGCAAACGGCGAAGCCTGTCGCGATTTCGCGTTTCTGGGCATCGCCGACCTCGCCGATGTCCTCGACGACGACATCGTGGCCACGCAAGGTGAGTTCATCGACAAGGCCGCCGGCGATGATGGCGTCGGGGCCCTGGCCAAAGCCGGCATGGTAAAGGCCGCTGTCATAGGGCGCCAGGATGATCGAGAGTTTCATCGCGCCCTCGCCTTCTCCGATCCCGCCGCCAGTATCGCCAGCGCCTCGGCCGGATCGATACGCCCATCGTAAAGCGCGCGGCCGGAGATGGCGCCTTCGAGTTTTCGCGCGTCGGGCATGGTCATGCGTACGATGTCGGCGATCGAGGCCAGACCTCCAGAGGCGATGACCGGGATCGACACCGCCTCGGCGAGATCGATGGTGGCGTCCCAGTTGATGCCGGTCAACACGCCGTCACGGTCGATGTCGGTGTAGATGATGGCGGCGACGCCGGCGCCCTCGAACTTCTTCGCCAGTTCGATGACGCCGAGGCTTGAGGCCTCGGCCCAGCCCTCGACCGCCACCTTGCCGCCCTTGGCGTCGATGCCGACGGCGATCCTGCCCGGGAACGCCTTGCACGCCTGCCTGACCAGATCGGGATCGCGCACGGCCACGGTGCCGAGAATGACGCGGGCCAACCCACGGTCGAGCCAGTCCTCGATCTGCGCCAGCGTGCGGATGCCACCGCCAAGCTGCACCGGGTTCGTCGTCGCCTTGAGGATGGCGCCGACCGCCGCGCTGTTGACGCTCTGGCCCTTGAACGCACCGTTGAGGTCGACGACATGCAGCCACTCGAAGCCCTGTTCTTCGAAGGCTTTGGCCTGTGCGGCCGGATCCTCGTTGTAGATCGTCGCGGTCGCCATGTCGCCGTGCTTCAGGCGCACGCACTTGCCGTCCTTGAGGTCGATGGCCGGGAACAGGATCACCGTTCAGGCGCCTTCGACAATGACGAAGTGGCCGGTCGAGGCGGCAAGCCTGTACTTCAAGGCCGCCCGGTATTCAGGCGACTCGTAGCATTCTATCGCCTTGTCGTAGGATTCGAACTCCACCAGGACATGGCGGTTGCCTGTCGGCCCTTCCGGGTTCGCGTAGCGACCAGCCCGCACGGGAAATTTCGCCCCGTATTTCGCAAAAGCCACCGCGTTCGCCTCGATATATTGCTTGTAGATTTCGGGGTCGCGGACATCGACCATCGCCATCCAGTAACCCTTCTTGTTCATGATTTTGTCCTTTTGAAACCTCAAGGCTTCCAGCGCAGGAAATTGGTGATCAGCGCAAGGCCAAGCGCCTGGCTCTTCTCGGGGTGGAACTGCGTGCCGGCGAGATTGTCGCGGGCGACCGCCGCCGTCACCGGGCCACCATAGTCGGCAATCGCCAGCACCTCATCCGGCTTTCGCGCGTCGAGATGGTAGGAGTGGACGAAATAGGCGTGCAACCCCTTGGCACCGGTCGGAATGCCGGAAAACAGCGGGTGCTTGCGCGTCAGTTCGATCGTGTTCCAGCCGATCTGCGGGATCTTCAGCGCCGGATCGGCCGGCGTGATCTCCTTGACGTCACCGGCGATCCAGCCAAAGCCTTTTGTAACCGTCTTTTCCAGACCGCGCTCCGACATCAGCTGCATGCCGACGCAGATGCCGAGGAACGGCCGCCCCTTGGCGATGGCGACCTCTTCCACCGCGTCCCACATGCCCTCGACGGCGCGCAGCCCGGCCGCGCAATCGGCGTAGGCGCCGACGCCGGGCAGGACGATGCGATCTGCGGTCCTGACACGCTCGGCATCGGCGGTCAGGTCGATGGCGGCGGCGATGCCGGCTTCATGCGCGGCGCGCTCGAAGGCCTTGGTGGCCGAGCGCAGATTGCCCGAGCCGTAGTCGATGATCGCGACCCGCATGTCAGGGTCTTCCCGGAATGTGGGTCAGCCCCAGTACCATGCCCGTCTGCGACGGCCGGGCAAGGGCTGCGTCCGGAACGATGCGTTGCGCGGGCGCTTGCTCATCCGAATGCGCTTCGGCTTCCAGCACATAGCGCGTATCGGCATCGTCGATCCTGTCGGCTTCGACGACGCCCCATTCATGCCAGCCACGGCGGCGCAGCGCGGCAATCCGCAAGGCCTGCCCTTCCAGCCCGACATAGAGCGATACCAGCAGCGACAAAAGCGAGCCGGCCAGCCCAAGGCTCAATCTTTCGGCGAGCACCGAAAGAACCGCCATGGCGACAAAGGCCAGTGCTGCCTCGATCCACAACCGGTGCCAGAGCAGCCACAGCGGCGGCACGAGGAAGCCGAGCCAGGAAAACCCATCACGGACAAAGGTGGTTGTATCAGGCTTTTCGCCGCGGCCTGGCGGTTCCATCACGACATAGATGGCCATGGCCTATCCCTTCAGAGATCCCTTGGTGGAAGGAACCGCGTCCGGCTGGCGCGGGTCGCTTTCAAGCGCGAAGCGCAGCGCACGGGCCACGGCTTTGAAACAGGTCTCGGCGATGTGGTGATTGTTGGCGCCGTAGTGGTTGGTGACATGCAATGTGATGCCGGCATTCTGCGCCAGGGCCTGGAAGAATTCGCGCACCAGTTCGGTGTCGAACGTGCCGATCTTCGGCGATGAGAACGCAACGTTCCATATGAGGAAAGGGCGCCCGGAAACGTCGATCGCCGCGCGCGTCAGCGTCTCGTCCATGGCGAGATCGATCGAGGCATAGCGCATGATGCCGCGCCGCTCGCCCAGCGCCTTGGCCAGCGCCTGGCCGAGCGCGATGCCGGTGTCCTCGACGGTGTGGTGGTCGTCTATGTGCAGATCGCCCTTGGCCTTGACCGTCATGTCGATCAGCGAATGACGCGAAAGCTGGTCCAGCATATGGTCGAAGAAGCCGACGCCCGTGGCAATATCGGATTTTCCCGAGCCGTCGACGTGGACCGACACGGAGATATCGGTTTCCCTGGTCTTGCGGCTTATCTCGGCGGAACGGGGCGGCATGACCTCATCCTTGTCCAGAGTTCAGTCCAAGCTTCACTTGCTTGAAAACGAGAGCCTTCTAGCAGCATGATCCGGCGATTGCCAGTTGCCATGGCAAGCGGTATCGGGACGGTCGGATGACCGGTTTGCAATCATCGGGCCTATGCATACATATGGCCGATCAAGTCCACTCGTAACGCGCCGATCGCCTTTCGGGATCGGCGCTGATCGGAGCAGAAAATGTCTGATGAACTGACCATGCACGCCACGACCATCGTGACGGTGCGCAAGGGCAGCAAGGTGGTGATCGCCGGCGACGGCCAGGTCAGTCTCGGCCAGACCATCATGAAGGGCAACGCCAGGAAGGTGCGCCGCATCGGCAAGGGCGGCAGCGTCATCGCCGGTTTCGCCGGCGCCACCGCCGATGCCTTTACCCTTCTGGAGCGGCTGGAAGCCAAGCTCGAACAATATCCGGATCAACTGACGCGGGCCTGTGTCGAGCTCGCCAAGGACTGGCGCACCGACCGCTATCTGCGCCGGCTGGAAGCGATGATGCTGGTCGCCGACAAGTCGGTCTCGCTGGCGCTGACCGGCACCGGCGACGTGCTCGAACCCGAATATGGCGTCATGGCGATCGGTTCGGGCGGCAACTACGCGCTGGCCGCGGCGCGCGCGCTGATGGACAGCGAAAAGGATGCCGAGGAGATCGCCCGCAAGGCGATGCAGATCGCGTCCGAAATCTGCGTCTACACCAACAGCAACTTCGTCATCGAAACGCTCGATGCCGGCTGAGCGGGCCGCGCTATACGATTTTCGGCCGGTGACCGAAAGAGACCTGCCGATGATCGCGGCATGGCTGGCCGAGCCGCATGTCGCGCAGTGGTGGGACGATCCCGAGACGGAGATCGCCCAGATCCGCGAGCATATCGACAGCATTTCCGTCGAACCGCTGATCATCGAACTCGACGGCGAGCCGATCGGCTACATGCAGAGCTACGACCCGCATCTGGAGGACGGCCATCCATATAGCGACCAGCCGTTCGGCACGCTCGGCATCGATCTGTCGATCGGCAAGCCTGAGCTTGTCGGGCGCGGCCACGGCTCGGCAATTGTCCGGCAGTTCGTGGAACAGCTGTTCGAGGAAGGCGCGCCGCGCGTCATCATCGATCCGGATCCATCCAACGGACGAGCCATACGCGCCTATGAAAAAGCTGGTTTCCGGGCTATCGGTCGCAGGCAGTCGGAATATGGCGACGCCGTGCTGATGGCGATCGATTTCGATGAGGGCGATTTCGATGAGGGCGATGCCAAAGAGGGCGACGCCGAAGAGGGGCAGTAATGAGCACAAGCGGCGCCGACAAACCCGTCTCGGCCTATGAAGACAGCTGGCGGATGGGGCTTCTGCTCGTCCTGGGCCTGGTCATCTTCCAGGCTGGAGCCCTCTACGGCATGGGTCGGACGCCGATCTGCACATGCGGCTATGTCAAGCTATGGCACGGCATCGTGCAGAGCTCGGAAAATTCCCAGCACATTTCCGACTGGTACACGTTCTCGCACATCATCCACGGCTTCCTGTTCTATGCGCTGGCGTGGTTTCTGTTCCCACGCTCGCCGATCGGGCTCAGGCTGGCATTCGCAGTCGTCATAGAGGGCGGCTGGGAGCTTCTCGAGAACAGCCCTTTGATCATCGAGCGCTATCGCGCCGGCACAATTTCCCTGGATTACTATGGCGACAGCATCATCAATTCGGTGGCGGACACGCTGGCGATGGTGCTGGGATTTGTGATGGCGCGGAGGCTTCCTATATGGGTGATCGTTACCCTCGCCCTCATCTTCGAATTCGGTGTCGGCACCATCATCAGGGACAATCTGACACTCAACGTGATCATGCTGCTGCATCCGTTCGAGTCCATCCGGCAGTGGCAAAGTGGAATTTAGTGATATGAGCACATTCTCGCCCCGCGAAATCGTTTCGGAACTCGATCGCTTCATCATCGGCCAGAAGGACGCAAAGCGCGCCGTGGCCATCGCCTTGCGCAACCGCTGGCGGCGCCAGCAGCTCGAAGGCCAGATGCGCGAGGAGGTGATGCCGAAGAACATCCTGATGATCGGCCCGACCGGCGTCGGCAAGACCGAGATTTCGCGCCGCCTGGCGCGCCTTGCCGGTGCGCCGTTCGTCAAGGTCGAGGCGACCAAGTTCACCGAGGTCGGCTATGTCGGCCGCGACGTCGAGCAGATCATCCGCGACCTGGTCGAGATCGCCATCGGGCTGGTGCGCGAAAAGATGCGCGAGGATGTCAAGGCGCGCGCGCATATCAACGCCGAGGAACGCGTGCTGGAAGCGCTCGTCGGCAAGACGGCGAGCCCGGCCACGCGCGACTCCTTCCGCAAGAAGCTGCGCGACGGCGAGCTCGACGACAAGGAGATCGAGATCGAAGTGAGCGACACCGGCACCGGCGGCATGCCCGGCTTCGAGATTCCCGGCATGCCAGGCGCCAATATCGGCGTGCTGAACATCAACGACATGCTGTCGAAAGCGATGGGCGGCCAGAAGACCAAGACCCGCAAGACGACGGTGAGGGAATCCTACGCGCTGCTGGTGGGCGACGAGTCCGACAAGCTGCTCGACCAGGATGAGGTGGTGCGCAGGGCGCTCGAATCGACCGAAAACGACGGCATCGTCTTCCTCGACGAGATCGACAAGATCGCCTCGCGCGAGGGCGGCATGGGCGCCGGTGTGTCCCGCGAAGGCGTGCAGCGCGACCTGCTGCCGCTGGTCGAAGGCACCACGGTCGCGACCAAATACGGACCGGTGAAGACGGATCACATCCTGTTCATCGCATCGGGTGCGTTCCACGTCGCCAAGCCGTCCGACCTGCTGCCCGAACTGCAGGGCCGCCTGCCGATCCGCGTCGAGCTGCGCGCGCTGGAGAAGGACGATTTCGTCCGCATCCTGACCGAGACGGAGGCCAGCCTGATCAAGCAGTACATCGCGCTGATGAAGACCGAGGGCGTCGATCTCGTGTTCGCAGACGACGCCATCGATTCGCTGGCCGGCATCGCCGTCGACCTTAACGCCAGCGTCGAGAATATCGGCGCCAGGCGGCTGCAGACGGTGATGGAGCGGGTGCTGGACGAGATCTCCTATGACGCGCCGGACCGCCACGGCACGTCGGTAACGATCGACGCCGCCTATGTGGAGAAGCATGTCGGCGACCTGTCCAGAAACACGGATTTGTCGCGATTCATCCTGTAAGACGACGGCGCCGGGCATTCCGGTGCAGGGTGGGCGGGGATTCTCCAACGTGTGGCCAAATGGAAGCATATGGCCACCTTTTGTCTCGGCAGGCGAAGGGGCTCTCGACTCGACCTGGAGCTTTACCTAGTTTGCCCGGCGACTACGGCACCGCGCAGCCTTTGAATGCGCAAAGGACGCCGTAGCAGTTGATTCTGCGCATGACCCCCGAAAATTGCTTCCGGGGGTCATGCGCTGTTATAGGCGGCGGCGCATGAAAAAACTGATCCTCGTCATTCTCGGGCTGACGCTGGCGACAGCCATGTTCGCCGCGCAAGCGGCGACGATGGTGCCGCCGGGCAACCGCAATGCCGAGCAGCCCAACATACCGGGCGCCTCGAGCCGGCGCACCCAGGCCACCAACACCACCTTCCAGGCGAAATACCGCAAGGTCTATGCGCTGCTGCAGAACGACGCCGATCTTCGCGGCAAGATCAGCCAAGCGGCGGCGACATATGGCATCGACCCGATGCATATCGTCGGCGCCATCGTCGGCGAGCACACGTACAATGTCGATGCCTACGACCGGCTGCAGACCTACTACGTCAAGGCGATCTCCTATCTGTCGAGCAAGCTGTCCTTCGCCTATGACGGCGAGGACATCACCGATTTCGTGCAGCGGCCGCAATTCCAGAAATGCGCCGGAAAATCGGACAGCTACGCGCTCTGGGCGTGCCGCGAGCAGGTGTGGAACCAGTCCTTTCGCGGCAAGAACGTCGACGGGGAGAGCTTTCCCGACGACCGCTTCGGCGCCACCTTTTTCCAGCCTTATTATGCCGGCCAGACCTTCGGCCTCGGCCAGCTCAATCCGCTGACCGCCTTGCAGATGAGCGATCTCGTGAACGAGGTTTCCGGCCTGCCGAAGCTCGACGTCGGCGATCCGAACGCGGTCTACAAGACCATCATGGATCCCGACCTCACCTTGTCCTATGTCGCGGCGGCGCTCCGCAAATCGATTGATGCCTACAAAGACATTGCCGGCTTCGACATATCGGGCAATCCCGGGATCACATCGACGCTCTACAATGTCGGCAATCCGGAACAGCGCGCCCATGCGCTGAAGGCCGAAAACGACAGACGCCGTGCCGCGGGCGAGCCGGAGAAGCTGCCCGAGGAAAATTACTATGGCTGGCTGGTCAACGACAAATTGCCGGAGCTGAAGGCGCTGTTTTAGCGGTGAAATCCGACGCTTGGTACCGCACAGCCGCCCTGGGTGGAAAGCGGAAATCGCTTGCACCCTGTAAACATGGTGCGCCGCCATCCCATAGAATTCCGGGCGGCGTTCCCAGCGCGCCTCGTTGGCTGGCCTTCAGCCCACCGGCCGGAGTGACACTTTGCAGTCGTCCAATTGCGAGCGTCGCATGACGCCATCTCCTCACATGTTCAAAAGGTGATCGGGTCCTTCTTCATTGGTCGCGGTGATTGCTGGCAACTTCGCCACCTCCCATAAGCCATCTTGCATCGAACCAGCGGTCCGCCGGCCCGTCATAGGGCAGCCGCGTGACATCCCAGTGGCTGACGAAGCGCGCGTAGGCGTCCCAGACCGGTGGACCGCCGCCGATGAAGACCACCCGGCCGGCAAAGCGCTGGAGCGTGTCCTTGGGATCCATGCTGGAGCGAACGACGACAAGTTCCCGATCCGCGCGAGCAAAATCCGGAACGCTCGCGATCGTCTTGGGACCGGCGAGCAAGACGTGTCCCCTTGTGAGGTCGAAAAACCGTGCCACGTCGGCGACGAACTCCGGCGACCGCTCGCCTTCCCATGGAAGGCGGCCTTTGAGGCCGAGCTGCCCCGCTTGGCCGATGGCACAGACAACCCTGACGACAGTCTTCTTCATGAGAGCTCCATCCATAGCTGGTCTGATCGCATTCGCCATGCGGCGCAACGTGTTTCCGTAAGATGGCCCAAACAGCCTCAAACAACGCTCTCTGCTCCGCATAAATTGCCTTTGCGGCACCAAGCGGTGCCGATGCTCGCATTGAGCTCTATCCGACTGCCGAGAGACAGAATTAACTACATTCGAAGAAGACGAAAAGCGGTTCGGTTTGTCACCGATCCGTCTCGCGTAACATGTTAATCGTTGAAATCGGGGTCATCCGCAGTACGTCCAGGCGCAAAGGCAAGGAAGAGACAGGATGCCGACCTTGAGCAATGGCAGTGAACTTGTCGTATGGAACGAACCCGAGGATCCCAATCCTAGCCCTGACGCGGTCCTATTCAGTATTACAGAGACCGACGGGGACGTAATCGGACCGGTAGGGGCGAAGCCGGATTTCCTTTTCGGTCGGATCGAACTGGCTTCTGTCGATGTTTTCGACGGCTTCTTCACCATCACCAGCTTCACCCATGAAGGCAGGATCGAGACTTGGACGACCGTGGAAACGCAGGTCTTCGACAACGAAGGCAATTTGCTCCGCACCGTGTCCGACCAGGCGGCGTTCCTGTCGGCCCAGATCGTCTCGGTCAGCGCCGACAGCCCCGACGACATCACGGTGACATGGATCGGGGCGAACGAATATTTCGGCGGCGAAAACACTCAATACGGTCAGCACCAGATCATCTTGGAAGGGGGCGTGCTTCAGTCCGACACCTTCGTCAATCACACGCCCATCGTTGCCGACCTGGACTTGTCGGTTTCGCAGGCGCAACCTCTCGACGACATTAAGTTCAGCGCGGCAGATGCCGACTACGACCTCTTGAACTTTGTCATCGTAGACGGGCCGGACAACGGCACCCTAGCGCAGGGGACGAGTTTCGACGGTAACTACTACCCGTTCCACCAGGGTCATTATGGCACCACCCTGCACTATCATGCGGATTTTCTGAGCGGAAACCTGTTCGACTACACGCCAGATGCCGGCTTCATCGGCACCGACAGTTTTACTGTTTACGCCACGGACGGTCAGGGCAACAGCAATTTAGCGACGATTACGATCACAGTCACTCCGCCGGCCGAATCCATCACCTTGACCGACGCCAAAAACATCGTGAGCTACGCAAGCTATGACCATGCCGTGCTCGTCGCCGCGCTGGGCGGCGGCGACCGCATCAGCGGCACCCCGTTCAACGATACGCTCGACGGTGGCGCCGGCCACGACCAGCTATTCGGCGGCGCGGGCGCCGACGACATCATTGGCGGCGGGGGCACCGATTGGCTGAAAGGCGGCGCCGGCAATGACGAGATCAGCGGCGGTGAGGGCGCGGACGGCATCCGCGGTGACACCGGCGACGACGTCCTCGACGGCGGCGCCGGCTCCGACGACATGCGGGGTGGTGTTGGCGACGACATTCTCAATGGCGGCGCCGGCCGCGACCGGCTGGCTGGCGACCCGGGCAGGGATGTCTTCGTGTTCGACGCACTCGGGCCGGCGAACTACGACAGGATAGAAGACTTCAATGCGATCGACGACGTGTTCTGGCTGGACAGCTCCGCATTCGTCGGGCTATCGGCCGGCTCGCTTTTCGCTGCGGCTTTCGTCGTCGGCAAGCAAGCCATCGATGACAGCGACCGCATAATTTACGACAAGGGGACCGGCGACCTGCTGTTCGATGTGGACGGGGCAGGAGGAGCGGCGGCTGTCAAGTTTGCCGCCGTGGATCCGAGCACATTCCTCACTGTGGACGACTTCTTCGTGATCTAGGAGCGCGTGGGTGGGGCGCAGTTAAATCGACCAGGCGTAATCGCGCCCATGCGAAGGGCTTCTCTCTCGATTGCGCAGTAAGCCGCCCCGGGGGGAACACCAGGGCGGCGCAGACGGCATCTCAAATCAGCAGTAGCTCGAGCTTCAGCAATAAACGGTTAGCCCGGCCAATCGAAACTTTGGGCAGCTCGGACCATTGCTGCCGTCGCCGGGCTATATGGCCGACCCGGAACGCTAGCCAGGGACACCGTGCGTGCCACCGCGGGTTCGATCAGCGGGCGCTGCAGAAGTTCAGGCGATGTCACCGAATATTCAGGCATGAAGGCGAATCCGATCCGCGCCAACACCATTGATTGGACCCAATCCTCGCGCTCGGAACGAAAGCGGGCATAAAGGCTGACGTCTCTTTCCCGGCACACACCCATCACCAGGTCCCGCATTTCGCAGGACAGACGATCGACATAGGGTTCCTGAGAGAGATCGACCAACTTGATTGCATTAAGGGTCGCAAGCCGGTGATCCGGCGCGAATACGACGACATAACGCTCACTGTAGAGATCATGGACGCGGAAAGCCGCTCCCAGTCCCTCCAGCGGATTAAGAACGGCCAGATCGAGATCGCCTTGCTCAAGCCTGTTTTTCAATTCCTGAACGCTCGCTTCGCTAACTTCGAGCTCGACGCCATGATAGTCGCGCTGGAACTTTGCGAGAAACCGGGCGAGCTTCACATGGCCAATGGTCGACATGACGCCGAGGCGGATCGGCACCTGGTTGAGCAGCCTAAAATTATCGGCAAGCGTCCTGGTTGCGTGGGCCTCCTGCATGATCTGCTGAAGATGCGGCAGAATGGAGCGCCCGAACTCACTCAGGAGGATGCGCTTTCCTTCGCGGTGGAACAAGGGCGCGCCAAGCTCATCCTCGAGCGTCTTGACCGCTTTGGTGAGCGCAGGCTGAGACACATTGCAATCGGTGGCGGCCTTGGTGAAGTTCAGCATCTTCGCGGCGGCAAGCACGTAGCGGACCTGAAACATCTCCATGGCGAGCCCTCCCGAGGCGGTTCCACGAAACGACATTGTAGCCTCTTCATCGATAACTGTCGGCTATCGATTGATAGAAAAAATGTCGTTCTCTTTCGCCCGCCATTGCGTTCAACTCCTGTGGTCACTGAACCAGGAGGAGATCTGGAAATGACCGTCTATATGGTTGAACGCGACCTCAAGGGCATCAGCATGGAAGCTCTGGGAGATGCGCAGAAGGCGGCGATCAGCAAGGCCGCCGAGATGACGTCCAAGGGCACCGACATCAGGTATCTGCGCTCGACCTTCGCACCGGAGGACGGGCGCTGCATGTGCCTGTTTGACGCTGTCTCCGATACCGACGTGCAGCGTCTAAACGACGATGCGGGGCTGCCCTATAACAGAATCGTACCGGCGCTCGATCTTACCCCATAAGACCGGCACGACCGGGCTCGTGACGACCATCCGGGCCTGGTGTTCTTGCGGAGTCATGCGCAGCAAACGCAACGCCGTGGGCTATCGGCATCCCGAAACAGAGCATTACATTATCCTCGGCCAGCACCTGTTGTGCTTGCCGTTGGAACGGCGGGAAGACCAAAGACGTTCATCCGCCAGGCGCCGGTCTAACGCTTGCTGTTCCCAGGACGCGTACCATGTTTCGCAACTCGGGCAACATTCCTCTGCCTCGCCCGCTTGAGCGTCGTGTGGACACTCTTGCGCGGTCGTTGATGCGCCAGCGGCTCGGACCTCAGATGGACTTCTCGACCCCGGAAGGCGAGCCGGCGCTGTTGCCGCCTGACTCCCTGTCCTGGCGTATCTTCAAGAACCCTGTTGCACTGTTCATCGGCGGGGTTACTGCGGTGCTGCTCGAATTGGCAGAGCCGCGGGTTCGCGACGCCATTTGGCAGCACAGCACATTTCGCTCCCATGCGCTCCGACGATTGCAGCGTACGGGCCTCGCTGCCTTGATCACGGTCTACGGCCCTCGAACCAAGGCCAAGGCCATGATTGAAGGTGTGGTCAGGATGCATGGCGGCGTTTCAGGTCGAACCAGCGAAGGCGAGCCATACCACGCCACCGACCCGGAGTTGCTGGACTGGGTGCAAGCGACGGCCGAGTTTGGTTTTATGGAGGCCTATCACACCTATGTGCACCGTCTGCATTTTTTCGAACGGGACGCGATGTTTGCTGAGTCTCGCCCCGTCGCGCTTCTCTATGGTGCGGTCAGCGCGCCCACGTCTCAGACCGAGCTTTACGCGCTATTCGACGTGATGAGGCCAAGACTCGTCGCATCGCCGATCGTCTCGGAGTTCCTGGAAATCATGGAAGAGGTTCCCGCCTTGCCGAGAGTGGCTCGACCGCTTCAGCGGCCGCTTCTCAAGGCGGCCGTCGAGATCCTGCCCCACTGGGTCCGCAAGCGGTTGGAACTCGGCGACCGATGGACGTTGAAGCCGTGGGAGCATGCTTTTGTGAAGACGACGGCCGCAATCTGCGATCGCATCGTGATCCCCTCATCACCAGCCGTCCAGTCGTGCCGTCGCCTCGGTCTTTCCGAGAGCTATCTCTATCGGCGACGTGATCCACGCTTTTCACCATTGACGGAGCGCGTCACGGATGCGTCACCAGGAGGATTGATTTGCGACCTCCGAGCGCCGCAAAGCGCGTAAGATTGAATTCATCGGGCGACTTGGTCGGCCATTGGCTATGCACACACTATGTATTCCAGTACGGAAATTGTGCATCAAGCCAGAGACAGAGGGATGAGTGGCAGCGCCGATCAATATCGATTCCTATAGCGATGCGCTTGTCGTACTTGGGACGGCGGGCATTGTTGTTCCGTTGATGCGGCGTTTCGGATTTAGCACCGTGCTCGGTTACATGGCGGCTGGGGCGCTCCTTGGTCCACTGGGCTTGGGCTCGCTCATCAACGCATTTCCGTTCTTGTACTGGGTCACCGTCGTCGATGCCAAAAACGTTGCTGGGATCGCCGAACTCGGCGTGGTGTTCTTGCTCTTTATTGTCGGCATGGAGCTATCCTACGAACGTTTGAAGACCATGCGCCGCCTGGTGTTCGGACTCGGGAGCTTGCAGGTCATCTTTTCCGCCGCTGTGATCGGCGGAATCGCAGCCCTGGCCGGCAACTCACCGACCGTATCGATCATCCTCGGCGCCTGCCTTGCCTTGTCCTCGACCGCGATAGTTATCGAGGTGCTTTCCCACCAGGGGCGGCTTGCCACGGTTGCCGGCCGAGCCAGTTTTGCCGTGCTCCTGGCGCAAGACCTGGCTGTGATTCCAATCCTGCTCTTCGTCTCCATCCTAGGTGGCGACACGAGCAGCTCAGTCACGGCCAATCTCGCGCTTACCTTCTTGAATGCGACGCTTGCCGTTACGGCGATCGCTATCGTCGGGCGTCTGTTTCTGCGGCCCCTCTTCCGAATGGTCGCCTCCGCCGGAAGCATTGAATTGTTTGTGGCCGCGACGTTATTCGTGATTATCGGTACCGGGGTCGCGGCCGCGCTGGCCGGACTGTCCATGGCGCTGGGAGCGTTCATCGCGGGGCTGCTGCTCGCCGAGACCGAATTTCGCAAGGCGATAGAAACAACCGCCGGTCCTTTCAAGGGGCTGCTGCTTGGCGTATTCTTCTTTACTGTCGGCATGAATATCGACGTCCGCGAGCTTGCTCGCGAACCATTCTGGCTTCTTGCCTCTGTCGTCGGCCTCATTGGTGTCAAGGTGCTCCTGCTCACCGGCCTTGCCTGGATCTTTCGCTTGTCCTGGCCTGCAGCGATCGAAACGGGCCTGCTCCTTGGTCCAGGCGGCGAATTCGCATTCGTTGGCATTGGCATGGCAACCACGCTCGGACTTATCAGCTCCAACGTCTCGAGCTTCACCTTGACAGTGACTTCGATCACGATGACGCTCATTCCGGCGCTGAGTCTGGTCGCACGGCGATTGACGCCGAGGTTCCAGGAGTCCAGGGCGCTCGACCCGGAACTCGCCGTCGCGCCAAGTGACGTCGCCGGACACGCAATCGTCATCGGGCATGGCCGGGTCGGACACGTCGTCTGCTCGCTGCTGGATCGGCACAGCTGTCGCTATATCGCAGTGGACAATGACGCCGCCGCGGTCCCGGCATACCGGCGAAGCGGGCGAGAGGTCTATTACGGCAACGCGACAGACCCGGAATTCCTGAAGAGCTGCGGTCTCACGGACGCCAAAGCCGTCATCGTAACGGTTGCCGGGCAGGCCGATATCGACGAAATCGTAAGACAGGTACGTGCGCTGAGACCGGACATCGTCATCGTCTCGCGCGCCCGCGATGCTGGCCACGCGCGTCACCTCTATGCGATTGGTGTGACCGACGCCGTGCCTGAAACGATCGAGGCCAGCCTGCAGCTGTCAGAAGCGGCGCTGATCGGATTGGGCCAGGCGGCAGGACCGGTCATCGCTTCGATCCATGAGAAACGCGATGAATTTCGCCGCGAGCTGCAGGAGGCGGCGGCACCGAAAGCAAGCGGTTCCACGCATTCGATCCGGTCAAAAAGATCTCGATTGCCGTGAGATGGACCAAGGACAAATAAGCCATTGGCAATATCCGATCAGGGTCATGGGCGTGAATTCGGCCGACGAGCTTCCGCTCGGGTCGTCTCCCGCCATTCCGAGTGGGTACCGAGCGTCAGGCTTTCATCACTAGACAGCGGTGAAAATCCAACGTTTGGTACCTGACGACCACAGCCGCCCGGGTGGGCCGAACACCTACTATGCTCATGGTCTCGGCATCGCGATGTACGATCTGTTCGCCGGCGGCGGGTTTCTTGCCGGTGATGTCGAGTTCTACCGCACGAGCAACGAGTGCCAACCTGCTGACATTCACCCCGGCGTCTAAATTCGAAGGCCTCATCTGTTCGGATGCCGTTGGCTCCCGCCCCGATCTGCTGCTCGACCTGCCATCCCAGATGTGGTTGTTCCTTCAGCCGTTTCGAGACTGCGACGAAGCCGAGCACGGTTCAGTTGGTGTCGGGCATAATTGTTCTCAGGCACCGAACCTCGACATTTCTCGGCAGCTCCAGCACTTTACATCGGCAGCCGAGCCCCTAGTTTTAGAGTCTCGCACCGCGCACCTTCGTGCGTGGATGGTCGAGAACGGGGCCGTGAACTCTGGGCCGGTCCCTCAAAAACTCCCAAAGGATGGCAGCCATGACACAGGCCAAGAATGGCGATACCGTGCGCATCAACTATACTGGACGTCTAGTCGACGGCACTCAATTCGATTCTTCCGGCAGTGAACCGCTGCAGTTCACACTGGGTGAAGGACAGCTGATCCCCGGTCTTGAAACCCATGTCGATGGCATGGAGGTCGGCACGAAAAGCACCGTTACCGTTCCCGCCGACGCCGCCTACGGCCCGCATCGCCCTGAAGCGGTGGTAACCATCGACCGCGCCAACGTGCCGGAAAACATAAACATTGATATCGGCGCCCGATTGCAGGCCCGCACCCGCGAAGGGCGCGCCATGCCAGTAACAGTCGTCGGCGTGGACGACGCCAGCGTCAAGCTCGACGGCAATCATCCGTTGGCCGGAAAGGACCTGGTGTTCGACGTTGAACTGGTCGAGATCGTCGAAGCGGCGTAGTTCCGGCATCGACGGCCCGGTTCATGCCGCCAGCAGCGACTTCAGCTTGACCGTTTGCGAGCCGAGCGCTTCCGGCGCCGGCGTCGCCCGCCTGGCGATCAGCATCTCCGCCAGCCTTATGTCGCGGGCGACCGCATTGCCCGGGCCGATGCCGCTCGCCGCGACCAGCCGGCCGTCCTGCGTCAAATGGAACAGGATGAAGGCGCCGTCGTCGAGGTCGCGGCGCACAACGCTGCAGCCCTCGTCCGGCAGGCCGGATATCTGCAAGGTCAGGCCGTACTGATCCGACCAGAACCATGGCACAGCCGCGTGGGCCTCGCCGGCGCCCAGCATGTTCCTGGCCGCAAGCGCGCCCTGCTCCTGCGCGTTGCGCCAGGCTTCCAATCGCACGCGCCGGCCGCCATAGACGGCAAGCGGAAACGAGCAGCAGTCGCCGGCGGCAAAGATATCCGGATCGGTGGTGCGAAGCTCGGCATCGACCGCTATGCCGTTGTCGATCGCCAGTCCCGCCTCTGCGGCAAGTCCGGTCACCGGCACGGCGCCGATGCCGATCACCGCCAGATCGGCGACGATGTGCTGCCCGCTGGCAAGCGCGATGCGCACCTCGGCGCCGTCGTCGGCGATCGCGGCGATGCCGGCCCCGCATAGGATGTCGACGCCTTCGGCCTCATGCGCGTCATGGACGATTTTGGCGATCTCGGCCGGCACGCCGCGCATCAGGATGCGCGGCTGCGCCTCGATGACGGTGACCGCGGCGCCCAGCCTGCGCGCCGCGGCGGCGAGTTCGAGGCCGATGAAGCCGCCGCCGACGATGGCGATGCGGTTCCCGGCGCTGAGATGGGCGCGAATGGCGAGTGCGTCGTTGAAGGTCCGGAGATAGACGCAGCGCGGCCCGAGGCCCGGCATCGGCAGCTTGCGCGGGATCGAACCGGTCGCCAGCAACAGCTTGTCGTAGGGCAGGACCGAGCCGTCGGACAGGCGCACGAGATGCGCCGCGCGGTCGATCGCCACCGCCTGAACCGAGTGGATATGCCTGATCGATCTCTCGGCCAGCACCGCGTCGCTGGCGATCGCCTTGATCTCGGGCGCGTCGCTGACCATTGCGTCCTTGGACAGCGGCGGCCGCTCATAGGGCAGATGCGGCTCGTCGCCGACCAGCGTCACCGGCCCGTCATAGCCGAGATCGCGCAGCGCCAAGGCAGCGCGTCCACCGCATTCGCCGGCGCCGATGATGACCATCCCCTTCGTCATCGCCGTCACCCAATCTGAATGAGGATTTTGCCGGCGTCGACCTTGACCGGATAGGTCCTGAGATTGACGCAGACCGGCGCACCCCTGGCCGCACCGGTCTTGTAGTTGAAGCGGCCATTGTGCTTCGGGCATTCGATGATGTCGTCCATCACCAGCCCGTCGGCCAGATGCACCTTCTCATGCGTGCACAAACCGTCCGTCGCGAAATATTCGTCGTCGGGGCTGCGATAGATGGCGAAGGTGCGGCCGTCATGGTCGAACCGCATCACGTCCTCTTCGTCGATGTCTTCGGCATCACAGGCCTCGACCCAGTCGCTCATCGGTCCTCCCGGCAGAATTTTGCTTGGTCAACTTGCCCGGCACGGGCGCATGTCATTCCGCTGCCGCCGCGACAGCATGGTTATCGTTGTGAAGCTCTTCACGATAGGGCTTCGCGGTCGGCGGCAGCGCGCGCTTGAGGAAATAGTCTTCATGGCGCAGCTGGCGCAGGAAGGCAGGCACCATCTCGCGATAGCCGACCAGGATCGACGGCGTCGGCGCCGGCAGGTCGTGCTTGATCAACTCGTGCAGCCTCGGCAGCGCGTGATAGGGCACCATCGGGAACATGTGGTGCTCCACATGGTAGTTCATGTTCCAGTAGATGAAGCGGCTGATCGGGTTCATGTAGACGGTGCGGCTGTTGAGGCGATGGTCGATGACATTTTCGGCGAGGCCGCCATGCTGCAGCAGGCCGGTCATGACATGATGCCAGGCGCCGTAGAGCCTCGGCAGCCCGACCAGCATCAAGGGCAGGAACGAGCCCGTATAAAGCGCCAGCGCGATCGTCGCGGCATAGATCGCTGTCCAGATACGGGCGATGCGGATCGCCTTCGGCTGCTCCTGCTCGGGAATGAAGGTCTTTTCCGCCGGGCTGATGATGCCGGCCGCATTGCGCACCATGTCGGTCATGGCATGCCAGGCATCGACAATGCCGAAGACATTGAGCACGACGCGCAACAGATCCGGCGGGCGCATCACCGCGATCTCCGGATCGCGGCCGACGATGATCGTATCGGTGTGGTGCCGCGTGTGACTCCAGCGCCAGGTCACCGGGTTGCGCATGATCATGAAGCTGGCGACCTGGTAGATCACATCGTTCATCCACTGCGTCCTGAACGCGGTGCCGTGACCGCATTCGTGCCAGCGTGAATCTGTCGAGGATCCATAAAGGACGCCATAGACGAAGAAGAACGGCACGCACCACCACGTGCCCCAGAACCAGGCGCCGCCGGCGCCGCTCAGGATCAGCGCGCCGAGCCAGATGATCGTATCGCGGATCGCCGGCCCGTCCTCCCGCTTCATCAGCTCCTTCATCTGCTTGCGGGGCACGTCGGTGTGATACCACTCGGCCGCCGCCAGCCCGGTCTCGACGGCGCGCTTCGCGTCGCGGCCGAGCAGGCTGTAGTCACGCCGGGAGGGCGTTGCGGATAGTGTCGCTTCCATAGACGCTGCCTCCGTCGGCACAACGTCCGTCAGGACGGGTGCCCCCTGCCACAGGTGCTTGCGTTGTAAAGTAGCGCCAAGCCATGATAGGCTCAATGTCACAAAGATAGTTTCTATCATTTCCTATCATAGTGGTGTAAGGCTATGCTAGCAATCAGGCAGGAATCTCATGGCAAAACGGCCGACCATCACCGATCTGGCGCGCATCTCCGGGGTCAGCGTCGCCACAGTCGACCGGGTGCTGAACAACCGCTTGCCGGTGCGCGAGGAAACCGCGCGCCGCGTCTATGAGGCCGCCACCAGCATCGGCTACCACGCCGCCGGGCTGATCAAGCAGCGGATGCGCCAGGAACTGCCTGAATACCGGCTCGGTTTTCTGCTGCTGAGGGGCAATGATGTTTTCTATAACGATTTCGCGCGGGAGCTCGAACTGGCGGTGTCGCAGTCGCAGCGCTTCCGCGGCGTCGCAACCATCGATTTCGCCAGTTCGCTGGCGCCCGACGAGATCGCTTCCCAGATGCGCAAGCTGGCGGCGAAATCCAGGGCCGTCGCCCTTGTCGGCCCGGACCATCCGACGCTGACGGCAGCCGTCGAGACCCTGAAGGCAAGGGGGCAACCCGTCTTCTCGCTGTTGTCCGACTTTGCCGCCGGTATCCGGGAGGGCTATGTCGGCCTCGACAACCGCAAGGTCGGCCGCACCGCGGCCTGGATGATCGCCAAGGCGGCGAGAAAGCCCGGCAAGGTCGCCCTTTTTGTCGGCAGCCATCGCTTCCATGGCCATGAGCTGCGCGAGATCGGCTTCAGATCATTCTTCCGCGAGCATGCGCCGGAATTCACGGTGCTGGAGACGCTGGTCAACCTGGAAGCCAACCAGGTCACCCATGATGCGATGATCGATCTTCTGGCGCGGTACCCGGATCTTGCCGGCTGCTACGTCGCCGGCGGCGGCATGGAAGGCGCGGTCTCGGCGCTCAGGGCCGTGAGGCCGGTAAATATGCCGGTGGTCGTCTGCAACGAGATCAACGCCGAATCGCGCGCGGCGCTCGCCGACAACATCCTGACCATGGTGATCTCGACGCCGCTGGCAGCACTATGCCGCGAACTTGTCGGGCTGATGGCGCATGCCATCGAGGCAGGCGCTGCCAATGCGCCGGGCCAGACCTTCCTGCCCTTCGATATCTATCTGCCCGAGAACATCTAGGTTCGGGCAAAACCTCTGGGCTCAGACAAGGCATCCAGGTTCAGATCGGGCATCGCGAATGCGTCGGCAATGATGTGAACCATCAGCCTGATGGATTCTTGCAGAAGATTTGCCGACCCTCAGCTGCGTTATCCGAAAATCCGGCGTCCGCTTTCGGAATCTCCTTGACGCCCGCACTCAGAATGGAATAAATATTTCACTAACTAGGCATTTTGGTTCTTTCGTTCCGGAACATCTGTTTCAAGCGGAGGACGTGGCGTTCCAGTCAACGCGGAAATCGCCATCGGGAACGGAGATGGCAATCGGGAGAGATTCCCCGGGAGAGCGGGGATTCCGGGTAGATCGGTGTAGCCGGACACCAATTCTGTGGAGGAGAAATAAAATGAAGAAACTGCTTTTGGGCGTCGTGTTTTCGGCGCTGATGAGTTCGTCCGCCCTCGCCGCCAAGATCGGCGTGTCGATGGCGCTGTTCGACGACAACTTCCTCACCGTGCTGCGCAACGGCATGATCGAGCAGGCCAAGGGCATGGAAGGCGTGGAATTGCAGGTCGAGGACGCGCAGAACGACGTCGCCAAGCAGCTTGACCAGATCAAGAACTTCGTCGCCTCGGGCGTCGACGCGATCATCGTTAACCCGGTCGACACCTCGGCCACCCAGGCAATGTCGGACGCCGCAGCTGCGGCCAAGGTTCCGCTGGTCTATGTCAACCGCGAGCCGGTCAACGTCGACACCCTGCCGGACAACCAGGCCTTCGTTGCCTCCAACGAGGTTGAGTCCGGCACTCTCGAAACCCAGGAAGTCTGCCGCCTGTTCAAGGAGGCCGGCAAGACCGAGGCCAATGTCTACGTGATCATGGGCGAGCTGTCGAACCAGGCCGCGGTGCAGCGCACCAAGGATATCGACGATGTGATCGCCACTGCGGAATGCAGCTTCATCAAGATCATCGACAAGCAGACGTCGAACTGGAAACGCGAGGAAGCGCAGAATCTGATGACCAACTGGCTGTCGACCGGCACGCAGTTCGACGGCGTGATCGCCAACAATGACGAAAGCGCCATCGGTGCCATCCAGGCCATGAAGGCCGCCAACATCGACATGAAGTCGGTTGTCGTCGGCGGCGTGGACGCCACCCAGGACGCGCTTGCCGCGATGCAGGCGGGCGACCTCGACGCGACCGTGTTCCAGGATGCGGCCGGCCAGGGCGCCGGCGCCCTGGACGCCGCGCTCAAGCTTTCCAAGGGCGAGACGGTCGAACAGAAGGTCTACATCCCCTTCCAGCTGGTCACGCCGGCAAACATCGACAAGTTCCTGCAGAAGAACTGAGGCAGCGGGATCGTTTCGATAGGGAGCGGCGCGTCAGAGCATCGGACCGGTTTCGAGAAGGTCCAATGCTCGAAACAAGAGCATCGGACCTAAACGTGGAAACCGGTTTTGGGGAAATCCGATGCTCAAAGCAAGGGACGGCGCCGCTCCTCTTTCCCTCATCGCCGTAGACAGGCGGCGGAACGGCGACTGCTGACGGAGGAAGCAAGATTTGGCACAGACAACCCATGGCGTCGGCGGTCTCAGCTATGATGCGAAGAAGCGCACATGGCCTGCCGAGTTCAACGTTTTCCTGGCGCTCATCATCCTCGTCGGGGCCTTCGAGCTGATAGGCCGGATCTTTCTCGGCGACAGCTTCCTGTTCAACACCCGCGCCAATGTCGATACGATCTTCAACCAGGCGCGCCTGCAGATCATCATCCTGCAGGTATCGATCGTCGGCATCATCGCCATCGGCGTAACGCAGGTGATCATTTCCGGCGGCATCGATCTTTCCTCGGGTTCGATCGTCGGCGCCACGGCGATGATCGCCATGAGTTTCGCCCAGGTGGCGACGGTCAACGGCAACCCTAACCCCAAGGCGATGTTCCTCGCGCAGGGCTGGACCGACCTGCCGGTGATCGTGCCGGTGCTCGTCGCGATCGGCTGCGGCCTGCTGGCGGGCCTGATCAACGGATCGCTGGTCGCCTACACCCGCATTCCACCCTTCATCGCCACGCTCGGCATGATGGTCACCGCGCGCGGCGTCGCCAAATGGTGGTCCAAGGGGCAGCCGATCTCGTTTCCCACCGAAAGCTTTGCCGCAATCGGCAAGGGGCTGATGCCGGTCATCATCTTCATATCGCTGGCGGTGCTGTTCCAGCTGATCATGACATACACACGGTATGGGAAGCACTGTTATGCCATCGGCTCCAATGAGGATGCCGCCCGCATGTCCGGCATAAATGTCCAGAACCACAAGATCCTCGTCTTCGTCATTGCCGGCATCCTCGCCTCACTCGCCGCCGTGGTGCTGAGCTCCAAGAACCTCACCGCTCAGGCCGGCATGGGTGTGATGTACGAACTGGACGCGATCGCCATGGCGGTCATCGGCGGCGTCTCGCTGTCGGGCGGCCGCGGCTCGATCATCGGAACGGTGATCGGTGCGCTGATCTTCGGCGTCATCATCTCCGGCTTCACCTTCCTGCGCCTCGACGCCTACTACCAGGAGATGGTCAAGGGCGTGATCATCATCGGCGCAGTCGTTCTCGACCAGTGGCGCCAGCGCCTGCGGGCAATGAGGGCTTGATCATGTCAGACATCGTCCTGAAGACCGAAAACCTGACCAAATATTATGGCGGCGTGCATGCGCTCGAAAGCGCGAACTTCGAACTGCGCAAGGGCGAGCACGTCGCCATCATGGGTGACAACGGCGCCGGCAAATCGACCTTCGTGCGCCAGATCACCGCCGTCGAGCAGCGCACCAGCGGCAAGGTCTGGTTCGACGGCCAGGAAGTGAACTTCTCCGGCCCGATCGCGGCGCGCGAGGCGGGCATCGAAACCGTGTTCCAGAACCTTGCGCTTGCCGACGATCTCGACGTACCGTCGAACCTGTTTCTCGGCCGCGAGAAGGTGCTTTTCAATCTCGGGCCCTTCTCGATCCTCGATCGCAAGTTCATGCGCAAGGCGACCGAGGCGGCACTGGTCCGCACCGCGGTGAAGATCCCCAACCTCAACAATACCATCCGCCATATGTCGGGCGGCCAGCGCCAGTGCGTGGCGATCGCCAGAACCGCGACCTTCGCCTCCAAGCTCATCATCATGGACGAGCCGACGGCAGCACTTGGTGTGCAAGAGACGATGCAGGTCGAGAACATCATCCGCACGCTGAAGGCCAATGGCGAGCCGCTGATCCTGATCAGCCATAATATGCGCCAGGTGTTTGACCTTTGCGACCGCATCGTCGTGTTCCGGCGCGGCCGCATCGTCGCCAATTTGCGCAAGCAGGACACCGACGGAAACGACATCGTCTCCTACATCACCGGCTCCAAGACCGGGGAGGCGGAACTTGCCGCCTAGAATCGATGCCGCGGCGGCGGGCTGTCGGTCCGTCGCCGCTCTGCCACGATAAGACAATCCCCGTGCCTCTCGGCTTGACAGGCCGGCGCGCAGACACTTCCATTTCGAACCATCCTCAAAGGAAACTCCTATGCCTCTCCGCTTCGCCCTCCTCGGTGCCGGCCGTATCGGCAAAGTCCACGCCCGCGCGGTCGGCTCCAATCCGCAGGCCAAATTGGTCGCCGTGGCGGACGCCTTCGAGAAGGCGGCGACCGAGCTGGCGTCGGCCTATGGCGCCGACGTGCGCACCATCGAGGCCATCGAAAAAGCCGGGGATATCGACGCGGTCATCATCTGCACGCCGACCGACACCCATGCCGATCTGATCGAGCGGTTCGCCAAGGCCGGCAAGGCGATCTTCTGCGAGAAGCCGATCGACCTGGACGCCGGCAGGGTGGAAAGATGCCTGGCCGTGGTCGACAAGGCCGGCGCCACTTTGATGGTCGGCTTCAACCGCCGCTTCGATCCGCATTTCGCCGCCGTGCGCAAGGCGATCGACGACGGCGCCATCGGCACGGTCGAGATGGTGACCATCACGTCGCGCGATCCCGGCCCGCCGCCGCTCGACTATATCGGCCGCTCGGGCGGCATCTTCCGCGACATGACCATCCATGATTTCGACATGGCGCGCTTCCTGCTCGGCGAGGAGCCGGTGGCCGTCAGCGCCCATGCCTCGGTGCTGGTCGACAAGAAGATTGGCGAGGCCGGCGATTTCGACAGCGTCAGCGTCATCCTCGAAACCGCTTCCGGCAAGCAGTGCGTTATCTCCAATTCGCGGCGAGCCACCTATGGCTACGACCAGCGCATCGAAGTGCATGGCTCGAAAGGCATGATATCGGCCGAGAACCAGCGGCCGGTGTCGATCGAATTGGCCAATGAGAAGGGCTATACGCGCCCGCCGCTGCACGACTTCTTCATGACCCGCTATCTCGATGCCTATGCCAACGAGATCGCCGCCTTCATCGCAGCGGCGACGTCAGGCAAGAAGGCGGCGCCGAGCGGCAAGGACGGGCTCGTCGCGCTGAGGCTGGCGGACGCGGCGCTGAAATCGGCCAGCGAAGGCAAGACCGTCCGCCTCGACAGCTGAGCAACACCAATCACAGGAGCAAGGCGATGAACGGTTCAGCCGATCGCAATTCAGAAACATGCGCCATCGTCACAGGCGGCGCGCAAGGCATCGGCTTCGCCGTTGCCGAGGCGCTGGCCGATGAGGGCTGCCGGGCGCTGGCGCTGGTCGGCCGCTCGCAGGAAAAGGGCGACAAGGCCGTCGCCGCGCTGAAGAAAAACGGCGTCGACGCCATCTTCATCAGCGCCGATGTCTCAGAGGTGGCCGATTGCAAGCGGGCCGTCGAGACGGCGATCGCCCATTTCGGCGCCGTCAACGCGCTGGTCAACGCCGCCGCCACCTCGGCGCGCGGTTCGCTGGTCGAGACAAGCGAAGAGCTTTTCGACACGATCTTTGCGACCAATGTGCGCGGCCCCTTCTTCCTGATGCAGGGCGTGGTGGCGCATCTGCTCGCCCGCAAGGCGCCCGGCTCGATCGTCAACGTGCTCTCGATGTCGGCGCATTGCGGCCAGTCCTTCCTGACTCCCTATTCGTCGAGCAAGGGCGCGCTGATGACGCTGACCAAGAATGTCGCCAATGCCTATCGCGGCAATCGCATCCGCTGCAACGCGGTGCTGCCCGGCTGGATGGACTCCGAGGGCGAAGCGATCGTGCAGAAGAAATGGCACGACGCGCCAGACGACTGGCTGGAAAAGGCCGAGGCTGCGCAGCCGATGGGCCAATTGGTGAAGCCGGACCAGCTTGCCCGGCTGATCAGCTATATGATCAGCCCGCAATCCGGCGTCATGACGGGATCGCTGGTCGACTATGACCAGAACATCGCCGGATCGTCGCCAGAGTAGGATCGACGGAGCAGCCTCTCGTCCAGAAACAGCTCGGCCATGCGTCGGCCGAGAAGACCCGAAAATATCAGTGCCGGCGTGAACGGTTCCGGACCAAAGTATCCAGGCTCTGAAAGCCCCTCTCCTTCCCTGTTGCCGCCACATCGCCATTCCCATATAGTCAAGATAGTCAGAATGGTCATGGAAGCTGAGATGCAGTCTGCGCCTAAAGAGGGTACCAACTGGACGGTCGCCGGGGCAAAAGCCCGGCTCTCGGAGGTTATCGAGCGCGCGCAGTCTTCGCCGCAGACGATCACCAGAAACGGCAAACCAAGCGTGGTTGTCGTCTCGGCCGAGGAATGGCAGCGCAAGACCGCGCGCAAGGGTACGCTTGCGGAGTTCCTGATGGAGTCGCCGCTGCGCGGCGCCGATCTCAACCTTGAGCGTCAGCGCGACGAACCGCGTGATCTGCCGCTGTGAGGCTACTGCTCGATACGAATGTCCTGTCCGAGGTGACAAGGCCGGCGCCGGACGCACGCGTTCTGGACTGGCTGGACGGGCTTGATGAGGACCGCTCATTCATCAGCGTCGTGTCAATCGCCGAGATCCGGCGTGGCGTCGCCCTCATGGATGAGGGCCGGAAACGCGAGGCACTGGCCGAATGGCTAGCTCAGGATCTGCCGCAGCGCTTCGAGCAGAGGGTTCTTCCGGTGGACGAACCGGTTGCCTTGGCTTGGGGCGACCTGATGGGCCTTGCGAAGCGCCGGGGTCGCGGTCTGTCGTCAATGGACGGCCTGATCGCAGCCACCGCGATTGCGCGGCAGCTCACCTTGGCAACGCGCAATATGAAGGATTTCGAAGGCTTTGGATTTGAACTCTTCGATCCCTGGACTGCGTGAACCGCCCGGCTCAGCATGTCGAACCTCGAAAACGACTAGAGGCAAGGAGGAGTGCATTTGCTTTCATATCAATTGCTGAAAAACCACGCTGGCATTCTTCTGATCGGCGACTACACGTCTCTTCGATGGCTACACACGGTCGTGCATGACATCAATGAGCGATCGCCGCTCATTAAGGACAGAGAAGGCCTGTTCCTAAATCTAGCCTACGATGTCCGGAAGGCCTACGAACGCCAATGCGAGATTCTGCAGCCGCCCCCAGATCATGAGGAAATGGGCATCCGTTATGGTGTCCAGGCGCTGTGGCCCGTTATTCTTCTTCAGCAAAGGATGCTGAGGGTATCGCTGGCGTATCTCGAACACACCGCTAAAACCCAGGCCGGAGGCTCTCAAGGAGGATTTCGCAGCGCTTGGCGCTGAAGCAGTTGCGCATTGGCAGCGGCTGGATCCAGCATACCGCAATGTTTTCGATGGTCTCTGGAGCCGTACCGCGATTTTCTGCTCATGGTCAAAAGCTGAGCGAAGGCGGCATTTTCTGGACCTACTGTCCAGTTTCGAACCATGTACGAAACCCTCTACACATACCGCCTTCAACGCGGCGAGAAGAATCTTCTGTCACCTGGAGACCTTTTGGAGTGGGACAACGTCGAATGGCCTGATCCGCGCTGGTAGGCCCAATCAAGCACGTGACAAGCGCCCCGGCTTCGATTATATGAGCCGCATGATCAACCTGACCGCCACGTATTGGTACTTTAGCAGCTCGCTGGCGGCGGGAGGATTGCGCTCGATCTGAAGATTGCAGCATCAAAATCCGAACAGCCGCCAGACCTGGCGGCTTTTTTGTTTCAGCCGGCAGGTCTCCCAACCAGGAGCAGAAAGCCGTGTTGACCACCACAGATGATCTTCGGGTCACCGAACTCAAGGAACTGAGCACGCCGGACCAGGTGATGCGGGAGATTCCGCGCACACTGACGGCGACGCGCACCGTTGCTACGTCACGCAACGCCATCCATTCCATCCTGACGGGGACTGACGATCGACTTGTAGTCATCGTCGGCCCTTGTTCCATCCACGATCCGGTTGCCGCCGTGGACTACGCCAGCCGTCTGGCGGCGCTGCGCGAGGCCCTGGCGGACCGGCTCGAGGTCGTCATGCGCGTTTATTTCGAGAAGCCGCGCACGACGGTCGGCTGGAAGGGCCTCATCAACGATCCCGACCTCGACGGCAGCTTCAACATCGACAAGGGGCTGAGGCTGGCCCGCAACGTGCTCTCCGCCGTTAACAATCTCGGCCTGCCGGCGGCGACCGAATTCCTCGATATGGCCACCCCGCAATACATTGCCGACCTGGTCGCCTGGGGCGCGATCGGGGCGCGCACGACCGAGAGCCAGATCCATCGCGAACTCGCATCCGGCCTGTCCTGCCCGGTCGGCTTCAAGAACGGCACCGACGGCAATTTGCGGATTGCCGCCGAGGCGGTGAAATCCGCCGCCCAGCCGCATCATTTCATGGCGGTGACGAAGGGCGGACGCAGCGCCATCGCGACGACCACCGGCAACGAGGACTGCCACGTCATCTTGCGCGGCGGCATTCAGCCCAATTATGACGCGGCAAGCGTCGCCACGGCCTGCGCGGAACTCGGCCGGATCGGTGTCGCGCCCCGGCTGATGATCGACGTCAGCCATGCCAACAGCAACAAGAAGCCGGAGAACCAGCCGGCGGTGGCGGCTGAGGTGGCGGGCCAGGTCGCGGCAGGCGGCGAGCGCATCATCGGTGTGATGATCGAGAGCAACCTCGTCGCCGGCCGGCAGGACGTCGTGCCGGGCAGGCCGCTCGTCTATGGCCAGAGCATCACCGACGGCTGCATCGACTGGGCGACCACCGAGGCGGTGCTGCACGGCCTTGCCGACGCGGTCGAGCGGCGCCGGTCAGCGCGGCGCGCCATGATCGCCAGCCGCCCGGGAGCCGCCTGAGGACTTCGCCTTCTCCTCTCGTGGGAGAAAAGGGATCGGCGCGGCGCGGCGAGACGGATGGGGTGCCGGAAGAAACGCGGCGTGGCCCTTGGTAAGGGTCACGCCGCCCTCAGCCCTTCCCATGCGGTGAATACCGAGATCGCGAACAGCAGCAGCCCGGCCGCGCGTCCAGCGAGAACGGTTGCCCGGGGATTATCGACCAGCAGCCCCCGGCTGCGCCCGGCGGTGATGGCGAGCCCGCCATAGATCGCTGCCTGCGTAGCGACCGTCAGCAGCCCCATGACGGTCGCCTGCATCCAGATCGGTCCGTAAGCCGGCTTCAGGAACTGCGGATAGACGGCAATCACGAAGAGATAGGCCTTCGGGTTGATCAGACAGGTGACCAACCCCTGGCGAAAGGCTGTCCAGGCAGTGCGGCTGCCGGCCGGCCCATCATGGCCGACGGTGATCGAGCTGCGCATCAGCGTGATGCCGATATAGGCCATGTAGGTGGCGCCGGCGATCAGCAGCGGCTTGAACAGGATCGGCACGAAATGCATCAGCAGGCCGACGCCGATCGCCCCGTTGAGCGTATGCGCCACGCCCCCAAGCATGATACCGCCAGTCGCGGCAAGGCCTCGGTCGCGTCCGCCGGTCAGCGCGTTGGCCAGCACAAACAGCATGTCCATGCCGGGGACGACGATGATGCCGAATAGCAGGACGAAGAACAGCCAGAGATTTTCCGTATAGCTCATGTCAGTTGCGTGGAGCCTCATGCGGCCAAATCCCGGAGGACTCCGTTGATTTTCAAACCGATGGGCGTTCCTATAGAACGCTCCAACTGACGGGGATGTGTCAGTTGCGTTTCAGCCGGGTGAGGAAATGCGCAAGGCTTCGCGCCTGTTCGAGATCATTCAGATCCTGCGGCTCGCCCGGAAGCCGGTGACGGCGGCTACGATCGCCGAACGCCTGGAAGTGACAGTGCGCTCGGTCTATCGCGACATTTCGGCCCTGCAGGCGATGCGCGTGCCGATCGAGGGCGGGCGCGGCATCGGCTACATTTTGCGTCCCGGTTTCGATCTGCCGCCGCTGATGTTTTCCATCGAGGAGATGGAAGCGATCGTTCTGTCGCTGGCGCTGCTCGAACGCACCGGCGACGACGAGCTCAAGCAGGCCGCAAAACGCGTCGGCGCCAAGATCGCCGGCGCGGTGCCGCCGCCCTTGCGCCAGACGCTCGACGCCAACGCCCTGCATGCCTGGGGATTCGCAGCACCTTCGGCCTCGGCGGTCGATCTCGCGCTGGTGCGCCGCGCCATCCGCGACGAGGAAAAGCTCGGCCTCTCCTATCGCGATGAAGCGGGCCGGGCGACCGAACGCATCATCCGCCCGATCGCCCTCATCTACTATGCCGAAACCGCCAACATCGTCGCCTGGTGCGAACTCCGCCAGGCCATCCGTAATTTCCGCAGCGACCGCATCGATGACTGCCAGCCGACAGGCCTACGGTTCAAGGGCGAAGGCGATGATCTGCGGCAACTCTGGGTGGACGGGTGGGAGATCAACGCCACAACCGCCGGCAACTGATGCGTCGCCGGCTCCCAGTTTGAGCTATCTCACATCCACCCAGCGCTGTTCCTCGAACGAGCGCGCCATGGCGTGCACGGTGCGCTCGATCTCCAGCCCTTCGTCAAAATCGATGATCCGCGCCGGCTTGCCGGCAAGGCGCGTCAAAAGCTCCCGGCATTCGACGATCTTGAGGTCGTTGAAGCCGAGGCCGTGGCCGGGCGCCGGCACGAAGGCGTCATAAGGTTTGTGATGCGGCGCCACCAGGATGGTGCGGTAGCCCTGCTCGGTCGGGCGGTCGGATGTCAGGTAAAGCTGGAACTCGTTCATCCGCTCCTGGTCGTACAGGATGGAACCCTTCGAGCCGAAGAGCTGGATGGCGATCCGGCCTTTGCGGCCCCAGGCCGAACGGTTGACCAGCAGCGTGCCGGCAATGCCGTTTTCGAGATGCATCAGCACGCTGGCGATGTCGTAGGTCTCGACCGCGCGGCGCCCGCCGGACGCGACGCGGCGGTCGGCATAAGGCTTGGTCATGTCGCACATGACGCGGGCGACGCGGCCGAACAGCACGGCGACCAGCGATAGCGGATGCACGGCGAAATCGTCGAGCGCGCCGTAACCGGACGCCGCCTCGTGCTTCCAGAAGAACGGCGCCTCCGGGTCGGCCATGAAATCCTCGTCCATCTCGATGCGCAGATGATTGACCTCGCCGATGATCTTCTCGTCGAGCAGTGCACCGATATGGCGGATCGCCGGATTCTGGATGTAGTTGTAGCCGAGAGCCGCCACCTTGCCGGACTTTTGGGCCGCCGCCGCCATGGCTTGCGCCTCGGCGAAGCTCGGCGCCATCGGCTTTTCGCACCACAGATGCTTGCCGGCCTCGAGGATGGCGATGGCCATTTCCGGATGGAACTGATTCGGCGTGGTCAGCGAGACGATGTCGACGTCCGGGTCGTTGACGACGGCGCGCCAATCGCCGGAGGCCCTGGCGAAGCCGAATTCGGTGGCACGGCGTTTGGCAAGGTCCTCATCGACCTCGCCGAGATGGACCAGCCTTGGCTTGGTCACATCGGGAAAGACGGTGCCGACCGCATTCCAGGCGATGGCGTGACACTTGCCCATGAAGCCCGTGCCGATAAGACCGACTCCGACCATTTCCCTTGTCTCCGCTGTCAGGAAGATTTGTGTGGATGAATTAGTCCATTTTATCCAGAAATGGAACGCATGCCTCATTTTTTATGGCCTTCTTGCACAGGCTCGCTATGATGGGGCACACAGCATCGATTGATGGGCTTGGGCGGAGCGACGATGGACGAACGGGTGCCCCGCGATTTCGAGACATTGCGGGCGACGATCCTGGAGCGGCGGCAGAGCCTGCCCAAGCGTATCGCGCAGATCGCCGCCTATGCGCTCGACAATCCCGACGATATTGCCTTCGGCACCGCCGCAAGCATCGCCGCCTCCGCCGGCGTTCAGCCTTCGACCCTGATCCGCTTCGCCCAGCAGCTCGGCTTCGACGGCTTCACCAGCCTGCAGCTGGTGTTTCGCGAGCGCCTGCGCGAGCGCAATTCGTCCTATGACGAAAGACTGGCGGCATTGCGTGCCAAGGCCGAGGAAGGCGCCGGTCACCGGGCGATCTTCGACGGCTTCGTCGCCGCGGCCAGCACCTCGCTCAACGACATTTCAGGCAGGTTGAACGAAGACCATTTCGAAGATGCGATCGCCTTGCTGGCAAAAGCGGAGACCATCTATGTGCTGGCCAAGCGCCGCTCGTATCCAGTCGCCTCCTACATCGCCTACGCGCTGGGCAAGCTCAAGATCCGCAACCAGCTGATCGAATCGGCCGCCGGCCTCAACGCCGAAATGATCGGCTTTGCCTCGCCCAGGGACGCCGTCATCGCCATCAGTTTCTCACCCTATGCCCCGGCGGCCATCGAGGAGGCGCGCGTCATCTCGGAACAGGGCGTTCCGATCGTGGCGATCACCGACAGCTCGTTCTCGCCGCTCGCCCAGTTCGCCAAGGTCTGGTTCGAGGTCGCCGAGGCCGACTTCGCCGGTTTCCGCTCGCTGTCGGCGACGATGGCGCTGGCCATGGCGCTGACCGTCGCGGTTGGGGAGAAGCGGCGTGATGCCGGCCGCAAGCGCAAGGCGTAGAGGGCCACTTTTCGGCCTGGGAATGCTCGTTCCATATTGACTATGGATTGGAATTATTATTTCATATTGCCGGCGCCACGCTGCCGCTCGCGTGTGAAAAACAACAAGGCCGACGGGAGGTTCGAATGGGCGAAGCCATGGACGCGAAACATGCGCCGCTCGACGTCATCACCATTGGCCGCGCCTCCGTCGATCTCTATGGCCAGCAGATCGGCTCGCGCCTGGAGGACATCACGTCCTTTGCCAAGTCGGTCGGCGGCTGTCCGGCCAACATCGCGGTCGGCACGGCCAGGCTCGGCCTGCGCTCGGCGCTGCTCACCCGCGTCGGCGACGAGCAGATGGGCCGCTTCATCCGCGAACAGCTGACACGCGAGGGTGTCTCGGTCGACGGCCTCAAGACTGATCCGGACCGCTTGACCGCATTGGTGCTGCTGTCGGTCGAGGACGAATGCGTCTCGCCGATGATCTTCTATCGCAGCGACTGCGCCGACATGGCGCTTTCGGAAGACGATATCGATGAGGCGTTCATCGCTTCGGCACGCGCCATCGTCGTCACCGGTACGCATTTTTCGCGGCCCAACAGCGATGCCGCGCAGCGCAAGGCGATCCGCGCCATCAAGGCCAAGGGCGGCAAGGTGGTGTTCGACATCGACTACCGCCCCAACCTCTGGGGCCTTGCCGGTCATGCCGAAGGGTTCGAGCGCTATGTGAAATCCGACCGGGTCTCCGCGCAGCTGAAATCGGTACTGCCCGATTGCGACCTGATCGTCGGCACCGAAGAAGAGATCATGATCGCCTCCGGTACTGACGATTGCCTGAACGCGCTCAAGACGATCCGCTCGCTGTCGGCGGCCACCATCGTCTTGAAGCGTGGCGCCATGGGCTGCATCGTCTATGACGGGCCGATCAGCGACGATCTCGAGGACGGCATCGTCGGCAAGGGGTTTCCGATCGAGGTCTATAATGTGCTTGGCGCCGGCGACGCCTTCATGTCGGGCTTCCTGCGCGGCTGGCTCGGCGAGGAAAGCCTGGCGACGGCGGCGACCTGGGCCAATGCCTGCGGCGCCTTCGCCGTGTCGCGGCTGCTCTGCGCGCCGGAATACCCGACCTTCGAGGAATTGCAGTTCTTCCTGAAGAACGGCAGCAAGCACATGGCTTTGCGCAAGGACGAGGCGATCAATCATATCCATTGGGCGACGACGCGCCGGCGCGATATTCCCTCGCTGATGGCGCTGGCCTGCGACCACCGTATCCAGCTCGACGATGTCGCCGCGAAAGCCGGTGCCGACACCTCGCGCATCCATGATTTCAAAGTGCTGACGGTCAAGGCAGCGGCGAAGGTCGCCGCCGGCCGTGCCGGTTACGGCATGCTGCTCGACGAGAAATACGGCCGCGAGGCGATGTTCGAATTTGCCCGCCATTCCTTCGCCTGGCTCGGCCGGCCGGTCGAGCTGCCAGGGTCTCGCCCGCTTCGTTTCGAATTCTCGCAGGACATCGGCTCGCAGTTGATCGAGTGGCCGGTCGACCATTGCATCAAATGCCTGTGCTTCTATCATCCGGACGACCCCGCCGCGCTGAAGACCGAGCAGCAGCAGAAGCTCAAAAGCCTGTTCGAGGCCGCGCGGAAAGTGGGAAGAGAACTGCTGATCGAGATCATCGCCGGCAAGCACGGCGAGCTCGACGACACGACGATCCCGCGCGCGCTGGAGGAACTCTATGCGCTCGGCATCAAGCCCGACTGGTGGAAGCTCGAGCCGCAGGCCTCAGCCGGTGCTTGGGCAAAGATCGAAGCGGTGATCCTGAAGAACGATCCGTGGTGCCGCGGCATTGTGCTGCTCGGCCTGGAAGCGCCGCAGGACGAGCTGGAAGCGGCCTTTGCCGCCACCGCCAAGGCACCTATCGTCAAGGGCTTCGCCGTCGGCCGCACCATCTTCATCAACGCGGCCGAACAATGGCTTGCGGGCAAGATGTCGGACGAGGAGGCTATCGCCGACATGGCGTCTCGCTTCGAGAGGCTGACCGAGGCATGGCTTGCCGCACGCGGCCGCAAAGCAGCATAAGAAGGCGCGGCATAAGGACTGCGGAGGAAACCGAGATGACCAAGACAATCCGCCTGACGATGGCACAGGCGCTGACCCGCTTTCTTGCCCGACAGATGACAGAGATCGACGGCAAGAAAATACCGATCTTCGGCGGCGTCTGGGCGATCTTCGGCCATGGCAATGTCGCCGGCATCGGCGAGGCGCTCTATCAGGTGCGCGACGAATTGCCGACCTTCCGCGCCCATAACGAGCAGGCGATGGCGCATGCGGCGATCGCCTACGCCAAGGCCAATTTTCGCCGCCGCTTCATGGCGGCGACCAGTTCGATCGGCCCCGGCGCGCTCAACATGGTGACGGCGGCAGCACTCGCCCACGTCAATCGGTTGCCGGTTCTTTTTCTCCCCGGCGACGTCTTCGCCAATCGCATCCCCGATCCCGTCCTGCAGCAGGCCGAGGATTTTTCCGACGGCACGGCGACGGTCAACGACTGTTTTCGGCCGGTGTCGCGCTATTTCGACCGGATCACAAGGCCGGAGCAGATCATCCCGGCGCTCAATCGCGCCATGCAGGTGCTGACCGATCCAGCCGAATGCGGGCCGGTGACATTGGCGCTCTGCCAGGACGTACAGGCCGAGGCCTATGACTATCCCGAGAGCTTCTTCGTCGAACGGATCTGGCATCAGCGCCGGCTGCGTCCGGACCGTGGGGAATTGGCCGCCGCGGTGGCGGCGCTGAAGGGGGCGAAAAAGCCGTTGGTGATTGCCGGCGGCGGCGTGCTCTATTCGCAGGCCTCCAGTGAACTGGCGAAGCTGGCGCAGGGCGCCGGTATCCCGGTCTGCGAGACGCAGGGCGGCAAATCCTCGCTGCCGGACGATCATCCGCTCAACATGGCGGCGGTTGGCGTCACCGGCACTTCGGCGGCCAACCGGCTGGCTGAAGAAGCCGATGTCGTGCTTGCCGTCGGCACCAGGTTGCAGGATTTCACCACCGGCTCGTGGGCGCTGTTCAAGAATGCCGGCAAGACCATCATCGGGCTGAACGCCCAGCCCTTCGACGCTGGCAAGCATCAGGCGTTGCCGTTGGTGGCCGACGCGGCGGAAGGGCTCGCCGAGCTCATAGCGGCGCTGGAAGGCTGGAAGGCGCCGGCCGCCTGGACCGACAATGCTGTCGGGGGCAAGAAGGACTGGCAGGCCGATGCCGGCAAGGTGACGGCTTCGACCAATGCCGCCTATCCGTCGGATGCGCAGGTGATCGGCGCCGTGCAGCGCGCCATGGGTTCCGGCGTCATCCTGCTCCATGCCGCCGGCGGCCTGCCCGGCGAGTTGCACAAGCTTTGGCAGGCGGGCGCGCCCGGCTCCTACCACGCCGAATACGGCTTTTCGACCATGGGCTACGAGATCGCAGGAGGGCTCGGCGTCAAGATGGCCAAGCCCGACGAAGAAGTCGTCGTCATGATCGGCGACGGCTCCTATCTGATGCTCAATTCCGAGATCGCGACCTCGGTGATGCTCGGCCTCAAGCTGACCATCGTGCTGCTCGACAACCGCGGCTATGGCTGCATCAACCGGCTGCAGATGGCGACCGGCGGCGCCAACTTCAACAATCTGCTGAAGGATGCTCGCCACGAGGTGATGGCCGATATCGACTTCGCCACGCATGCAGCAAGCCTCGGCGCCATCGCCGAAAAGGTTTCGTCGATCGCCGGGCTGGAAACGGCGCTGGCGCAAGCGAAGAAGAATGCACGAACGACCGTGCTGGTGATCGACACCGATCCGCTGGTTTCGACCGAGGCCGGTGGAAGCTGGTGGGATGTTGCCGTGCCGGAAGTCTCGGTGCGCCCGCAAGTCAACGCGGCGCGCAAAGCCTACGATGAAAAGCGGCAGATGCAGAAGATTGGAGATTGATGTCAGTAAGGCCGAGCCCATACCTCCCCCTTGTGGGGAAGTCGGACCGAAGGTCCGGGTGGAGATCGGCGCCGCATCCCCACCCCGCTGCTTCGCAGCGACCCTCCCCACAAGGGGGGTAAGCACGAACCTGAAAATCGGAGTGACGACTTGAAAGCCAAATTGGGCATGTCCCCCATTGCATGGTGGAACGACGATCTTGCGGAACTGAGCGATGACGTGTCGCTGGAGGAATGCTTGGCGCAATCGCGTTCGGCTGGCTTCATCGGCATGGAAATGGGCCGCCGCTTTCCCAATGATCCGAAAATCATGCTGCCGATCCTGAAAGAGGCCGACGTCACGCTTTGCGGTGGCTGGTTCTCCGGTACGCTGGTCGACGAAGAGATGGCGAAGAACAAGGATCGCATCCAGCCGATGATCGATCTGTTCAAGGCGGTGAACGCGCCTTGCATCGTCTATGGCGAGGTCGGCCGCTCCATCCAGGGCGATCGCTCGAAGCCGCTCGCCACCAAGCCCAGGCTTTCGGACGACGAGATGAAAGCCTATGCGAGGCGCCTCACGCAGTTCGGCGAATGGTGCGCCGAGCAAGGCATGCCGCTCTCCTATCACCATCACATGGCTGCGGTCGTCGAGACCGAGCCCGAACTCGATGCATTCATGCGCTACTCGGGAGCAGGCATTCCGCTGCTGCTCGATGCAGGCCACCTGGCTTTTGCCGGTGGTGACGTGCTGCGCGCCATCGACAATCATCACAAGCGCATCAACCACGTGCATGTGAAGGACGTGCGCATGGAGGTGATCGAGAAACTCGACCGCCAGAAGCAATCCTTCCTCGATGCCGTGGCGCTCGGCGCCTTCACCGTGCCGGGAGATGGCTCGCTGGATTTTGGCGCCATTGTGGAAAGGCTGGCGAACTATGGCTATGAAGGCTGGTTCGTGGTCGAGGCCGAGCAGGACCCTAGAAAGAATCCGCCACTCAAGATGGCGCAAGTCGGCTACAAGGAGTTGATGCGGGTGATGACGGTCGCCGGCTACACGGTTGAGACACAGGGCTTCCCCAATGCTTGAACGCAGTGTTCCCGACGATGGGCTGATCCGATGCGGGGGCTGATCCGATGAAGGACTCCGAGCATCCGTTCTTCCGGCCTCTGTGGCGGCGCGTTGCCATCGTCGCGGTCTGCCTGGCCTGGGCCGTGGTCGAGTTTGCCACCGGCGCGCCGTTCTGGGGCACGATCGCACTCGGTTTCGCCGGTTATGCCGTCTGGCAGTTCTTCTATCTCTATAAGCCGGTGGACGAGAGCAAGCCTCCGGTCGAGCCAAAGGAATAAAGCGGTCCATGGCGCAGAAGGCTTACGGGTCGGGCACTGCGCGCATGACGGGTCGCATGCGTTGGAGATTAGCTGAAACGCCTCTCGTTTCGTCATCCTGGGGCGGAGCAAGGAGCGAAGCGACGCGGCGCAGACCCCAGGATCCATGCCGTGACATCAAAACAGCCGCTGCGGTGCAGAATTCCGCTCGGCTGCGCTCTTCGACTGAGGTTACGGCATGGATCCTAGGGTCTTCGCGACGGAGCTTCGCTCCTGCTACGCCCTAGGATGACGAAATTGGAAGGCGCCGGTCAATCTCGAAGATTTGCGATGGTCTTTCAAACAAGCGGCTTGGCTTCACGCCTGTAGCCCGTCAAGCCACTGAAATAGGAGAGACAAAATGCCGAAACTGCTCGTCAAAGCCGATAAGGGCCATGGCCGCGTCGCCCATGTAACGCCGCAAAACGCCGGCTGGACCTATGTCGGTTTCGATCTGCATCGGCTGCGGCCGGGCGAAACAGCCTCCGGGCAAACGGAGAATCGTGAAGTCTGCCTGGTGTTCGTCACCGGCAAGGGCAAGGCCAAGGCCGGCGGCAAGGATCTCGGCCTGCTTGGCGAACGCATGTCGCCCTTCGAAGGTAAGCCGTGGTCTGTTTATGTGCCGCAAGGCTCTGACTGGTCGGTGATCGCCGACACCGATCTCGAACTCGCCGTCTGCTCGGCGCCTGGACTTGGCGGCGGCCTGCCCGTCCGCGTCATCGGGCCGGACGATCTCGGCCAGGAAGTTCGCGGCAAGGGCACCAACACGCGCTATGTCACCAACATCCTGCCGGAGGGCAAGCCGGCAGACTCATTGCTGGTGGTCGAGGTCATCACGCCGGGCGGCCACACATCGAGCTATCCGCCGCACAAGCATGATCAGGACAATCTGCCGGCCGAATCCTATCTCGAGGAGACCTACTACCATCGTCTCAATCCGCCACAGGGCTTTGCCTTCCAGCGCGTCTACACCGATGCCGACAAGAATGGCGCCCGCGCGCTGGACGAGGCGATGGCGATCGAGGACGGCGATGTCGTGCTGGTGCCCAAGGGCTATCATCCATGTGCCGCCTGCCATGGCTATGACCTCTATTATCTCAATGTCATGGCCGGGCCGAAGCGGACGTGGAAATTCCACAACGCGCCCGAGCATGAATGGCTGATGAAGAGCTGACCGCGCTGCCCGTCCGGGTCGGCAAACTGGCCCACGGCGAAAAATCGCCGGCTAATGACCCGTCTGAACAACTTTGTTATCAGGAGCGATCCTCAGCTTCGTCATTTCGTCATGCAAATCGCCTATGGCAGCGGGGCTGACGAGGAACTTCGATGCGCTACGCTATCTATTTCACCCCCCGGCAGGACGAACCGCTGGCGCGGATTGCCGCCAATTGGCTCGGCCGCGACCCGTTCGGCGCCGCCACAAGGCCGGTCGAGGCTGTGGGCGACCTGTCGGCGGCGGAAGTCGCCTTCCACACCGCTTCGGCGCGCCGCTACGGCTTTCATGCGACGCTGAAGGCGCCCTTCCGGCTGGCTTCGAACGAAACGGAGGCCTCGCTTCGCGCCGCACTGGACAATTTTGCCGAGGCGACGCCGGTGGTGACGATCCCGCGCCTTGTCGTCAGCCAGATCGACGGCTTCTTCGCGCTGGTGCCGGAAGCGCCGCTGCCGGCGCTCAACCGCTTCGCCGACGACGTCGTGCGCGGCTTCGACCGCTTCCGCGCGCCGCTGAGCGAAGCGGAAATCGAGCGACGCAGCCCCGATTCGCTGAAGCCGGACGAATTCCGCAATCTGTGCCAATGGGGCTATCCTTATGTCTTCGAGACCTTTCGGTTCCATATGACGCTGTCCGGCCGGGCCTCGCCACAGGAAAGCCCTCGTCTTCGCTTAGCAATCGACAGCCTGTTTGCGGAGATCCTGCAACGGCCGGTGCTGGTGGACGCGCTGACGCTGTTTGTCGAAACCGAACATGGCGCCCCGTTCATGGCGCTTTCCCATCACGCGCTCGGCCGCCGCCCGGCCAGAAAAACCGCCTGAAGTGATCTCTTGTTTTAACCGCATTTGTGCGACGCCAATTGATCCCAATTGGCTGCAAAATGCTCCAAGGACTGCCTGAAATGACCGCCGAGACTGTTCTCAACAACGCCCGCATCGTGCTTGCCGACGAGATCGTCGAAGGGTCGATCGTGCTGCGCGACGGCTTGATCGCCGGGATCGATGCCGGCGCCAGCCGGACCGGAGAGGACATGGGCGGCGATTTTGTCATTCCCGGGCTGGTCGAGCTTCATACCGACCACCTCGAAGGCCATTACGCGCCGCGGCCGAAGGTGCGCTGGAACCCGATCGCCGCGGTGCTTGCTCACGACGCACAGGTGGCGACCGCCGGCATCACCACCGTGCTCGATGCCTTGCGCGTCGGCATGGACGAGGATGCCGATCTCACCTCCGCCGACATACGCAAGCTGGCCGACGCGATCGAGGACAGTGTCCAGCAGGACCGGCTGCGGGCCGACCATTTCATCCATCTGCGCTGCGAGGTTTCGGCGCCGGATTGCCTTGCCGCCTTCGCCCATTTCGATAGCGATGAAAGGGTGAAACTGGCGTCGCTGATGGACCATGCGCCGGGACAGCGCCAGTTCGTCGATCTCGAGACCTACGCCTATTACTACCAGCGCAAGCTGAAGCTGACGGATCCTGATTTTCAGAAGTTCTGTGAGAAGCGGATGGCGGAGTCGGCGACGAATTCGGGGCCAAACCGCACCTTCATCGCTGCCGCCTGCCATCAGCGCGGCATCGTGCTGGCCAGCCATGACGACGCCACATCGAGCCATGTCGACGAGGCGATCGAACAGGGCGTCCGCGTCGCCGAATTCCCGACCACCGAAGAAGCCGCAAGAGCTTCGAAAGAGGCGGGACTCGGCGTGCTGATGGGCGCACCGAACGTCATGCGCGGCGCTTCGCATTCGGGCAATGTTTCGGCCCGCACACTCGCCGGCGACGGCCTGCTCGACATCCTGTCGTCCGACTACATTCCCTTCAGCCTGATCCAGTCGGCCTTTTTCCTCGGCGATGTGGTCGACGGCATTTCCCTGCCTCAGGCGGTGGCCATGGTTTCGAAGAACCCGGCCGAGGCGGTCGGCCTTGCCGATCGTGGCGTTATCGAACAGGGCCGGCGCGCCGATCTGGTTCGTGTACGTCTTGACGACCATGTCCCGGTGGTCCGCACTGTCTGGCGGCAGGGACGCCGGGTCGCATGATGGTGTCGGCGTCGATCGAGCGTGAATTGTCCGCCGCGGCGTTTCCGATCCGCGATGGTGTCTTCGTCGCCGTCGTCGGACCGAGCGGCGCCGGCAAGGACACGGTGATCGGCTATGCCCGCACCCTGTTTGCCGACGAAAGCCGGCTGGAGTTCGTGCGCCGGGTCATCACCCGGCCGAGTGACACGGCGAGCGAGGATCACGACACGCTGGCCGATGCGGCCTTTGTCGAGGCCGAAGCGGACGGCGCCTTCGCCATTGCCTGGGAGGCGCATGGCTTGCGCTACGGCATCCCGGCTGAAGTCGATCGGTCGGTCGCCAATGGCCGCGTCGCCGTCGCCAATGTCTCCCGCGCGATCATCCCGGCGCTGCGTGACCGCTACGCTAATCTCGCGATCGTCGAGATCACCGCATCGCCGGAAATCCTGGCCGAGCGGTTGGCCATGCGCGGCCGCGAGTCGCGCGGCGAAGTGCTGGCGCGGCTGGCGCGCAGCGCCAATGTGGGGTTGTCCGGGCCTGATGTCACCTCGATCGACAATAGCGGCCCACGCGAGGCAGCCGGTGAGCGCTTCGCCGACGTGCTTCGCAAGGCCATGGCTTTCTCCGACATGTCGGGCTTGATCTAAGCCCGGAGCGGTTACTCCGCAGCCGCGCCGGCCGCGTCCTTGCGGGTTGCGTCCAGCATCAGCCGCCGCTCCCGGAACACGCTCCATTGCTGGTCGACCAGCACGCCGATGAGGATCACGCCGCCCATCACCGCGAAATTGAGCGAGGAGGGGATGCCGAGCAGGTTGACGAGGTTTTGCAGTTCCTGAAGCAGAACCGTTCCGAGGATGACGCCGATCAGCGAGCCTTCGCCGCCGCGCAGCGAGAAGCCGCCGAGCACGGCTGCGGCAATGGCATAGAGTTCGTAGAACTGGCCGTGGCTCGCCGGCGAGATCGAGCGCGTATACATGGCGAAGTAGATCGCCGACAGCGCCGTCAGCACGCCGCAGATGACATAGGCCGCCATGACGACGCGGCCGGTGCGGATGCCCGAATATTTCGCCGCCTCCTCGTTCTTGCCGATGGCGTAGAGGTAGCGCCCGAACACCGAACGGTGCAGCACCACCCACATCACGATGGCGATGACGATCAGCGCGATGAAGCTGTTCGGCACGCCCCAGGATCGCCCGGCGGTCAGGAACTCGAGCTCCGGAAAATTCTGCCCGAAGGCGAAGCCCGCGGTGCCGTCGGCAGTATAGAACCGGGCCACGCCGCGGTAGATCAGCAGGCCGCACAGCGTCACCACGAAGGGCTGTAATTTGAGCCGGGTGATCAGCCAGCCATGCGCGAGCCCGATCATGCCGCCGAGGACGAGGATCAGCGGCAGAGCGACCGGCCATGCCATGCCGCGCGTGGCGATGAAATCGATGAACAGGACGCCGAGCAAAGCGACCACCGAGCCGACGGACAATTCAATGCCGCCGGTGATGATGACGAAGGCCTGGCCGATCGCCAGGATGCCGAATAGGCCGATCAGATTCGACGTGTTGGCGAGGTTGATCGGCAGCAGGAAGCGCGGATTGATGATGGCAACCACCGCTCCCACCACAAGGATCAGGATCAGCAGACCGAGATCTTTCTTGCTCATCGTCTTCTCCCCAATGCCTGTCTAAGCAGGTTCCGCAAAAGTATTCCGCGGTTTTGCGACCAGAACCTGCGCCAAAACAAAAGCTATCTCGGCTGCTTGCCCACCGCCAGCAGCAGGACGTTTTCCTGGCTGAACTGTTCCTTGTCGAGAATGCCTGAGATCTGGCCCTCATGCATGACGGCGATGCGGTCGGAAACCCCGATCACCTCCTCCATGTCGCTGGAGATCATCAGCACGCCGACACCGGCGTCGGCCAACGCTCGCATCAGCCCGTAGATTTCGGCCTTGGCGCCGATGTCGATGCCGCGCGTCGGTTCATCGAGGATCATCACCTTGGGGTTCATGGCAAGCCATTTGGCCAACACCACCTTTTGCTGGTTGCCGCCGGACAGCGTGCCGGTGCGCGTCGCCACCGACGGCGCCTTGATACCGAGATTGCTTTTCTGCTTTTCAGCGGTGGCGGCTTCGGCACGGGCAGAGACCAGGGATCGCCGGGCATGCGCCGGCAGATTGGGGAGCGAAATATTCTGGGCGATCGACAGGTCGAGCAGGATGCCGGTCAGCTTGCGGTCCTCCGGGACGAGGAAGATCCCGTTGGCCACAGCGTCGGCGGCCGAGCCGAGAACCAGATCCGTTCCATCAAGCTGGAGCGCACCGCCAAGGCACTTCTCAATGCCGAAAAGCACGCGCGCCAGCTCGGTGCGTCCCGAGCCGACAAGACCCGCAAGCCCCAGGATTTCGCCATGCCTGACGCCGAGATCGACCGGCCGGTCTGGATAGGCGTTGGTGCGAACGGCCTTGGCCGACAGGGCGACCGTGCCGGGCGGGCGCGCCGATTCTGCGGCCTTCTCCCTCTCCTTCAGCATGCGGCCGATCATCAGCTTGACCATCTGGTCGTGGTTGATGGCGCTCTTCGGCAGTGTGCCGGCAAGCATGCCGTCCCGCAGCACGACGACGCGGTCGGCGACACGCTCGACCTCGTGGAGACGGTGCGAGATGAAGATGACGCTGATGCCCTCCGCCTTCAGCGCCTTGATGACATCGAGCAATTTGTCGGTTTCGGCGATCGGCAGGCTCGACGTCGGCTCGTCGAGGATGACCAGCCGCGCCTCGATCGACAGCGCCTTGGCGATTTCGACCATCTGCTGCTGGGCAAGCGACAGCGCCGATACCGGCGTGTCGGCGGAGAAATTGGCACCCACCCTTTTCAGCAACGGCGCCACCAGGATGCGAAGTTTGCTGCGGTCGACCAGCTTGAGCGGACCGGCACGCAATGGCTCGCGCCCGAAGAAGATGTTGGCGGCGACGTCGAGGTTTTCGAACAGGTTGAGTTCCTGGTGGACGAAGGCGATGCCGGAACCGATGCTGGCCGCGACGGTCAGCCCGTCATGAGCGACGCCGTCGACGGTGATCGTGCCGGTGTCGGGCGTTGTCACGCCGCCGAGGATCTTCATCAGCGTCGACTTGCCGGCGCCGTTTTCGCCGACGAGACCGATAACCTCGCCGGGCCTGACCTCCATCGAAAATCCATCCAGCGCGACCACGCCGGGATAGGTCTTGCGCACGCCCTCGAGACTGAGGAACGGGGCAATCGTGGATGCGCCGATGGATGCGTCGGAATAGTTCATCATGCCTGACAGCAGCCGGTGGGCCCTTGTTTGAGCATGATCCCTTCCGAAAACCGGTTCCCACTTTTCGCCGGCGCGGTCCTTCGGTTCGGGATCATGCTCGTAGCCACATCTGCAGACTGACGACCCTTGGCGGGTTCGTCAATGCGAGCCGCCGGCCCGAAGCGAACCTCGAGCCGGCGCAACTGCCTTCGTCTTAATTGCCGGACATCGCCTTCAGATTGGCGGCATAGGCGTCGACGTCGTCCTTGCCGATGATCTTGGTTGGCACGATGATCAGCCCGTCGGCGGGAACGCCCGACTTGTCGCCCTTGAGATAGGCGGCCATCAGCTTCATGCCCTGATAGGCCCATTCGAAGGGTTGCTGCACGACGGTGGCGGCCACGGTGCCTTCCTTGACGCCGCCCAGCGTGATCGGATCGTCGTCGAAGCCGACAACGGTGATCTGGCCGAGCTTGCCGGCGTCGCGCAGGGCTTCATAGATGCGCGGCGTGTTGTAGGAATAGAAGCCGACCATGCAGGTCACGTCGGGGCTGGCGACCAGCGCGTCCTCGACGTTCTTCTTGGCGCGGGCCTGGTCGATATCGTCGCCGCGCACGTCGATCAGCTCGATCTTGGTGCCGGCGAGCCCATCCTTCATGCCCTCGATGCGCTCCTTGGCATTGTCGGCGCCGAGCAGCCCGACGAAGCCGAGGCATTTGCCGCCGTCGGGCATCGCCTTCTTGGCGATCTCAGCCGCCTGCTTGCCGGCATCGATGTTGGAGGAACCGATATAGGCGACACGCTTGGTCTGCGGCGCGTCGCTGTCGGTGGTGAACAGCGCCGTTTCCGAGGCGATCTTGTTCAGCCCGTCGGTCGAGGTCTTGGGATCGACGGCCGAAACCATGATGGCCTTGACGCCGGCCGTCACCAGATCATCCATCAGCCGCTGCTGGATGGCGACCGACGACTGCTCCGGATATTTGAGCTGCAGATTGTAGTCGGGCAATTCGGCCTGCGCCTTCTTGACGCCGGCCTCGGCTGCCTTCCAGAAATCGGAGGCGCCGTTGACGACGAAGGCCAGCGTCGGTTTTTCCTGGGCGCGGGCAATCGCCGTGATGGACAGGCCGAGGGCCAAGGCCGCGGCGGCGACGGACGCATTTCGTATCGCAGATTTCATGTTCAACCTCCCTTTAACTCAGTCGTTTTCGCTGATCTGAATTGTCGATTGCGGCATTGTCGAATGCGGCCTGGACGCCCTCCTCCTCAAGGGGTGCTGGCAGCGAAAGAACGGCGCCATTCCAGCCACGATTTGAACTCTAGAGACTCATTGGCTGTTCGTAAATAGTCGGATTTGTCTGACATTTCGTGTTGTGCGGCGTTGTTCTGCCACCCCAAGAGCCGCCGATACTGCGCTACACGCCTGCTTCCGTCATGGCCCGTTCGATCCCGAGCCGGGCATGACAAATTGACATTAGAACGCTTACGAATATTAGTAAATAGTATTAGTTTCAGGTTGAATATCTGATGTCACCGGCAGGAATGGTTCCTGCTGCATCGCGCGACAAAGGGGAGGCTTCCGTCGTTGACGAGACTGTCCAAGGGCTTTGAATTGGCCGCATCCCGAAAAATCGGTTTTTCAGGACCGCGTATTCTCTCACGCTTCTCTCTTCGCGCCGATAGCCACCCGGCCGCTAGGATGATAATATCTATTAGTCGAGTGCTTGTTTTATAAACGCGCGGCATCGGACCGCCTTGCCGTCTTTAGTGACCTCTGCTTAGACAAGCCGGAAAATCTGGAACACAATGCCATGAGCGAACCGACGGATCTGCGCGATCCTGCCCTTGAAGCGTCCAGGCGCCGAAAGCCATCGGGCAAGAATCCCAAGGGCCGCGTCACCATGACCGACATCGCCAGGGCCGCCGGCTGCTCGCAGGCGACGGTTTCGTTCGTCCTCAACAACACGCCTGGCATAAGGCTGTCGCAGCAGACCCGCGAACGGGTGATCGAGGCCGCGCGGGGTCTGGGCTATGCGCCACCAGCCTTCTCTGCTCTTCGCGGCCCTGTCGCCTCGTTCGAGGGGCTGGACGGGGTGATCGGCTTCGCGGTCGATCAACTGGCGACCAGCCCCGAGGCGGTCGTCGCCATTGAAGGCGCGCGGCAGGCCTCGTGGAATGCCGGCAATGTCGTGCTGGTCGCGCAGACTTTGGGGGACTCCGTCATGGAGCCGCGCGCGATTGCGGCGCTGACCAAGCGGGGCATTTCGGCGCTGATCTACATGACCATCTTCACGCGAGAGATCGTTGCGCCCGATTATCTCTACGGCCTCGATATCCCGGTCATCCTGCTCAATTGCTATACCGCCGACTACGCCTTCCCCGCCGTGGTGCCGAGCGAAATCGCCGGCGGGCAGAGTTCCACCCGCCACCTGATCAGCCATGGCCACCGCCGCATCGCCACCATCACCGGTGAGCCCTGGATGCAGGCGGCGCAGGACCGGCTGAAGGGCTACCGCCGGGCGCTGGCGACGGCCGACATCCCGTTCGATGCGGCGTTGGTGGTCGAGGGCGACTGGTCGGCGAGCGCCGGCTACGCCGCGACCGTCAAGCTCCTGGCGCTCAAGGACCGCCCGACCGCCATCTTCTGCCAGAACGACCGCACCGCGATCGGCTGCTACGAAGCGCTCAAGGAAGCCGGCCTGCACATCCCTGGGGATATTTCGGTCGTCGGCTACGACGACGAGGAGATCGCCCGCCATTTATTCCCGCCTTTGACGACGTCGATCCTGCCGCATATGGCGATGGGGCAGTGGGCAATCGAGCAGCTTGAGGTTCCCGCACCGCCCGGCCGCGGCCGATACCCCATCACCAAGCTCGAATGCCCGCTGGTCGAACGGGAATCGGTTGGAGCCGTGGCGGGTTTGCCTGCACGCTCACACGGGCTGACAGCCGGCTGAGGACCTCCAGACTTCCGGCGGTTCACACACCATACGGTTTGCTGCAGTCTGGTTGTGGTGAAATCCTGGATCCAAGGGTACAACAAGCCTGATCTCGCTCGCCGTTCCAAGCCTGCCTTCGAGCCCGATCCGCCCGCCGAACCATGCATCCGGATCGGCAACCCGCCAGGAGTTGTACTGCCATGAATTCCCAGCATCGCCTTGGCCCGCCGCGCGATTTCGTCGGTTACGGCCGGCGGCCGCCGCGGATCACCTGGCCGGACGGGCGTCTGGTCGCCGTCAATCTGGTGGTCTGCTACGAGGAAGGGGCGGAATATTCGCTGTTCGAGGGTGACGACCACAGCGACGGCTGGGGCGAATATCCGTTGTCGGCGCCGGCCGGCATCCGCGACCTCGGAACCGAAACCCATTTCGAGTATGGCAGCCGCGTCGGCATCTGGCGCATCGCCAGGCTGCTCGAGCGGCACGGCGTCCACGCCACGATCTCGAGTTGCGCCGAGGCGCTGCGGCGCAACCCGGAGGTGACAGCATGGCTGCGCCAATCGGGTCACGATCTGCTCGGCCACGGCTTGCGCTGGACCGAACAATGGACCCTCAGCCGTGACGAGGAGCGCGACCATCTGCAACGCGCCGTGGCGCTGTTCATCGAGCTGCTCGGCGAGCGCCCGATCGGCTGGAACAGCCGTTCCTTTTCCAGCGTCAACACGCGCGACATCCTGATCGAGGAGGGCGGCTTCCTGTACGATTCGGATCCGTGCAACGACGACCTGCCCTATTTCGTGCCGGCAAGGGACGGGCGCCTGCTGATCGTCCCCTATTCCAAGACCTTGAACGACAGCCGCTATCTGGTCAGCCCCGGCTATGTGACGCCCAAGGACTTCGTCGACAATGTCGAGACCTATCTGGACTTCCTGATCAGGGAAGCCAGGGAAGAAGGCGGGCGAATGATGACGATAGCCGTCCATGCGCGATGGAGCGGCCAGCCCAACAGGGCCGCGGCCCTGGAAGGCGTGATCGAAACGGTTCTGTCCAGGCCGGAGGCCGCCTTCATGCGCCGCAACGACATCGCCCAGTATTGGCTGTCGCTGTTTCCGGCCGAGGGCGAAGCGCGATGATCGCCCAGCGCGCTCGGTTCGACCTCGTCGTGCGTGATGGCCTGGTGGCGGTCGGCGACGCCACTGTGCGGGTCGACCTAGGCATCCGTGACGGGTGCATCCGGGCCATCGCGGAGCGCATCGAAGACGCCACGCAGGTGGTCGACGCAAAAGGCCGCCTTGTGCTGCCCGGCGGCGTCGATGCGCATTGCCACCTGGACCAACCCAACTATGGCGCTGCCTGCGCGGACGATTTCCGCAGCGGCACGCTGTCGGCCGCCTGTGGCGGAACGACGACGATCGTTCCGTTCGCGATGGCCTATGCTTCGGATCCACTGGCCGAGACGGTCGCCGCCTACCGCCGCAAGGCAGAAGGCCAGGCCCTGATCGACTACGCGATCCATCCGACCATACAGGCGGCGAGCGCCCAGACCCTCGAACGAGACCTGCCCGACCTGATCCGCGGCGGCTACGCCTCGCTCAAGATCTTCACGACCTACGACGATTTCAGGCTCGGTGATCCCGAGATCCTGGCAATCCTGAAGGTGGCGGCAGCGCATGGCGCGCTTGTCATGGTGCATGCGGAAAACGACGCCATCATTGCGATGCTGAAGCAGGACTTGTTGAGCCGGGGCCTTGTCGCCCCCGCTTCCACGCGAAGGCACGACCACCGATCGCTGAAAGCGAAGCCATCCACCGCATCGCCAGCTTTGCCGAACTGACCGGCGCCGAGGTTCTGATCGTCCACGTCTCCAGCCGTGTCGGCCTCGAAGAGGTAACGCACGCCCGCGCCAGAGGCGTCAGGATCCACGCCGAGACGTGTCCGCAATATCTGCTTCTGACCGAAGCCGACCTCGATCGCGACGGCCTCGAAGGCGCTAAATTCATGTGCAGCCCGCCGCTGCGGACGATCGGCGACCAGGAGGCGCTGTGGGCCGGCATGGCCCGGGGCAGCGTCGCGATCTATTCCTCCGACCATTCGCCCTACCGCCTGGCGGGACCGGACGGGAAGCTGCGGCACGGCCCGCAATCGCGCTTCGACCAGATTGCCAACGGCCTGCCCGGACTGGAGCTGCGGCAGCCGCTGCTGTTCAGCGAGGGTTATCTGAAGGGCCGCATCAGCCTCGCCCAGTTCATCGCGCTGAGTTCCACGAATGCCGCCGAACTGCATGGCATCGCACCGCAGAAAGGCTCGATCGCCATCGGCGGCGATGGCGATCTGGTGATCTGGGACCAGGAACGGGAGACGACCGTCACCCGGGATCTGCTGCATGACAATACCGATCACACACCCTATGAGGGCATGCGTATCCGAGGCTGGCCGGTGACCACCATCGCCCGGGGCGAGGTCATCGTCGACGACGGGCGCGTGCTTGGCGTCGCGGGGCGCGGCCGCTTCCTTCCGTCAAAGGCAAGGACGGCATCATGAGCCTGCCTCTGTGCCGACGTAAGCGATCTATGCCGTCCCGCGCAAATGCGCCGTGCCCCGGTCGCGAAGGACTATCAGGGGGATGGCAACAAAGCCGCTTGCGAGGAGCAGCCAATCCTGCGCTACGCCAAGCGCGATGGCGGCGCTGCCGCCGATCAGCGACCAGACGAAGGGGATGACCAGCAGCCAGCGGGGCAGGCGCTGCGTGGTCAGCAGGAGCATGCCGAAAGTGAATATCGTCACCGGGCACGGCGTCACGCCGAACATCGGCATCTCGGGATAGGCGTGTCCCGTCGCCATGCCGATCAACGGATAGAGGACGGCCGCGTAAAACAGGAAAGCGGCGCCCACCCACGCGGCCAGTCCTGACTGAAAGCCGAAGAGCCGGTCGTGCCGGATCCCGGCATAGGCCAGGACCCCTCCCTGAAACAGGAACAGGACACCGAAGAGATAAGCCGCCGTGTTGATCGGCGCGAAGAACAGCCCGTGATAGACAATCCCGGTCCAAACCCACATCGCCGCGAGAACGCCCGCGATGATCCGGTCAGGGGAACGGCTGGGTCGAAACAACAGGGCGACGACGACAATGCCGAACAGGTAGGCTGCGATCTGCAGCGGCCAGATCGCATCATTGTACGTGACGAAGACATCAAGGAATTGCTCGCGCGTGAACGGCAACATCAGCCACGGCTCCCAGCTTCCAGCGCAAGAGATCAGAACTGTTGCGGCCGCGCTTTGACCTGGCGCAACCGACAGCGCCAACGGCGTTCGGTTCGGGCCACAAGACGGCATGATTCAGATCAAAGCCGGGCTGATCCTAGCCGTGATACGCACCTGTCATGTCTGAGGTCCATCAAAGCCGTCGCGGGTTCCTGGCCGCACTAGCCATCGGAGGAGGGCTTGCCGCACTTGGCGGCACAACCGCGCTGGTGATGAACGCCCGAGGTCTTTCCGGTTATGAGGACGCTGTCAACGCCACGTGGCGCCATAGCGACAGCACCGATCTGCCGTTGTCGTCGGCCCGACAAGAACTTGTCCGTTACGCCACCTTGGCGGCAAACAGCCATAACACGCAGCCTTGGCAATTCCGGCTCTCGGACCGCTCCATCCTCGTGCTGCCCGATCCCGGGCGCGGCTTGCGCGCCGTCGATCCCGACAATCACCATGTGTTCGCCAGCCTCGGCTGCGCCGTCGAGAATATGGTTCAAGCGGCTCGCGCATTCGGGCTTCGGGCGGTTCCGAGCTACGACGCCGACGCGCGCGGAATACGGGTCGATCTCGAGGCCGCGCCGCCCGAACGGACGGACCTGTTCGACGCCATCCCGCATCGCCAATCGACGCGCGCGCTCTATGACGGCCGGTCTGTCTCGCCCGAGCATCTCCGGCTTCTGGAAGCCGCCGGCAATGGTGACGGCGTGCGGATGCTGCTTTTCACCGAGCGGCAGCAACGTGAGGACATCCTCTCCTATCTCGTCGCGGGCAACAGTGCGCAGATGGACGATGCCGCGTTCGTGGAAGAACTGAAATCGTGGATTCGGTTCAGCTATGGCGATGCCCTTTCGACCCGAGATGGACTGTTTTCGAAATCCTCCGGCAATCCGGCCCTGCCGGGCTGGATCGGCCGCCTGATCTTCAGCCAGGTGTTCACGAAGGCCGGTGAAAACAGCAAGTATGAGAACCAGCTCAGGAGTTCGGCCGGTGTTGCCGTGTTCGTCTCCGACAAGGATGAGCCGGCCTCTTGGGCCGAAGCCGGTCGTTGCTGCCAGCGCTTCGCCCTTCAGGCGACGGCCCTCCAACTGCGGCATGCCTTCATCAATCAACCGGTCGAGGTTCCCGCCGTGCGCGGGCAATTCGCCAGCTATCTCGGCATCGGCGGCCGCCGGCCGGATCTCGTGATGAGGTTCGGCTATGGGCCCGAGTTGCCCAAATCGCTCCGCCGCCCTGTCGAGGACGTCATTCTTCCGGTGTAGGTGATGCCGAGCGAGGCGAAGAACCGGCGTCTGAACACCGAAGGGGCACCGATGGCATGCCCGCGAAGCCTAACGCTCACCGTCCCACAGTGCCCGCTCTGCGGATCGACCTGCCCTTAGCCAAAATGGCTTGAACCATTTCGTATACGAGTATACAGCGACCCACTCTGGCGCATCCGGCGTCGAGACCTGAGCGTCTGTGGTAGCACTTGGCTGAAGATCATCACCACCGGCGGGATCGCCGTCGGCTACCCGGCCGCTCAAAACCGGATCATTTGGAGCTTTTCATGGCCGCTTCCTCGAACAGACTGCGTATTGCCGTGCTCTTTGGCGGACGCTCCGCCGAGCATGACGTTTCGGTGCTTTCGGCAACCAATGTCATGCGTGCGCTGGATCCCGCGAAATACGTCGCCATTCCCGTCTTCATCACCCGCGAAGGACAATGGCTGCTGAGCAGCTTCGAGGATGGCGCGCTGGCGAAACCTTCGAGCGGCACGGAAGTCTGCCTCGTGCCGGGCGGACAGGGGCGGATGATGGCGGTTCCGATCGAAGGCGCGCCCTACGAATTGCCGAAGATTGGAATCCTCTTCCCGGTGCTGCACGGCCTCCATGGCGAGGACGGCTCGGTGCAGGGTCTCGCGGAGGTGGCGCGCGTACCGCTCGCCGGCTGCGGCATCCTCGGTTCTGCAGCCGCACTCGACAAGGACACTGCCAAACGTCTGCTGAACGAGGCGGGCCTGCCCGTTGCGCGATCCGTCACGATCCATCACGGCGTCGCACCGGCCTTTGCGGAGCTGCAGGGTGCGCTCGGGCTTCCGCTTTTCCTCAAGCCGGCCCGGCAGGGCTCCTCCGTCGGCGTCAGTAAGGTTTCGACTGAAAAAGATTACGAGGCAGCGCTTGCCGAAGGCTTCAGGCACGACCGCAAGCTGCTGGCCGAAGAATTCATTCGAGGCCGCGAGATCGAGTGCAGCGTGCTGGAGGATACGGAAGGCGGCCTCTTTGTTTCCCGCCCCGGCGAGATCGTACCGGCACAGAGCCACGGTTTCTACAGCTACGACGCCAAATATATCGACGAGAACGGCGCGGCTCTGGAAGTGCCGGCACAGCTGCCGGAAGAGATCGAAGGCAGTCTCCGCGCGATGGCGGCAAAGGCCTTCCGGGCGGTCGGCTGCGATGGCATGGCGCGCGTTGATTTCTTCGTCACACCGGACATGCGCGTTCTCATCAACGAGCTCAACACCATTCCCGGGTTCACCGATATCAGCATGTATTCCAAGGCGATGGCGGCAAGCGGCGTCAGCTATTGCGAGATCATCGATCGGCTGGTGGCGCACGGGCTGGCCCGCGCTGCGCGACTGGCCTGATTCTGCCGGCGCAAGAAACGAAGAAGGGCGCATAAGGCGCCCCTCCTGCCTCCAGGTAAGGCGGCCTACGACCGCCGTCTCGTCGTCAGAAGCGGTAGGTGACGCCCGTGCCGATCAGCCAGGGGTTGAGCTTGGCTTTGCCGGTCAATTCCGCACCGCCGACCGTGACGTCGTATTTGGGCTCCAGAAACAGCTTCTTCACGTCGAAATTGACGCCCCAGTGCTCGTCCACCATATAGTCGAAGCCGACCTGCAGGGCCCCGCCGAACGTGTCCTTGACATCAATGGCGTCGGCGTTGGTCGCATCCTGGCTGTAGAACATCGTGTAGGTCGCGCCGGCGCCGACATACGGCTTGAAGGCGCCGAAATTGGTGAAGTGATACTGCAGCGTCAGCGTCGGCGGCAGCAGCCAGACCTTACCGATCTCGCCCAGCCCGCCTATGGTCCCTCCGCCATCGATTTTGGCATAGGTGGTGCCGAGAATGAGCTCGGCGGCGAGGTTGTCGGTGAAGTAGTAGGAGATGTCGAGTTCGGGTGTCACCGTATCCGAATAAGAAAGATCCGAGCCGGGAATCCCGTTGACATAACCCGAATCTTCCGTGAGCACGCCCAGAGCGCGCAGGCGGACCTGCCACGGGCTTTTCGGCGCCGCCACGTCCACGGGTTCGAGGTCCGCCGCCACGGCCTGCTGTCCTGCCAGAAAAAGCGCGACGGCCGCCGCAATCCCCCGGGCCACGCCCAATCGGTCTGTCACCATGATGTTCTCTCCTTGAGACTCGAATATGTTGCGGCGCAACAATGGTTCCGGCGGAGAGACGCCGGTTGATCTGGATCAATTGCGGGGAGGCAAGAAAGGAGCGGATGCCTTTCGGCGCCTGCTTGTAACAAAAATACCACAACGGTTTGGGCAAACGGCCATGGCCGCCTGTCGCCTCGGGGTGGTAGCGCGACCGGGCGCGCCTCGGGCGAGACGACCGTGCAGAGGGCTCGAATCGGAGCCTCGGCCGTCAATCGCTCGGCGAAACTCGCCGCTCTTCGAGCCGCACGTCTGGCCGCCGATCGGGCGTCTCATCCGACAGAGGCGCGGGTTTTCCCTTCAGATAGCGATCGAAGAAGGCGAGCGTGTAGGCCTTGGTCTCGGCGAGACCGCGATAGGAGTCGGTCGGGTCTGCAAGTCCGATCCAGCTGGCTGGAGCGGCATCCTGCAGAGTTATGTCCAATTGATCGAGAAGCGGCAGGCTGCCAATCGACCGGCCAACACGCTTACCCTTTGAATGCGTGAAAGGTGCGCTTCAATTCGCAATGCATGTGCTATAGCTAAAGACTAAGAGGGCGGCCTGCCGCTTCCTGAGGCAACGAAGGCGAAAGCGTATTTAGTCGCAGTGTAATGAAGAGCCGTACCAGTGAGATGAGACGAAGCGGCCGAAGACAGGCTGGCACGAGGCCCGGTGTTCTGCTCAGCGCGGGTGCTGGCCTGCGGCTGCTCGCTTCATTGCTCTTTTTGATCTGGACCATTCCTGCGGCAACAGCCAACCAGGTCGCACAGGATATTGCCAAGGGGCAAATGAGGCTCGGCGCGACCGAGCCAGTAACACACCCGACTATCATAGCTCGCGGCATTGCGCGCCACGTTGGTGCAGAGACTTCCCGCTTCAAGACGGGAACGCCTGCCATTGCGGGAAACGGCAAACCCTTTTGCATTATCCCGGATTTACGCCTGCCGCTCGAAATCGCGTCAGCCGCATCGTTTGGTATACGGTCTGAAGACCGGCCGAAACTGCCGCCGATCCGCGCTTTCGATGCGCGCGCGCCTCCGCTTCTCACGGCATGATCTTGGCCGCGCGACCGCGGCACCCGACTCCTAAAACTTTCACATCGCGTTCCGTTCGGGCTCTCGTCGAGTTGCTCGCCGATCGGAACGCCAAAGCACTTGTCGGAGGCGGTTTCCGCCCGATATGGGCTGAACGGACAAGAAGATGCTGCATTTTTCGCGCTGGAAGACCATTCTCATCTGGCTAACGGTCCTAGCCGGTATCCTCTACGCAGCCCCCAACCTGGTTCCCGCCTCCACTCTGGCATCGCTGCCGAATTGGCTGCCAAAGCAGCAGCTGACGCTGGGGCTGGACCTGCAGGGCGGCTCGCACATCCTGCTCCAGATCGATCGGCAGGACCTCGCCAACGAACGCCTCGAATCGGCACGCGACGAGGTCCGCACATCGCTGCGCGATGCCCAGATCGGCTATACCGGACTTACCGGCACCGCCAATTCCATCCAGGTCCGCATTCGCGACCAAGGTCAGATCGAGGCTGCGAAGAGTGCGCTCGAAAGATTGACGCAGCCGATCTCGACCGGCCTTTTCATGAGCGGCTCCGTGACCGAGATGGAGATGGCCGAGCCGGAACCGGGCCTGCTGCGTTTTACGCTAACCGAAGCCGGGATCGACTACCGGATCGCCGCGGCGCTGACTCAATCGATCGAGGTGGTGAGCCGGCGCGTGAACGAGCTCGGCACGACCGAGCCGATCATCCAGCGCCAGGGATCGGACCGCATCATGGTCCAGGTGCCGGGCCTGCAGGATCCGCAGCGGCTGAAGGATATTCTCGGACAGACCGCGAAGCTGACCTTCCAGATGGTCGACCAGTCGATTCCGGTCGAGGAGGCGATCTCCGGCCGCCCGCCGGCTGGCTCGACGGTGTTGTATTCGACGGACGAGCCGCGGGTTCCCCATCTGATCGAGAACCGGATCATCGTCTCCGGCGAAAACCTCGTCGACGCGCAGGCAACCTTCGACCAGCGCACCAACGAGCCGGTGGTCTCGTTTCGCTTCGACAGCCGCGGCGCCACCCGCTTCGGTCAGGCTACTCAGGCCAATGTCGGGCGCCTGTTCGCGATCATCCTCGACGACGAGGTGATCTCCGCGCCTCAGATCCGCGAACCAATCCTGGGCGGCACCGGGCAGATATCCGGCAGCTTCACGGTAGATAGCGCGAACGACCTTGCGGTCCTGCTGCGCGCCGGCGCACTGCCTGCCGACCTCACCATCGTCGAGGAACGCACCGTCGGTCCGAGCCTCGGCAGCGATTCGATCGAGGCGGGCCAGTTCGCGTCAATCATCGCCGGGTTCCTGGTCGTCGGCTTCATGCTGTTCGCCTATGGGCGACTGGGACTGATCGCGAATATCGCGCTCCTGGCCAACGTCGCACTGATCATCGCCGTCCTGTCCGTTCTCGGCGCGACGCTGACGCTGCCTGGCATCGCCGGCATCGTGCTGACGATGGGCATGGCGGTCGATTCCAACGTCATCATCTTCGAGCGCGTCCGCGAAGAGAGCCGCCAGGGGCGCTCGATCGTGCAGTCGATGGATTCCGGGTTCAGACAGGCGCTGGCGACCGTCGTCGACGCCAATGTGACGACGCTGATTGCCGCCGTCATCCTGTTCTTCCTCGGCTCAGGGCCGATCAAGGGGTTTGCCGTCACCCTCGCCATCGGCATTGTCACCACTGTGTTCACGGCGTTCACCCTGACGCGCTGGCTGGTCGCATTCTGGCTTCGCCGGCAGCGGCCGAAAGCGATGCCCAGCGGCGTTATGCGCTTGGTGCCAGACGACACGCGCGTGCCATTCATGGCATTCCGAAAGTACGCCTTCACGCTGTCCTTGTTGTTGTCGATCGCTTCGGCTGCGGCGTTCTTCACCGTCGGCATGAACTACGGCATCGACTTCCGCGGCGGCTCGAGCATCGAGGTGCAGGCGAAGGGTCAGCAGGCCGACATCGGCGACATCCGCGAGCGCCTGACGGGTCTCGAACTGGGTGAGGTGCAGGTGCAGGAGTTCGGGTCGACCCGGGATGTGCTGATTCGCATTGGCACCCAGGGGGGCGGCGACATTGCCGAACAGTCCGCCGTTGAGAAAGTGAGAAGCGCGCTCGAAACCGACTACGAATTCCGCCGCATCGAGGTTGTCGGTCCGACGGTGTCCTCCGAACTCGCGTTCAACGGCACAATGGGCGTGCTCGCCTCGCTGCTGGCGATGCTCGTCTACATCTGGGTCAGGTTCGAGTGGCAGTTCGGGCTCGGCGCCATCATTTCGACGTTCCACGACGTGATCCTGATGGTCGGCTTCTACGTCGTCGCGGGCATAGAGTTCAATTTGACCTCGATAGCCGCGATCCTGACTATCGTTGGCTATTCCATCAACGATACGGTTGTTGTCTATGATCGGGTCCGCGAGAATCTGCGCCGCTACAAAAAGATGCCGATCGCCGAGTTGCTCGATCTGTCGATGAACCAGACGCTGGCGCGAACGGTCCTGACCGGCGTGACCACGCTGTTTGCGCTGGCGGCGCTTTCGATCTGGGGCGGCGAGGTCATCCAGTCCTTCACGATCGCGATGATCTTCGGCATCCTCGCCGGGACCTATTCCTCCATCTTCGTCGCCGGGCCGCTCCTGATCCTGTTCAAGCTCCGGCCGGGCGCCCTCAGTCCAGAGGAAGCCGCGGCGGCGAAAGAGCCGCCGGCGCGACAGGCCTTATGACGTGACGGCTCGAAGCTGATCCACGATGGTGTCGATTTCGGTCTCGGTCGTGGCCCGACCAAGACTGAAGCGAACGGCGCCCATGCCGACCTTCTCGGGCACGTCCATGGCCGCGAGCACCGGCGAGAGCTCGACCCGGCCGGCGTGACACGCCGAACCGGTCGACGCCGCGACGCCGTCGAGGCGCGAAAGCAGCTCGGCGCCGATCATGCCGACGAAGGAAACACTGAGCGTGTTGGGAAGGCGATGCTGAGGGTGCCCGTTGAGCACGATACGGTCGCCGAAACCTTCCTGCAGCGCGTCCCAAAAGCGATCCCGCAACGCGTGGACGCGCGCCATCGGCTCCAGGTCGCTGGCGAGCGCACAGGCGGCGCCGAGGCCGACCGCGAGCAAGGCGCTCTCAGTGCCAGCGCGCCGGCCATGTTCGTGCCCCGCGCCATGGATCAGCGGCTCGAGCCTGGCTCCGCCTCGGACATAGAGCGCGCCGACGCCCTTCGGCGCGTAGAGCTTGTGGCCGGCGATGGTCAGCAAATCGACGCCAAGCGTGTCGACCTTGGTTGCAATCTTGCCGGCCGACTGCGCTGCGTCGGTGTGAAATCGAACCCCATGCTCCCGCGCAAGTGCACCGAGCTCCTCGATCAGCTGGATCGTGCCAACCTCATTGTTGGCGTGCATGACGCTGATCAGGATGGTGCCCGGCGTGATGGCACGGCGCACATCCTCGGGATCGACCCGGCCCGTACTGTCGACCGGCACATAGGTCACTGCCGCGCCGAGCTGCTCGAGGAAACGGCAAGGAGCGAGAACCGCCGGATGCTCGACCGTGGTGGTGACGATGTGCTCGCCCTTGTGCCTCAGCGCGAAGAACGTGCCCTTGATCGCCAGGTTGTTGGCCTCGCTGCCGCCGCTCGTGAACACGATCCCATCGGGCGCGCAGCCGAGCAGCGCCGCGATCTGCCCGCGGGCGTGCTCAAGTGCAGTCTTCGCCGGCGTGCTAGCCCAATGCGCGCTCGACGGATTGCCGAACGCCTCGTCTAGAAACGGTCGCATCGCCAATGCCACCGCCGGATCGATAGGCGTACTCGCGTTGTAGTCCAGATAGATCGGCGCCATTGCGGGAGCCTCCTCAGCGTTTGTCAGAATACCAGCGCCTTGTCGGCCTCGACCGTGGCGGCGGCGAGTTCCGCCATGCTGCTGCGTCGCGCGCCCGGCATCATCTCGGTGTCCTTCGACCGGGCTCCAGTCGGAAGGCGACTCCCGCAAGCACAAATCGTTCGACAAGGACGGCCTATTCGCCGAGCACGCGGCGCCGTTCCTCGAACTCGTCCTTGTCGATCTCGCCACGCGCAAAGCGTTCCTTGAGAATATCGAGCGGTGTGCGGCCCGGCGGCGCATGATGCGGTGGCACTGTTGTCTGCCATGGCCCGCCGGCCCAGCGGGCCAGAAAAACCACGGCTGCGATCAGCACGGCGAGGAAGAGGATCATGAACAGCGGCCCGAAAACCATGGCGTACCAGCCTCCACCCCACATCATATGTGGCCCGTAAGCGTACCTGTCAGCATCTGACGGTGCCTGCGCCAACACCGCGCCAGGCGTGAGGGTGAGGACGGCGCTCGCCGCCGCGAAAATCGGAATCAAAGCCTTTTGCATTGGCTAACTCCATCATGGTCAGCATGATTGGAAGTGCCGTGGAGGCCGTCGCGCCAGGCGATCGGCTTGCGCGCCGCTACTCCCGCATGAATGCCTGAACCTCCTCGGGCGTTACTTTGCCGTCTTTGTCGGCGTCCACCTTGTCGAAGATTCGCTTATGGACGGCCGTGATCTCTTCGAAGGAGAGCCCGCCGTCGCCGTCCGTGTCGGCAATGGCGAACATGATCTTCATCATGTGCCCGCGCATGCGCATCATCGGCATTGCGCCCATCATGCCGGGCTGCATCATCTCGCCCATCATGCCCTGACCCATGCCTTGACCCATCATGCCCTGGCCCATCATTCCGGGAGGCATCATGCCGGGTTGAGCAGGCTGCGCACCTTGGCCTTGTCCCGCCGTATCTCCAGGCTCGGCAGACGGCGCCGCCTGTGCGACCGCCGTATCGGGATGGTGCGGATCGGCTGCGGTCGTTTGCGCGGCGGCTGTGGCCGTCACGCCGGCGGCGGCAATGGCGGCGAGCGCGGCCACGCGCGTCAGTGAAATCAACGTCATAATATCCTCCTTCGTCTCATGGGGCTCGGCAGAGCCCGTTCTAAGCTGCTGGCGGCTCTGCGGCTTCTACACGGAATGTCTTCGGCTCTTTCCGTGCGCCGGCAAACCGCCTGTCGCGGCCAATTCCAATATAAGCCACAAAGGCGGCGCGGCGAATTTGCGCCGGATCAATTGATCGGGCAGACGATCCGCAGCCGCTGTCATGTTGCCCTCCTCGAGGACGGATGGGACGCGCGCGAGACATAAGATTCGCGCATCACGGCAGCCACGACCGCACCCGAAAGAAACGTCAGCGCGGCGATCGAGGCGATCGCCCATGACAGGCCAAAGCTGTCGGCGATGAGGCCGGCGGAGAGCGCCCCGATCGCGTAGCCGAGATCCCGCCAGAACCGGTAGACGCTGAGCGAGCGGGCGCGCCAGGTCGGATGCGAGGCATCGGAGACGGCTGCGATCAAGCTCGGGTAGACCATCGCCGTGCCGAGGCCGAGCAGAAGGCTGCCGACGATCCATCCCTCGAACTGGCGCGTCGCCGCGGTGAGAAACAGGCCGCCGGCCTGGATCCACATGCCGGCGACGATCAGGCCCTTGCGTCCCCAGCGATCGCTCAACGGGCCCGTGGCGATCTGCAGGATGCCCCACGTCGCGGGATAGATCGCCTTGAGGATGCCGATGCGCTCGACGCCGAGGCCGAAGGAAGCGAAGAACAATGGGAAAATGCCCCAGCTCATGCCGTCGTTGAGATTGTTGACGAGACCGGCCTGCGAGGCGGCAAACAAATTGCGATCCCCGAACGAGGTCAGCGCGAAGACCTGACGAAAGCTGATCGGCGCGGATTGCTGCGCGTGAGATGAAGCCTCCAGCCGGACGTGGTCCCGCGTGTCGCGCACGAGCAGGATCGACAGCAGGGCGCCGAGGACCGCATAACCGATGCCGAGATAGATCGGCACTGGCCGAAGTCCGTATCGCGAGGCGAGATAGCCGGTCAGGAACGCCGTCACCCCGACGGCGAGATAGCCGGCGAACTCGTTGAGGCCGACGGCAAGGCCGCGCGACTTCGGGCCGACGAGATCGACTTTCATGATCACCGTCATCGACCAGGCGAGCCCCTGGTTGATGCCGAGCAATGCGTTGGCCGCAATCACCCATTCCCAGGTCGGCGCCCAGATGATCATGAACGGCACCGGCAGGCCGACCACCCATCCCAAAACGAGTACGCGCTTGCGGCCCCACGCATCCGCAAGCTGGCCCGAGACCAGATTGGCGAGGGCCTTGACGACGCCGAAGCTGACGATGAAGGAGACGATGAGCGTTGTCGACGTGACGTGGAACTCCTCCGATCCGATCAGCGGCACCACCGTTCGTTCAATCCCGACCATGCCGCCGACAAAGGCGTTGATCACGACGAGCAGCGCGAATTGCGGCCAGTTCTCCCTGAGGCCGAGCCTGACGGGTGAACCCGCCTTGCCTGGATCCGATGCCGCTTCGTCCATCGGTCAGGCCGCCGTCGCAGCCAACGCCGAATTGGCGGCCCGGAGCGCGGCGGCCTCGGGCGGAGCCGGCGGAATCTCGGCAAGCATGAAGCGGATGAACGCTGCTTCGTCCTCGATCCGGAGGCCCTCGTTGTGGCGTTTCTCGAAACCGACGGTCGACCAGGGCTTGCCGCTCAGGCGCCGGCCGCAGACCGAGCCAGCATAGGCCCCGGGGAGCACCTCGACATGGTCGGGGAGAGCCTTGAGCCGACCGGCGCTGCGAAAGAGATCCCTTGCGCCTTGCTCGGCACTGACGGCGAGTTCGGTGCGACCGAGATCGCCGACCATCAGCGTATGGCCGGTCAGCACGAACCACGGCTCGTCGGCGCGCGTGCGGTCGCTGACGAGAAGGCAGATGTGCTCCGGGGTGTGACCGGGCGTGTGCAGGACGGTTGCGGTGACGTTGCCGAGCGAGAGGACCTCTCCATCGCGCATGGCTTTGAACGGGAACGCAACATCCGCCTCCGCCGAGAGCACATAGGCGGCGCCCGCCGCTGCGGCGAGCGCGCGGCCGGCGGAGAGATGGTCGGCATGAACATGCGTATCGACGACGAAGTGGATGCGCATGCCGGCGGCTTCGGCGGCGCGCAGGTAGAACTCGACGTCGCCGGCCGGATCGACCACGGCCGCGGCTGCTTTGCCGCCGCAACCGAACAGGTACGAGACGCCGACTGGATCGGTATGAAGGAATTGACGAAGGATCATGGTCTTGCGCTCCCCGCTAAGAGCGGCTAGAGACATTCAATCATTCCGCTGAATGTTTCATTGAGGAGAAGCCGTGTCAAGCACCGGACCGAAACAGGCGATCTACGCGAGCCTTGCCGAAGTGGCTCAGGCGCTCGGCCATCCGCATCGGCTCGAGCTTCTGGAGCACCTCGCGCAAGGGGTGCGCAGCGTCGAGGACCTCACCGCGCGAGCCCATCTGAGTTTCGCCAACACGTCGCGCCACCTGCAGATCCTGCGGCGGGCGCGCCTCGTCGAGACGGAACGCCGCGGCAAGCACGTGCTCTACAGCCTCGCCGGAGACGCCGAGGTGGTGGCGCTGATCAAGGCGCTCGGCCGCGTCGGCGAGCGAAACGTGGCCGAAATCGACCGCATCATGGCCGACTACTTCCGCGCTCGCGATGCGATGGAGCCCGTGTCGCGAGACGATCTCGTCTCGAGGCTGCATGACGGCATGGTCACGGTTCTCGACGTGCGCCCAGAGGACGAGTTCGCGGTCGGACATCTTCCAGGCGCCCTCAACATCCCGCTGGCCGAGCTGGAGCGCCGCTTGGGCGAGCTGCAGGCAGATCGGGAAGTGATCGCCTATTGCCGCGGCCCCTATTGCGTTCTTTCGTTCGAAGCGGTCGCCGCCTTGCGAGAGCGAGGCTATCTCGTCCGTCGGCTCGAGGACGGCTACCCCGAATGGAAGGCCGCCGGCCTGCCGGTCGAAACGGCCGCCTGAAACAATACGAGGGGCGAGTTCCATGGATCAGAAGGCAGACAAGACGCGGAGCACGAACGCCGTATGGCCGATCGTGAACGACAAGGACCATGCTTCTCGTTCCGTGTTCCGGCCGGAGGCGCTGTTGCGCGAGGCGCGCCGGCAGAAGGGATTGCCGCTCGTCGCGGTCCCTCGTGTGTGTGTCCTCGATCCCGACGGCGACGTGGTGCAGCACCTCAAACTTGCAGGACAGGGCCGCGTGCACGAGGGGTGGGCTTGCTACCATACCGAGCTTCTTGCCTTCGATCTCGACGACGTCGGAGAGGTCGGCATCATCGGCTGCGCGGTGGGCGCCTCCTTCGCGGTGCTCGTGGCCGAGCAGCTTTTTGCGGCCGGCTGCCGGCTGCTCGTGAGCGTCACATCCGCCGGCCAGATCACCGACAACGGGCCCACGCCGTACTTTGTCCTGATCGACCGCGCTCTCCGGGACGAAGGGACGAGTTATCATTATCTGCCGCCGGCAATCTTCGCCGAGGCGCCGGACGCGAGGCTTATCGATCGCATCGAAGACGCTCTGTCGGGGCTTTCTGGTATTGTTGTCCACCGGGGCGCGACTTGGACGACCGACGCTCCTTACCGCGAAACCGAGACCGCGATTGCGTCTGCGCGAGATCTGGGCGCCCTCGCCGTCGAGATGGAAGCCGCGGCTTTGTATGCGTTTGCCGCTGCAACACACCACCCCGTCGTGTGCTTTGCGCATGTTACGAATGCCATGGCGCAAACCGAGGGGGATTTTGAGAAAGGCGAGGCGAACGGAACAACCGCGACGCTCGCAGTCATCGCCGCAGTTGCACGAGTTTGGCTGTCCTCCATCAAGGCCGAACAACACGCAGGAGCAGGCGGCGATCCGACTGTGCGGTGAGGAGCCAGAGAATGGTGGCCGTGGCTTTGAGCGCGTTGGGAGATTGCAACGCTGGTCTTGCGTGGAACCGTGTCTATCCCTAGCGGAAAGGTCCAGCTTCCCAGCGAGCTTCGCGGCACTGGATTTCAGGAGCATAATGCCAGGAGGAAGATTATCAGGACCCCCAGTGCGGCGGTGACCGAAACGGGATAGTCCGCGAACAGCGTCTCAAGGGCCCTCCGCCAGGTCTCGCTCCGAGCTTTTGGCGCATCACTTGGACGGCTTTCCGTCGGTCTATAGCCCGGAGAGGTTTTCATCTGCGTGAGATACCTGCCGCGCTTCACCGGCCTTCGGCCGATGGCCTAGATTCTTTGAGATTTGATTCGCTGCATCGAAGATATGCCTGACCTGCTCCGTCGTCGGCGTTTCACCGATGAACTGAACGGAGTCGGTTATTGCAACGGCGCCGACATAATGGCCCAGCGCATCGAAAATCGGGGCGGCCAGAGCATTGAGCCCCACCATCTCTTCATTGGGCGCAACCGCCCAACCACGCCTCCGCACCGCATCGATTTCCGCCTTGAGCCTTTCGGGATCGGAGATCGTGTAGGGTGTATGCATATCGAGCCTGCCGCTTGTCACCTGCGGCAGCAGCGTTGCGTCTCCGAATGCGAGAGTGAGCTTTCCCTGCGCACTGGAATGGAATTTAAGGATCGAGCCCGGCTTCACGCTGATATCGATGTTGGAGCGACTGGGCATGAGCAGCAGAATACGGTTGCCTTCCTTTTCGGGTTGGCTGATGGCGACTGCGTGGCCTAACCGGTCGCGCAATTCCCGCGCGGTCTGCCGCGCCGCGGAAGCCAGTTCGAAGCTTTCGGAGACAGCCTGGCCCAGCGCCATGAGGCGGGCACTGATCATATAGCGCTCGCTCTCTTCGTTGCGGATCAGGTAGCCGGCCGTCACCAGCGTCTGGAGATGGCGATGTATGCGGCTCTTCGTGGTATCGAAGGCGCGCGCAAGCTCGGATACACCCACAGAGGTCTGGCACTGGGCGACATATTCAAGGATGTTGAGCGCGAATACGACGGCTTGTACCCCGCTGCCTTCCCGCCTGGTGTCTTTGTCGTCCAGCATCGTCGTCTCCGAATCGGATGGCTTCAATCACGCCGCCCGTTCACGGGCGGGCTGGCGCGAGATATGCAGTTCGCACGACCGGGTGACAAGAAACCTTCGACGGCCAGGTCTTCGGCACTGTTGCCGCTGTCCGGTGAAAGCCAAGCCATGTCAGGCCTCCGGCGGCATGGGATACTCATCGGCGTTGAGCACCCAACCTGACTGTTTCGAGAAGTCGACGCGCGGCGGCGAGAATATGTCGACGAGCTGATTGAGACCCTCTTCCATGCCGCGTGAGGTGTGGACGGCGGGCGGCGGGATGACGGTGAGCGAGGGCGACTTGCAATACGCATGCTCATCCTCGCGCCAGGCGGTCATGTCGGTGGTCCAAGGCCAGCGCAGATGATGCGTGAAGGCTCCGTCGAGCGCCAGCGACCCCTGTTCGAAATCGTCGTGATGGTGAGGCGAAAGTTTGGTGACGTCGCGCGGCCCCTGTTGAGGGTCGAGGTAGTTCACCATCAGCGTGGTGCAGCGGAAGATGCGGCCGAAGCGGCCTGGCTCCTTCGGGATGTCGAGGCTGTAGGCGCGCACCCTGTAGCCCGCGGGCGGTTCGGGCCACGGCTCGAAGGGCGGGATGCGCGGGTGCTCGGCGCCGAACGAGCCGGCGTTGGAGCAGCGGGCCACCAGATCCGGCGATCGGTTTGAAAAGATACGGGCTATGCGCCCGCCGTCCGGCAGCGCAATGCGTGTGTCGCCCGGGGGCAGGATGACCAGTGAAAAGCCTTCGGCTACCGTCTGCCCTTCCGGCGCATCGATCACTGCGCGCTTTTCCTTGTCGGGCAGGAGCAGCACATATTCGTCGATCTGGTCTTTGCGCTCGAGCACGGCGCCGGGTTCGGCCTCCGAATAGGCCACGAGAAGGTTCTGCCCGCGCGACATCCAGGTCCTGGTATCGGCCGCGGTCTCCCGCGGGTCTTCCTCGTAGTACAGGCCATACTCAGCCGGCGTGTAGTGGCCGGAGATGGAGGACGCCTTTGCAGCGGCGGCCATGCGCGATCTCGGGTCGCTTGAATCATACATTTGCATTCCCTCCAGGGCAGCGTGACGGAAGGCCGTTCATGCGTTCCGCCATGCGGAACAAAAGGATGCACATAAGAACGCATCCTCACCGACCCCGTGTCAAGTGGCAGTGTGTGTTGCAGTGCAGCTAATTTCTTTGTGGTCGCATGCTTGACAGCAATGCGGGGCGCATGAATTATAGACGAAACAGCGTTCTGCACAACGAAACAGGAGGAGACGTTATGCTGACTCGCCGCAGGGTGATAACCCTTGCGAGCGCCGCCGCCGCGACGCTTGCAATGCCCAACATCTCTCGTGCCGCTCCCATCAACATGCGCCTGGCGCACGCCGCGAATGAAATTCATCCAGGTCATGTCGCGGCCGTCGAGTTCAAGAAGGCCCTCGAGGCACTGGTTCCCGGTGCGACCAATCTGACGATCTTTCCCAACCGGCAGCTCGGCGAAGACCGGCAAAATCTCGAATCCGCCATCGCCGGCACCAACGAGCTGTGCGGCTGCAGCGGCGTCTTGTTTCCCCTCGTGACCGGCCGCAACGCGCTCGACGCGTACCAGCTTCCCTTCCTGATCAAGGATTACGATCACTTTTCGCGGATCGCGACGGCAGACATCGGCCAGAAGCTGCTCGACGATCTGGAGCCTGCCGGCCTCGTCGGGGTGCAGACCACCGACATTGGACAGCGCCACTTCCTGTGCGCCACCAGGGAAGTGAAGTCGGTGCCGGATTTTGCAGGGCTGAAGACGCGCATCCTGCCAGTGCCGCTGCACAAGGCGATCTGGGAAGGCGTCGGCACGGCGCCCATAGGCCTGCCCTACGGCGAGGTCTACGGCGCGCTCGAGACCAAGGTCATCGACGCCGTCGAAATCAACGTCTCTTCCATGCTGGGCGAGAACCTGTGGGAGGTCGGCAAGAACTTCACGCTCACCGGTCACTATCCGTGGCACAACGTGATCGCGATCAACAAGACCTTCTTCGACGGCCTGCCGACGGAAATCCAGCAGGCGATCAAGCAGGCAGGCCGCGATTCCATCGCGCCGACGCTCGAATACACCAAGAAGCAGGACCATGAAGGCCGCGACGAATTGCGTGCCAAGGGCGTCCAGATCTTCGAACTCGAAAATCTCGCCGGGATGCAGGCGAAGGTCGAGCCGATCATCGAGCAGTGGAGTTCGAAGTCGCCGCTCATCAAGGAGTTCGTCGGGCAGGCGCGCACGCTGACCTGAGCGCGGCTGCCGCGATGCGACAACGCTGCGGGCAGCGCCCGGCGACCCGCAGATACCTCCTATTCGCCTCCTGGGGATTCCGAATGGATGTCAACGAGGAAAGTGCGGCATGGCCGAGCAGGCTCTTGGGCTGGTACGTCAAGATCATCCGCTTCCTGGCAGGGATTTCCATGCTGGCGATCGTGTCGATCATGATCGCGCAGGTCATCGCGCGCTACATCTTCAACGCCTCCTTCATCTGGGCCGAGGAGATTTGCCGTTACCTGCTGATCTGGCAAACGTTCCTTTTCATCGGCATGGCCTATCACCGCGGTGAGCTCGTCGCTGTCGACGTGGTGCCGCTCATGCTGAGGCCGCATGCACGCCTCGTGCTCAAGGCGATCGTCACGATTCCGATCCTCGTCTTCCTCTGTCTGATGGCGATCAACGGCTATGATTACGCAACCCGCTTCGGCGGCCAGATCGTGCCGGCCGTCGATTTCATCGCCATGTCGCTCATCGGCCATGGCGTCGGCCTGTCGATCTTCTGGGTCTATGTCTCGGTCGCGCTGGGCTCGGCGCTTCTTGCGCTGCACATGATCGCCGCGATCGTCATCGAGGCCCGCGACATCAGGGCCGGCCGCGCCGATTCCGGCCTCGACCGCATCCCGGGAGCCTGAGGGATGGGAGCGTTCTTCGGCGCCTTCTTCCTGCTGCTCGCCACGGGGGTGCCGATCGCGCTCGCGCTCGGGGTAGGCGGCATGATCTACCTCTATATAAGCGGCAACGGCGCGATCGTCCTGGCATTCCCGCAGCGCATGATGGCCGGCGTCGACCAGTTCATTCTATTGACCATTCCGCTGTTCCTGCTCGCCGGCATGCTCATGAACGTCGGCGGCATCACCGACCGCATCGTGGTCTTCGCGCGCGCCATGGTCGGCCATCGCAAGGGCGGCATGTCCTCGGTGACGGTGCTCTCCAGCGGCTTCTTTGCAGGCATATCGGGAAGCGCTGCGGCCGAAGCCTCGGCGCTGGGTTCGATCCTCATTCCCGCCATGCGCAAACAGGGCATGCCACCGGCTTATGCGGCGGCGCTGGTCGGCGTCAGCTCGATCATGGGTCCGATTATCCCGCCCTCCATCACCATGATCATCTACGGCGTCCTTTCGGGCGCCTCGATCGGCCAGCTCTTCATCGCCGGCGTCGGTCCCGGACTCCTCCTGGCCGCAGGACTTCTGATCTATGCAGGCTGGCGCGCGCGCCGGGACGGCTTTCCCGTCACGCCGAAGTTGCGCTGGGCCGAGCGGCGCCAAGCAACCATCCGAACCCTGCCCGCGCTGATCCTGCCCCTGATCATCGTCGTCGGGATCAAGGCGGGCGTGTTCACGCCGACGGAGGCAGCGGCGGTTGCGGTCGCTTATGCCCTCGTGGTCGGCTTCGCCTATCGCGACCTGACGCCGAGGCGCGTCTGGGAGTCGCTGGTCGCGACGACGCTGGTCAGTTCCTCGATACTCTTCATTACCGCCATGGCGAGCATCGTCGCCTTCGTCTTCACGCTGGAGCAGGTGCCGACGACGATCGCTTCCGCGGTGCTGTCGGTCAGCGAGAACCCGATCGTCGTCCTGATCATGCTCAACCTTGCGCTGCTCGTGCTCGGGATGTTCCTCGAGCCGATCTCGATCCTCATCCTGACCATGCCGATCCTGCTGCAATTCAACAAGATCATCGCCATGGATCCGGTGCAGTTCGGCATGATGGTGGTGCTTAACGTAGTGATCGGCATGGCTACGCCGCCGGTCGGCATCCTGCTGTTCATCGTCTGCGCCGCCTCGGGCCAGTCCTTGACCGATGTCGCGAAGGAGGCCGTACCGCTGATCGGTATCTGTCTGCTCGTGCTTTTTCTCGTCGCCGCCGTACCGGCCGTTTCACTGTTCCTTCCGCACGCCATGCTGCCGATGCGGTGATATCCATATCCAGGGAGAAATTCACAGCATGACCACCGAACGCCGCAGTTTTCGCCAACGCTTCCTCGCCTGCGAGCACCTCGTCGGCACGTTCGTCAAGACTCCCGCGACCCATCCGATCGAAATTCTAGGCGCGGTCGGCTTCGACTTCGTGGTGATCGACGAGGAACATGCCCCCTGGGATCGCGTCGCAATCGACGGCGGACTGCTCGCCGCGCGCGCTTCGGGCACCGCCGGCCTGGTGCGCGTGGCCGAACCGACGGCGGCAAAAATTCTCTCAGTGCTGGACGACGGCGCGACAGGCGTTCTGGTACCGCATGTCAGTTCGCCCGCAAAGGCCAGAGACATAGCCGCCGCCTGCCGCTACCGCGGGGGCAGGCGCGGCTTTTCGAACACGACGCGCGCCGGCGGTTTCGGCGCGGTCGGGATTTGGGATCACGTCAAGGCAGGCGACGAGAACGTCACGTTCATCGCGATGATCGAGGACCCGGAAGCGCTCGACGACCTCGACGGCATTCTGGGGACCGAGGGCCTGGATGGCGTCTTCATCGGCCGCGGTGACCTGACCGTGGCTTTCGGAGCAACCAGGATGGACGCGCCACAGGTGCGGGACGCCTGCGACAGGATTTTCGCCGCGGCGAAACGAGCCGGCAAACCCGTCGCAGTCATGGTCGCGAGTGCCGAGGAGGCGGCGCGGTTCCGCGGCATGGGCGCAAGCGCCTTCATCGTCGCCTCCGACCAGGGTTTCATGCGCCAGGCCGCGATGAAAGCCTATGGCGACATCGCTTCGGTCGCCAGCGGCTGAAGCCCGCGAAATCTCAAGAACGAGGAACAGAAAGATGGCTGACACAACCACCGACTATCCGACCATCGTGCCGCTGCCGCCGATGGAACCTTCGCGCGCGGCCGAGGTCGCCGACCTGCTGGTCGGAGCGGTCGACCTGCACTGCCATTCCGGTCCGGCCGCCATGCCGCGCATCCTGGGTCATCACGAGGCCTTCAAGATGGCCCTCGACGCCGGGTTCAAGGCGCTGCTCTACAAGGACCACTATTACATCGGCATGCCGCACTGCGCTGTGCTGAAGGACATCTATCCCGACGCCGATATCGAGCTTTTCTCGGGCGTGGCGCTCAACAATGCCTCCGGCGGCGTCAACCCCCACGCGGTCGACCATGCGATCAAGCTCGGCGGCAAGATCGTCTGGTTTCCGACATTCGCGGCGAAAAACCACATCGCGGCCTATGCGGCGAAGAGCTTCCCCAAGACCGCCAAGCCGATGCTGCCGCCGGCCCCGCTCACGGTGCTCGATGCGAACGGCAAGCTCGTCGACGAGGCCAAGCAGATCTGCGACCTGATCGCGGAGGGCGACATCATCCTGGCCGGCGGCCATCTCCACGTCAGCGAGCTCTTCGTGCTGTTCGAGGAGGCGAAGAGGCGCGGCGTGAAGAAGATGCTCGTCAACCACCCGTCCTACATCATCGGATGCTCCGACGAGGACATTCGCGGCCTGGTCTCGCTCGGTGCCTATATCGAGCACTCGATCTGCATGTTCATACCCAGCCGCGCCAAACAGCATGACGGCCAGGACCTGCTTCACCTGATCGAGGTGGCGGGCGTCGAACGCACCATCTTCGGATCCGACCTCGGGCTGACCCAGGCGCCGAAGCCGGTGGACGGCTATCGCATGATCGTCTCGATGATGCTCGACCTCCAGGTGCCGCGCCAGGACATCACGAGGATGATCTCGGCCAATGCGGCCGGGCTTCTCAACCTCGCCGCCTGAACCTGGACAATCGAGAGGAAAAGTCCACGTCATGGCGCCACGAAAAGTCATCATCACATGCGCGGTCACCGGGTCGATCCATACGCCCTCTATGTCGCCTCACCTGCCGGTCACCGCCGAAGAGATCGCCGATGCCGCCGTCGGGGCGGCGGAAGCCGGCGCGGCCATCGTGCACCTCCATGCCCGCGATCCGGAGACGGGTCTGCCCGACCAGTCTCCGCAACGATTCGAACCGTTCCTGAAGATCATCAAGCAGCGTTCCGATTGCGTGGTGAACATCACCACCGGCGGCGCACCGACGATGACGGTCGAGGAACGGCTCAAGCCGGTCGCATTTTTCAAACCGGAAGTCGCTTCCCTCAACATGGGCTCGATGAATTTCGGCCTGTTTCCGATGCTGGAGCGCTTCAGGGAATTCTCGCACGACTGGGAGCGGCCGTATCTGGAAGGATCGCGCGACCGCATCTTCAAGAACACCTTCGCCGACATCGAGAACATCCTGACGACCTGCGCGCAGAACGGCACCCGTTTCGAGATCGAGTGCTACGATATCGGCCATCTCTACACACTCGCCCATTTCGTCGAGCGCGGCCTGGTGAAGCCGCCATTCTTCGTCCAGAGCGTCTTCGGCATTCTTGGCGGCATCGGTCCGCATCCGGAAGACGTCATGCACATGAAGCGCACCGCCGACAGGCTGTTCGGCAACGATTACCGCTGGTCGGTCCTGGGCGCGGGCCGCAATCAGATGCCGATTGCCGCGATCGCCGCCGCGAACGGCGGCAATGTCCGTGTCGGGCTGGAGGATTCGCTATGGATCGGTCCGGGCAAGTTCGCCCGCTCGAACGCAGAACAGGTGCTCAAGATCCGTGAGATCATCGAGGGCCTCGGCCTGGAGGTTGCCACGCCGACCGAGGCGCGTGCGATCCTCGAACTCAAGGGCGCCGACCGCGTGAACTTCTGACCGGAGGGAGCTCATGAACGTTCTGATCGTCTACACGCATCCCGAACCGACCTCGTTCAACGCGGCGCTGGTGGCGTGTGCGAAAGCCGCCCTCCGGGCCGCCGGGCACACGGTGACGGTGTCGGACCTCTACGCCGATGGATTCGATCCGGAGGCCGGACGGCACGACTTCTCGACCATCGCAGATCCGGATCGGTTCCATTACCAGAGCGAGCAGGCCCTGGCTGCAAGGGAAGCAGCCTTCGTTCCGGAAATCGCGCGCGAACAGGCGCGGGTCGCCGCGGCCGATCTTCTGGTTCTGCAGTTCCCGCTGTGGTGGGGTGGCACGCCGGCAATTCTGAAAGGCTGGTTCGAGCGCGTGCTGGCCTACGGCTTCGCCTATGTAGACGGCCGGCGCTTCGACACCGGCGTGTTCAAGGGACGCCGGGCTCTGCTCTCCGTGACGACCGGCGGCACGACGACCCGTTTCGGCCCCGATGGCGTCTATGGCGAGATCGAGAAGGTGCTGTGGCAGACGCAGCGCCTCACCCTGCAATATATGGGCTATTCGGTCGAGGAACCCTTCGTCGCCTACGGCGCGCCGCGGGTCGGCGATGAGGGTCGTGCTGCATATCTGGACGAGTTCGCCCGTCGTGTCGTCGAAGCGGCGGCGAAACCGGTGGAACGCAGGACAGACGAGGCTCTGCTCGAAAGCGTACCGGCCGACGCCTGGGCGCAGGCGCGTTGAGCCGAGCGAGGAGACAGGGCATGAGCAGATCCAAGGCTTTCGAAGGCAAGGTGGTTCTGGTGGTCGGCGGATCGCGCGGCATCGGCGCCGCGGTGTCGCGCCGCTTCGCGGGGCTGGGCGCAGCCGTCGCGATCGGCCATCGCACGGCCGGTGCGGCCGACGCGATCGTCGCCGAAATCGCCGCGGACGGCGGTCAAGCGAAAAGCTTCGCCGGAGACACCTCAAAGCCCGACGAGGCCGAGGCCATCGTGCACGGGGCATACGAGGCTTTCGGACGGCTGGACGTCCTGGTCAACACGGCCGGCATCGGGCCATACCTGCCGCTGGTCAGGATCGACGAGGCCCATTACCGTTCGATCTTCGACACCAACGTGCTGGGAACGATCCTGCTTACGCAGGCAGCCGCACCTCTCTTGCCTTCGCCGGGCGGGCGCATCATCCATTTTGCGTCGCGCCTCGCCTACAACCCGATCCCGACCAGTTCCGTCTATTCTGCGTCCAAAGCGGCTGTCATCACGCTCGTCCACGGTTTCGCGCGGGAGTTGGGCGCGAAGGGCATCACCGTCAACGCGGTGGCTCCGGGCGTGATCGAGACGGACATGACGACGACGATCATCGCCGAGCGCGGCGAGCAGATACGCGCCATGACGCCGCTCGGCCGCATCGGTCAGCCGGAAGATATAGCAGGGATCGTGACCTTCCTCGCCTCGGACGATGCTGGCTGGATCACCGGCCGCACGATCCTGGCGGATGGCGGCGTGAACTGATCCGGGTTTGACCGGAACCATAGGGCCGGCCCGGTTGCTACGGCGCGAACTGAGTCGCTGGCGACGTCGGTCGCGTGAGGAAGCTCTCGATCACTTGCGCGTGCGCCCGCCGTCGCGGCCCGAGAGCTCGACCGATACGCGCCTTGCGATTGGCGAAAGCCGTCGACCTGCCAGCCGGTGCGGATAATTTCGCGGCCCAGCCGTTCAATTACCGCCTTGTGGATCAGCCTCAGCGGCTTGCCGCGACGTATGCTGTACTGCGGATGAAGGTGCCCTGCGTCGATGCCGCGCAGTTCCTGCCAAACCACTTGCCCGAATCGGTTTGCGTAGATGAGCTCGTGTGTGCGGATGCCCTGAGCGTCCAGGGTCCGCCTGAAGTCCGAGAGGCGCCAGTTCCTTCACGGCATGCGGCAAGATGTTAATGCCCACGCCGCGCTCACGAATAGGGCTGCGGTCAGCCCGCCGATGCCGCCACCGGCGATCAGCGCCTTCATGATGCCGCCTCTCTTCTTCGTCTGTCCAAGGCAGCCTATCGGCGTGGTGACGTATCTGAAATGACATAAAGCGCAGGATATCTGCCACCTCCGGCCTTACCCGCCACGGAAGAACGACGTGTCCCCCGCCCACAGCGGGCAATTGCAATGACAGTGCCGTTCGTTGTAGCCATTCCGACCGCTTGATTTTGCCGACCGCTTGATTTTGCCGACCGCTTGATTTTGGAGGTACGCAGCATGGACCGATTCACCGGCGGTTGCCTGTGCGGTGACGTCCGAATTGTGGCGTCGGGACTCCCATACCGGGTCGGCCTTTGTCACTGTCTCGACTGCCGCAAGCATCATGGGGCCCTTTTTTCCGCTTCCGCGGTGTTCCCTCAGGATGCGGTGACGATCGATGGCGAAACACGCGACTACGCCGGGCGTTTTTTCTGTCCCCGCTGCGGCTCGTCCGTTTTCGCACGCACCGCAGACGAAATCGAAGTGCACCTGGGATCCATGGATGCCCCTGACCAACTGATGCCAACCTACGAAAGCTGGATCGTCCGTCGCGAGTCCTGGTTGCCGCCGTTTCCGCTCAAGAGACGATACGACCGCGATCGTGACGCCACGGGTCGCTTTGAGGAGTAGGTCGCACGAACGGTGCGAGGGGCGCCGTTACGAGGTAACAGAGATGTATGCCTTGATCGATATCTCGAACCAGATGATCTCGAGGACAGCGCGCTCGATCACGCCGGCCGTCACTCCGGAAGACCGGCCTTGCGGAAACCATCAACGAAATGCTCAAGCGTCGCAGCGTCGCGGAATGGCTCCGTCGTGGCCCAGTGGCGGGTTGTGAAATGCGGGTTGCCGACGAGGAACAATTCGACCTCCGCGCGCGCCTCGTCGAGCCGGCCGAGTTGCGCGAGGCTTGCCGCCAGGAAACGGCGTGAGCTCGTACGATAAGTCTCGTCCCTGCGCAGCGTCTCGACAGCGGCTTCGTATTCGCCGGCCGCATATTGCGCCTGGCCGAGCGTCAGATAGTACCAACTTGCCGGGAACGGGTTCAGCCGGAACGCCTTGCGAATGTGCTCGAGGCCCTCCTCGACCCGCCCGGCCAGGACCGCGATGTCGGACAATGCCGCCCAGGCATCGGCCTCGTTCGGGTCGAGCTCGATCGCCTTGGCGAATTCCGCATCCGCGTCGGCGAAGCTGCGGTCATAGGCAAGCAGGTAAGCCAGGACCCAGCGGCAGCCGGCATCGTTGGGATCGATCGCCACGGCCTTGCGCGCCAGTTCCAACGCAAGGCTACGGGAAGATTCCGTTGGTCCGCCGGAATGCACCCATCCCATCCAGTGGTTCATGGCAAGCCAGCGATAGGGCTCGGCGTACCCCGGATCGAGCGAAACCGCGCGCGTGAGCATCAGATGCGCTTCCCGTGCCGTCTGCGGCTGATCATCCATGAGCTTGCGCGCCCGCACGCAGAGATCGTAAGCCTCGAGATTTTTGGGCCGATTGCGCGGCGGCGGTGCGCGCAGCCGGCCGAGCAACGCCTCCACGATCTTGGCCGTCACCTCGTCCTGAACGGCAAAGATATCTTCCACGCTGCGATCGAAGCGTTCCGCCCACAGATGCTCGCCACTCTCCGCGTCGACCAGCTGGGCGTTGATGCGCACGCGCCTCGCTGCGCGCCTTGCGCTCCCTTCCAGCAGGTAGCGCACGCCAAGGTCCTGTGCGATCTCGCGCACGTCCATCGCCTTTCCTTTGTAGGCAAAGGCCGAGTTGCGTGCGATGACGAACAGGCCGGAGATCCTGGACAGGTCGGTGATCAGGTCTTCGGTCAACCCATCCGCGAAGGATTCCTGCTCGGGATCGTTGCTGACATTGACGAAGGGCAGTACGGCTATCGATGGTTTGTCGGGCAGCGGCAAAGGTTTTCGCTTCGTGTCACCGAGCTGTTCGATAGCCCCCGTGAAGCGGTAGCCGACGCGTGGGACCGTAGCGATCCATTGACCACCGTCGGCGACCGGACCAAGCAGCTTCCGCAGCAGCGCGATCTGGACGGTGAGGTTGCCTTCCTCGACGGCCGTGCCCGGCCACGCCGCGTCCATCAACTCGGCTTTTCCCAGGATTTCACCGGGCCGTCCGACGAGCGCCGCAAGCAGCTTTAGCCCGCGGTAGCCAACACCAACGGGGACATCGTCGCGAAGGAGCGTTCCCGCGCCCGGATCAAGCACAAACGGACCAAAGGCAAAGCGCGATCCCTGCATAGGGGCATCTATAGCCCGTTTGGAAGTTTTGAGAACTATTTGGAAGGGCTTAATTACGACGCTGTTCGTATCCTGCAGAATTCAACCTCTTTCAAGTCGAGGGTCCCCCGGATCTTCAAACCATATGGAGGTTGCTATGAACGATACCCTTGCGGCCCCGCATCAGGCAGCGCGGCCGGGAACGCCTTTGGGACTGGCTGAAATGTCGCGCCGGCACTACGGCCTGGCGACCCTGCGAAGCATTATCGCGACCTGGAGCTGGCGGATACGCTTTCGCTGGGAACTTGAGCAAATCTCGAGGACCAATCCCCATTTGATCGACGATATGGGTCTGACGAGACGGCAGGTCGAGGCAGAAATCGCCAAGCGCTTCTGGCAACGATAGGGCGAATGCTGCAATGACACCCGATCGCGGCGCCATGCGCGGGAAGTCGCGACGATGGCGCGTCGGCGGGCGCAGCTGCACAACGTGCGCGTCAGACAGTGCGATCTAAGATCGGCGGCTACACCGTACCATGGAGGGCTATCGGCGGTTTATGGCGCGCCGGACGAGACGAAACTGGGAACCGCTATGTGATTGAAGTCGCTCTGTAAAAACCTTCAGGCGGATTCAGGGGCCTTGGCCTGCGCGAGGTCCTGCAGGAACTCTTCCATCAGCGGCCTGTCACCGAACCGGCGGTAGGCGCGCTCTGCTTCCAGCGAGAATTCCGGATGCGCCTCAATCAGCTTTGCCATCGTCTGCTGGGCTGCCTCGACCTCTCCGCCCCCGCCCTGCAAAGCGGCCTGAATCAGAAGGCAGTTTGCATCGCGCGGCGCCCGGATCAGGCATTCCTCTATGACCGCGGAAGCCTCATCGCGGCGGTCAGCCGCGTAGAGCGCCTGCCCGTGCACATAGGCATAGTACTCGGGCGCCATAGGATGAAGGCGGCGGGCCCGCTCTGCGTTGGCGACGGCATCATCATATTCCCCGAAGCGCACCTGCGCCTTTGCAAGCGCCATCATGCTGTCGGGATCGTTAGGGTTGAGCTCCACAGCGCGCCGTGCGGCCTGCAAGCCGCCTGAATAGTCGCCCTGCACGGCAAGTCCGAAGCTGATGACCTGATAGCCAAGGCCAAGATTGGGATCGAGACGGACCGCCTGCCGGGCTTCGCTAAGCCCAAGATGGAGCTCCGCGGCGTTTGCCCGGCCGTCACCGCTCTGCGCCACGCTGGCGATATAGGTCAGCGCGAGGCCGGCTCGGGCGGCCGCATAGGACGGGTCCATTTCAAGGGCGCGCTGGTAGAGGCCCCGCGCTTCCAGAATGTCCTGCGGGTCATTGGCGCCGTGCCGGTAGCGGTTGCGGGCCTGCAGCACGAGGTCATAGGCCTGCAGATTGTCGGTCGGGCGCTCCGCTGCCGCCGCCGCCTCGCTCCTGCCGATATAGGGCGCGATCTGCGCGACGATTTCAGTGGTCAGCTCGCTCTGGACGGTGAACACGTCGGCGACCTGCCGGTCAAAACTGCGCGACCACAGATGCGCGCCTGTCTTTACATCGATCAGCTGCGCCGACACGCGAAGCTGGTCGCCTTCACGGCGGGCGCTGCCTTCAACCACATAATCAACGCCGAGCCTCGCCCCGAGCTTGCGCACGTCCGTATCCTGCCCGTGCGCGGCGTAGGTGGAATCGCGCGCGATTACCTGCAGCTCTGAATTGCGGGCAAGGGCTGTCGTCACATCCTCGGTCAGTCCGTCCGCGAAATACGATTGCTCGCCGCTGCCGCTCATCGCGGCAAAAGGCATGACCGCCACTGACGGCCTGGGGTCGGCGCGGCTCTGGTCCATCGACAAGGCCGCCGGGATGCGGCTGACCATGGCTGCCAGGGAGAGCGGCTGGATTTGGGTGCCGATGAGGATGAGGGCTATGGCGGCCGCGCCATAAGACCAGCGGGCGGCGGTGCTGCGCAGCACCTGCGGCACCTGTCGCCATGGCGACCACAGAGAGCCCGCACGCCTTACGCGGTAGACGTTGAGAAGTTCGGGAATGTTCTTGGCCCGCCTGCGGCCGATGCGGACGAACCTGTCCGCGCTGTTGCGGTCGGCCGCCATCACCACGGCGCCGCTGACGAATATCTGCCCCGGATCGCACATGGCCTCAAGACGGGCGGCCACATTGACGCCATCGCCGTATACGTCGCCGTCATCTTCGATGACATCGCCAAGATTGATGCCGATGCGCAGCTCGAACGGGCCTTTGTCGAAGCCCTCCTGTATGGCCAGCGCCGCATCAACCGCTTCGTTGACGCTGGGAAACATGGCGAGAAAGCCGTCTCCCGTCGTCTTGACGATGCGCCCGCCATGGCAGGCAATGGACGGGTCAATGAGCTCATCAAAAACAGCGCGCAGCTTCGCGTAGGTGGAAGCCTCGTTTTCAGCCATCAGCAGGCTGTAGCCGACGATATCGGCGGCCATGATTGCCGCGAGCTTGCGTTCCATCAGCATTATTCCTGAGCGGCGGGCCATGTACGGACTCTTTTACTGACACTTAAGGCGACGCTCGGCCCAAGATAAGACCCATAATCCCGGATAGGCTTATCGACACAGCTCACAAATGCGTGACGATTGTGGCTATACCGTTCTGACCTTCGTCAGCCATCATCTGCTTCGTCCGGAGCCATTCGTCGCCGCATCGGCGGAGGGCGACGCCGCATTGAACGGCCTGGGCCTTGCCTGCCTGCCAGACCACGCGCTGCGCCCCTTCCTTGCTGAAGGACGGCTTCAGCAGTGCTGGAGGACTGGTGCCCGCTATCATCTCTATTATCCAAGCCGCCGCCAGAATTCCCCGCGTTCGCTCTCCTGGTCGAAGCGCTCCGCTGGCGAGGATAGCCCGGCAGGGCCAACAACAAGTTCAGCGCTGCCTCGCCCTTCATCGCAATTTGGTCTGTGCGATTAACTAGGTTGGGATGTACATTCCAATTGGCGCGCCCGAAGAGATTCGAACTCCTGACCCCCAGATTCGTAGTCTGGTGCTCTATCCAGCTGAGCTACGGGCGCGCAACAGGCCATGCTTTGCATAGCCCCGCGATCCGATCCTGGCGACCGGCCGCGAATGTGACGTGTTCCCTAGCGACTGAATTTCCGAAAAGCAAGTCGATCCGGCAAAAGTTTTGTTGTTCGTGGCTTGGCCAGGATCGTAGGGGGCGAGGATCGGAGGGGGACCCGGCCAAGGCGCGGATCAGGCGGGGCGAGGATCAGGCCGGGCGGCGCAGGCTGTTGCGGGCCTGGTCGAGCCGGACCGGCTGGTCGGGGATGGTGACCGCGAATGTGGTGCGGCCGCCTCTGCTTTCGACAAGCTCCACAGTGCCGCCATGGGCGCGGATCAATTCATGGGCAATCGCCAGGCCAAGGCCGGTGCCGCCGCTGCGGGCCGAGCCGCGGAACGCCGCGAACAGGTTCTCGCGCGCCTTCGGCGGCAGGCCGGGGCCGGTGTCGGTGACCGTGATGCGGCTGACGCTGCCCAAGCGCTCGGCCGACACCGCCAACCGGCGCACCACCGCACTTTCCGCGTCCGCCGCCATCGCCTGCACGGCGTTGCGGCAAAGATTGCTGAGCACGCGAAAGAGCTGATCGGAATCGGCATCCACCTCGAAGGCCAGATCGACGGCATTGACGAATTCGATGCCGCCTTCGGTGTCGAGCAGGCCGTGGACGTCGTCGACCAGTTGGCGCAGCCTGAGCCTGCGGCGCGACGGCGGCGGCTCCTGGGTACGGCCATAGGCGAGCACACCTTCCGAATAGGACACGGCACGATCAAGCGCGCGCAGCAGTTTCGGCGCAAAGGCCTGCACGGTCGGGTCCTGAACCTGACGCAGGCGGTCCGACATCAGCTGCGCCGACGCCAGGATGTTGCGCATGTCGTGATTGATCTTCGACACGGCGAGGCCAAGGTCGGCGAGGTGTTTCTGCTCGGCAAGCATCTTTTGCAGCCGCTCCTGCATCTGCGAAAGCTCGCGCTCGGCGACGCCGATCTCGTCGGCGCGGGCGGCAGGGCGGATGATCCGCCCGGGGTCGTCCGGCGCCTCTGAGAAGGCCAACATCGAGCGCGTCATCGTCCGGATCGGACCGATCATGATCAGGTCTATGGCGGCGTAGACCAGCATGGCGGTGAACAGCGAGATCAGCAGCGAGACGAAGGCGACGTTGCGCGAATAGATGAGCATGGCATTGCGCAGGCTGTAATCGGGCATGATCAGCTCGAATTCCTTGTCGCTGTCGCCGACCGGCCCGAATACGCGCAGCATCCGCTCGCCGCCGAAAAACAGCGTGTCCAAAGCGCTGGTCATGCCCTCGACCAGGCCGACATTGGCGATGTCGATATGCTCGTCGACCTGCGGCGGCATTTCCGCCACGACCAAAAGGCGCGAGACGCCGCCGTCGCGCACGGCGATCGCCTTGGCGCCGATCGCCGTCAGCACGTCGTTCTGGGCGGCGCGGGAGAGCGAGGCGGGCTCTCCCTGCACCAGCACGATCGATACGGCCGCGGCGGTGCTCAGCCTTTCCTTCAGCCAACTCAGCCTGTAGCTGGCGATCCAGGGCAGAAAGATAAGGACTTCGGCCAGGAGCACGAAGACAATGGTGAGCAGCAGGAGCTTTGTCGACAATCCACGCGATAAAGGCACCGATCGGGCGTCGGCCGCCGCCCGATCGATCCTTTCATCCGCGGGTGGTATTTCACTCATGCTGCTTTTGTCTTCACGATCACTTGATCAGCCAAGATTAGGCCATTGCGGCATTTTTGCCAATTTCGTCCTTCGTCCCAACATGGGGTAAGACCGCCAAGACTTCAGCCATCGGCCCCGCGGCGCCGGATGCCGGCGCCGGATTGACTTCCAAAACCCTTCTTTCTATAAGCCCGCTCACGCTCGGGCCATTCGTCCCGGCGCGGTTTCGATCGCGCCAAAACCGGCCCGGCAAAGCTCCTGTTACAAAGTGACAGAATCAAGAAGGGCCGCACCCCGCGGTATTAAAACAAATGAAGCGTACCTACCAACCGTCCAAACTCGTCCGCAAACGCCGGCACGGGTTCCGTGCCCGCATGGCCACCAAGGGTGGTCGTGGCGTCGTCGCAGCCCGCCGCAACCGCGGCCGGAAGCGGCTCAGCGCCTGACCCGAGCGAAAGACGAGATCGTTGCCCGCAACCGGCAAGCCAGCGGGAGCACATCCCAAACGGCTTCTGAAACGCGCGGAATTCCTGGCTGCCCGGCGTGGCGAGAAGCGCCGCGGGCGGCTTTTTCTCGTCGAGGTTCTGGACCGCAGCGACAGCGAGGCGCCTCGTGTCGGCTACACGGTCACCAAGAAGGTCGGCAACGCAGTCGTCCGCAACCGCATCCGGCGGCGGCTGAGGGAAGCCGTGCGCACGCATGCAGCGGGTGACATGGCGCCTGGCAATGACTATGTCATCGTCGGACGCGAAGATGTGCTTACCATTCCATTCGGCCAGCTGAAGGCCGAACTTTCCCGCCGACTGCGCGGAACACGATAGGCCAAGGCTTTCGATGGAAAACAACCGGAACTTCTTCATCACCATCGCGCTGTCGGTGCTGATCCTGTCGCTTTGGCAGTATTTTTACGTGCTGCCGCGCAGCGAGGCGCAACGCGAGGCGGCCCGTATAGAAGAGCAGCGGATAGCGGAGCAGAAGAAGGCGGCCGAAAGCGCCAGTCCGGGCAGCAGTGAAACGCCGGCGCCGCAGCAAGGCGCCATTCCGAATGCACCGGGCGCCAATGCACCGGGAACCGACGGCACGACGCCGGCCAGCCGCGAGCAGGCGCTGGCGTCGACGCAGCGCATCAAGATCGACACGCCGAGCCTGGAGGGCTCGATCAACCTCACCGGCGCCCGTCTCGACGACCTCAAGCTCAAGCACTACACGCTGACGGTCGACAAGAACTCGCCCGAGATCGAACTGCTCAACCCGGCGACGCTGCCAACTGGCTACTATGCCGAGATCGGCTTTGTCGGCAGCGACAAGATCGGCACGCTGCCAGGGCCGGCAACGGTGTGGACCGTCGACGGCAATGCGACACTGACGCCGGCGACCCCGGTCACGCTGACCTTCACAAACGACAAGGGCCTGACCTTCAAGCGCACTTTCTCCGTCGACAGCGACTACATGTTCACGGTCTCGGACACGGTGCAGAATTCGGGTTCGGCCGCCGTCACCCTGTCGAACTACGGCCGTGTCACCCGCTTCGACAAGCCTGCCGTTGCCAGCATCTATGTGCTGCATGAGGGGCTGATCGGCGTCACCGGCACGGAAGGCCTGCAGGAACACAAATACGCGGCCGTCGAGGACGACAAGCAGTACACGCCGGGCAAGTCGACCGATGGCTGGCTGGGCATCACCGACAAATACTGGGCGGTGACGCTGGTGCCGACCGAGAAGCAGCCGTTCCAGCCGCATTACGCCTATTTCGAGGACGGCCGCCCTCGCTACCAGGCCGACTTCCTCACCGATCCGATCACCGTTGATGCCGGCCAGTCGGCAACTGTCGAGACCGAGATCTTCGCCGGAGCCAAGGAAGTCGCCAAGGTCAACGCCTATGCGCAGGACCGCAACATCAGGCTGTTCGACCGTTTGATCGACTGGGGATGGTTCATCTGGATCACCAAGCCGATGTTCTATCTGATCGACACGATGTACAAATTCTTCGGCAATTTCGGCCTGGCCATCCTTGCCACCACCGTGGTCGTCAAGGCCCTCTTCTTCCCACTCGCCAACAAGTCCTACGCGTCGATGGCGAACATGAAGAAGGTGCAGCCCAAGATGCTGGAGATCCGCGAGAAGTACGCGGACGACAAGATGAAGCAGCAACAGGCGATGATGGAGCTCTACAAGACCGAGAAGATCAATCCGCTCGCCGGCTGCTGGCCGGTGGCGCTGCAGATCCCGGTCTTCTTCGCGCTCTACAAGGTGCTCTACATCACCATCGAGATGCGGCACGCACCGTTCTTCGGCTGGATCCAGGATCTGGCGGCACCCGACCCGACCTCGCTCTTCAACCTGTTCGGCCTCATCCCGATTACCCTGCCAGCTATGTTGATGATCGGCGTTTGGCCGCTGATCATGGGCGTCACCATGTTCCTGCAGATGCGCATGAACCCGACGCCGCCGGACCCGACGCAGGCCATGATTTTCACTTGGATGCCGGTGGTCTTCACGTTCATGATGGCGGGCTTTCCGGCCGGCCTCGTCATCTACTGGGCCTGGAACAACCTGCTTTCGATCATCCAGCAAGGCGTCATCATGAAGCGCCAGGGCGCCAAAATCGAGTTGTGGGACAATCTGGTCGCGCTTTTTCGGAAGAAACCGTCGCCGGCGGAATAGCCGGCGATCCCTTTTTGCGAATCCAGCAAAGCCCCGGCCGGACCGGGGCTTTTTCGCACAAGCCGAGCCGCCATCGAACGGCGAACCAGTCGGCCCAACGATAGACGCCGCCGCGACACATCCCTAAAGCGCGTCGCGTTTGAACGGATTCATGCGACGCGCTTTAGGTTCTGGTTTTTATGCATGTCGTTATCGCAAAACCGCTGCACACTTTTGCGCAACATGCATTATAAGCTCGCTCTCGTTTCAGGAGTGCTCCGTCGATGAACAGGTAAGGATGATCCGCTCCGCACGCGGTTGGTGCTGCCGGGCGGATCGCGCTATTTTGACCTTGCCTGTTTTCGTCGATGGAGCCAGACCATGATCGGACCCAACCCCAATATCAAACACCCGATCCCGATGCATACGCGCGTCGGTTTCCTGAAGGGATTGATCACGGCGCCGAACATCGAGATCGGCGACTTCACCTATTACGACGATCCGGACGGGCCGGACAAATTCGCCGAGCGATGCGTGCTGCATCATTATCCATTCATCGGCGACCGGCTGATCATCGGCAAGTTCTGCGCCATCGCCGAGGGCGCGCGCTTCATCATGAACGGCGCCAATCATGCCATGTCCGGTTTTTCGACCTATCCGTTCAACATCTTCGGTCATGGTTGGGAAGAGGGTTTCGACCCGGCGACCTGGTCGAAGGAATTGCGCGGCGACACAGTGCTCGGCAATGATGTATGGATCGGCATGGAGGCGGTGATCCTGCCCGGCGTGACGATCGGCCATGGCGCCATCGTTGCGGCAAAATCGGTGGTGACGCATGACGTGCCACCCTATGCGATCGTCGCCGGCAATGCGGCCAAGGTGGTGAAGATGCGCTTCGACGACAGGACCATCTGGCGGCTTTTGGCGGTGTCGTGGTGGGACTGGCCGGTGGAAAAGATCAGCCGCAACCTCAATGCCATTCGTGGCGCCGATATTTCTCTTCTGGAGGCAGCGGTTTGAACGCGTTGAACAAGACCGTGATCGGCACCGAGCTGTTCACGCGGCCGTGGATCTTCATCCGCGGCGTGCCGGCGATGAAGTTCCTGCCGCCGGAAGGACCGCCGGAAATCGCCTTTGCCGGCCGCTCGAATGTCGGCAAATCGTCGCTGATCAATGCGCTGGTCAATCAGAAGGGGCTGGCGCGCACGTCCAACACGCCGGGCCGGACGCAGGAACTCAACTATTTCGTTCCGGGTGGATTTTCCGGCGACGGCGCCGATCTGCCGCCGATGGCGCTGGTCGACATGCCGGGCTACGGCTACGCCACCGCGCCCAAGGAAAAGGTCGACGACTGGACGAAGCTCGTCTTCGACTATCTTAAGGGCCGCGTCACGCTGAAGCGCGTCTACGTGCTGATCGACGCCCGCCATGGCATCAAGGCCAAGGATGACGAAGTGCTGTCGCTGCTCGACAAGGCGGCGGTGTCCTACCAGATCGTGCTGACCAAGACCGACAAGATCAAGGCGGCCGGCGTGCCGCGACTGATCGAGGAGACCCTCCAGAAGATCAAGAAGCGGCCGGCCGCGTTTCCGTTCGTTCTTGCCACATCGTCGGAAAAGAGCGAGGGCCTCGAGGAATTGCGCGCCGCGATCGCGCTTGCGGCCAATGGCGGCTAGGGCAATTCCAGGAAAGGCGTGTAGCGGTTTTCCGTCAGGAATTGCGCAAAAAAGAAGTTAGCTCTTCGCCTCTAGTGCAATCGTTTGGGTGCTTTCTTCCGCCGCAAGCCTTTCGGTGCCGTAAGCCTTCAGGAACATGCCGACGCCTGACCTGACGATGTGGTCGATTTCATCCTGGCTGGGTGCCTTGGTGCGGTAGGCGAATATGCACTGACGGAAGAGACCGGCCAGGCACAGTTCAGTGAACTGATAGGCGGCAAGATCGACATCGTCTATCCGCAGCATGCCGCGCTCGATGGCGGCATTGAGAAAGGCCACGACCTTGTCATGGCCGCGTTTCGGGCCGCGTTCGTAAAAACGCGCGCCAAGTTCGGGAATCCTGTCGGACGCGCCGATCACCGTACGCTGCGCCTGAACGACCTTAGCCGACGTGATCTTGAGGGACAGCACCTTTCCGAACTTCACCAGCGTCTCGCGAAGGTCGTCGGCGCGGTCGAGCATATCATACATATTCTTGAAAATCGTGCCGCGTTCTTCCTCGATCAGCGCCTCGAACAGCTCTTCCTTGTTGGCGAAGTAGACATAGATCGTTCCCTTGGAAACGCCGGCCTCACGGGTGATGTCGTTCATCGACGCAGCTTCGAAGCCCTTGTCGATGAAAACACGGCGCGCGCCGTCGATGATCTGGCTGCGCTTGACCGGATCCTGTCCCGCTGCCGGGCGGCCGCGGCGCAGGCTGTCCAGCAAGTCGCACGGGTCCTTGCCAGCGTCAGGCAGAGGGCCGGTGTCAGGGTCGGTCATAAGGTCACACCTCGAAAAATATTCGAACCGATCGGTTCGATCGCCCTTGATATGGGGCTCTCTCCGCGCTAAGTCAATGCTCGCATCGAACCGAACGGTTCAGTCTGACTGATTTTCCCAAAGAGATGCCAGAGAGATCCCCAATGTCCTCGAACGCGCCAGTCACCGCCGAAGTCCGTCCATTCCCCAACGCCAAGGTCGCGCCAGCAACCGAGGCGCCGAACGCACCGACCGTGCCCGCAATCAGCCCTCCGGCCGAGGCGCCGGCCAAAAAGAAACGTTCGGCGCGCTCCTTTCTGCTGCCCGTCATCGCGCTTGGCTTGCTGGGCGCCGGCGCCTGGTACGGCTACGACTATTGGACCGACGGGCGCTTCATGATCTCAACGGACGACGCCTATGTCCAGGCCGACATGGCGTTCATTTCGCCGAAAATCTCCGGCTATGTCGATCAGGTCAAGGTAATCGAGAACCAGCAGGTGAAAGCCGGCGACCCGCTGCTGATCGTCGACAACGGCGACTACAAGATAGCGGTCGCCCAGGCCGAGGCTGAGATCGCCACCTTGAGCAAGACGCTCGACCGCATCGACGCCCAGACCGAGGCGGCGCGCGCAACGCTCAATCAGGCGCAGGCGCAGAAGACCGCCGATCAGGCCGCCGCCGACAATGCGGCGCGTGTTCAAGCGCGCGCCGCCCAGTTGCTGAAGACACATGTCGGCACCCAGGCTCAACTGGATGATGCCCAGACCGCGGTCGAGCAGGCCAATGCCGCGCTTGCAGGCGCCGACGCCCAGATCGCGGCGGCGCAGGCCAATATCGGTGTGCTTCAGGCGCAGCGCGCGGAGACGGCAAGCACGCTGGCGTCGCTGCAGCTTGCCCGGGACAAAGCCGCGCGGGATCTGTCCTTCACCGTGCTGCGCGCGCCCTATGACGGTGTGGTCGGCAACCGCTCCGTCGAGCAGGGCGACCTGATCAGCCCCGGACAGAAGCTCGCCGTCATCGTGCCGATGGACAAGCTCTATATCGTCGCCAATTTCAAGGAGACCCAGCTTGCCCAACTGGTGCCCGGCGAAAAGGTCAGGATTTCGGTCGATGCGATCGATGGCCAGGATTTCGAAGGCACCGTCTCGTCGCTGGCGCCGGCTTCCGGCGCGGTGTTCTCGCTGCTGCCGCCGGAAAACGCCACCGGCAATTTCACCAAGGTCGTGCAGCGTGTCCCGGTTCGCATCGACGTGCCGGCGGACGTGCTGAAGACAGGCAAGCTGCGCGCGGGCCTCAGCGTCGTCGTCGCCGTCGACAGCCGCACCGCACCTTCCGCATCGAAGTAAGCGGCCGGGAGCAGCGTCATGGCGACCGCAACCCTGACCGCGGGATCGGAGCCGGCCAAGCCGGTCGATCACATCGAGCCGCGTCGCATCATCGCCTTCCTGGCTATGGTGTTCGGCATGTTCATGGCGATCCTGGACATCCAGATCGTTTCGGCCTCGCTGTCCGAGATCCAGGCGGGCTTGAGCGCAAGCTCCGACGAGATCCCGTGGGTGCAGACCGCCTATCTGATCGCCGAAGTCATCATGATCCCGCTGTCCGGTTTTCTCAGCCGGATGCTGTCGACGCGTGTGCTGTTCACCGTCTCCGCAGCCGGCTTCACTGCGGCCAGTGCGCTGGCGGCGACCGCCACCAACATCGATCAGATGATCGTCTACCGCGCCATCCAGGGCTTCATCGGCGGCGGCATGATTCCGAGCGTCTTCGCTGCCGCGTTCACCATCTTTCCGCCGTCGCGCCGCGCCATGGTGTCGCCGATGATCGGTCTGGTGGCGACGCTGGCGCCGACCATCGGCCCGACCGTCGGCGGCTATATCAGCCATGCCATGTCCTGGCACTGGCTGTTCCTGATCAATGTGGTGCCCGGCATCCTGGTGACCGCCGCGGCATGGTCGCTGATCGACTTCGACAAGCCCGATCTCAGCCTGTTCCGCAAGTTCGACTGGTGGGGCCTTGCCGGCATGGCAGCCTTCCTCGGTTCGCTCGAATATGTGCTCGAGGAGGGTCCTAACAATGACTGGCTTCAGGACCAGGCCGTTTTCATCTGCGCCATTCTGATGACGACCGGCGCGGTGCTGTTCTTCTGGCGCGCCTTCACCGCCGAGGAGCCGATCGTCGACCTGAAAGCCTTCACCAACGTCAACTTCGCTTTCGGCTCGCTGTTCTCCTTCGTCATCGGCATCGGCCTCTACGGCCTGACCTATCTCTATCCGGTGTTCCTCGGACGCATCCGCGGCTACGATTCCTTGATGATCGGCGAGGCGCTGTTCGTCAGCGGCCTGGCCATGTTCGCCACCGCGCCCATTTCCGGCATCCTGTCACGCAAGATGGATCCGCGGCTGATGATGATGATCGGCTTCCTCGGCTTCGCAGCCGGGACCTGGCGGATGACCCATCTGACCGCCGACTGGGATTTCTGGGAACTTTTGGTGCCGCAGATCCTGCGCGGCGCCTCGATGATGCTGTGCATGGTGCCGATCAACAACATCGCGCTGGGGACGCTGCCGCCCGAGCGGCTGAAGAACGCATCCGGCCTGTTCAACCTCACCCGCAACCTCGGTGGCGCGGTCGGCCTTGCCGTCATCAACACCGTGCTGATCGACCGCAACGCCTTCCACTACGCAAGGCTGGCCGAGCATGTGCAATGGGGCAGTGCCGAGGCGCAGACCAAGCTGCAGAACATGACGCTCGACTTCCAGCAGAATGCCGGCCTGGACGCCTCCAAGGCGGCTATCTCCAAACTGTCCGCCACGGTCCAGCAACAGGCGTCGCTGCTGTCCTTCATGGACGTGTTCTACCTCTTGACGGCGCTGTTCGCCACGCTGGCGATCTTCGTCCTGTTCATCCGCAAGCCGGCGGAACCGGGCGGCGGCGGCGGGCACTAAGGAGCGCTGGCTCCGTCCGGCATCCTCGCGCATGACCGAAAAGCAATTTTCGGGGTCATGCGAAAAATCAAATGCTGCCATGTTCTTGCGCGACATCCGTTAGCTGGTTTCGGCTAAAGTTCCGGCATGAACATCCTGATTCTCGGCGCGACCGGCTTCATCGGTTCCGCCGTCACGAGAAGACTGGCGGACGAAGGCCATCAGGTCACGGGACTTGGGCGCGATCCCGCGCGTGCCGCATTGAAGATGCCGCATGTCCGCTGGCTGGCGGCGGATCTCGCCGGCATGACACAAAGCGAGGATTGGCAGCGCGCGCTGGATGGCCAGCAGGCTGTCGTCAATTGCGCCGGCGCGCTGCAGGATGGCCTTTCGGACGATCTCGACGCAACCCAGGAAAAGGCGATGCTGGCGCTCTACGAGGCGGCGCGGGAAAGAGGGCTGTTAATCGTCCAGATATCGGCGGAGACGGAAAGCGTTGGCGGTAACCTTCCCTTTCTCGACACCAAGCGGCGGGCAGACGCGGCTCTCGCCGCAAGCGGCATACCTTATGTCATCCTTCGTCCGGCGCTTGTCCTCGGCCGCAATGCGCATGGTGGCTCCGCGTTGCTAAGGGCTCTCGCAGCCTTTCCATTGGCGATCCCGCTGGTTTACGCCAACAGCCCCATCACGACAGTTGCCCTTGACGACGTCGCGAGCGCCGTCAACGCGGCCATTCAGGGCACCCTGCCACCCGGATCCGATGTTGCTCTCGGCAGCAATGAAAGGCTCACGCTGAAGGAACTGGTTCTATTACACCGTAGCTGGCTCGGCCTCCCTTCAGCTCCGGTAATTGCCGTGCCGTCCGCAGTCGCGCGACCGGTGACATGGCTCGCCGATATGGCCGGCAGGCTCGGTTGGCGTTCGCCGCTCCGCTCGACCGCGATGGCGGTCATGTCAGGTGGTGTCGAAATCCGACGGCCACGGAACAACGATCCGCCTCTCTCGTCGGCGGCCGAGACCCTGGCTGCCGCCCCTGCAGGGGTCCAGGACATCTGGTTCGCCCGCCTCTATCTGCTGAAATCGCCAACCATCATTGTCTTGTCGCTGTTCTGGTTGATCTCCGGCCTGGTGCCCTTCCTTAGGTTCGAGGCGGCGCGAAGCCATTTCGCCGCCCTTCTGCCTGATCGCCTTGCAAGCATCATGGTGGTCGCGACATGCCTCGCCGACATCGTTCTCGGGCTTAGCGTCCTATACCGACCCTGGGCAAGGCGTGCTCTTGTCGGCATGATCTTCCTGACGCTCGCCTATCTTGTTGCCGCAACGCTCACCGAACCCGCACTTTGGCTCGATCCGCTCGGAGTTCTCGTCAAGGTGGTGCCGTCGATTCTGCTGACGCTTGCAGCTCTTGCCACTTTGGATGAACGCTGATGGTGCTCGAAGACTTTCTTCGGCTTGTCCACGTACTCGGCGCGACAGTGCTGTTCGGCACCGGCGCCGGCATCGCCTTCTTCATGGCAATGGCGGTGCGAACCCGCGACCCTCGCATTATCGCTGATGTCGCCGGCATCGTTGTCGTCGCCGATGCCGTCTTCACGGCAACAGCTGTCGTGCTCCAGCCGTTGACAGGATACGGGCTGGCGCGTGTCACCGGCTGGCCGCTCAACGAGGGCTGGCTCATCGTGTCACTGGTGCTTTATGTCTTCATTGGCCTTTTCTGGCTGCCGGTGGTCTGGATCCAGATCCGCTTGCGCGACATGGCAAGGTATGCAGCCGCCGAGGCGGCCACCCTGCCGCCCAGCTTCCATCGGCTCTATCGCATCTGGTTTGCTTTCGGTTTTCCAGCCTTTTTCGCAGCGATCGCGATCTTTTGGCTGATGTTGACCAAACCCGCCATCACCCTGTTCGACCTCAACTAGGGCTATGGTTAGGAGACAGCTTGCAGGCCATCAGGCGGTGGCTGGCTTGAAGGTCAGGGCGACGCCGTTGATGCAATGGCGCAAGCCGGTCGGCGGCGGGCCGTCCTCGAAGACGTGGCCGAGATGACCGCCGCAACGGCGGCAGTGGACCTCGGTACGTGTCATGCCCAACGACCTGTCTTCGGTCTTGCCGACAGCATTGGGAATCTCCTGCCAGAAGCTCGGCCAGCCGGTGCCGGAATCGAACTTGGTCTCGGAGGAGTAAAGCGGCAGGTCGCAGCCGGCGCAGGCGAAGATGCCCTTGCGGTGTTCGTTGAGCAGCGGGCTGGTGCCCGGATATTCGGTGCCTTCCTTGCGCAGCACCTTGAAAGCCGCGTCGGACAGGATGGCGCGCCACTCGGCCTCGGTCTTGGTAACCTCGAAGGTTTCGGCCGCGCGTGCATCCTGCGGTCCGCCCATGCGCATCAGAGCGGTGGCGGCTGCAATAGCGCCAATGGCGGCCGCGCCGCATAAAAGAAGATCGCGACGGTTCATGACCATTCCTCCTGTTGTTCGTTTGCCAAATTCGACCGTCATACGGAAATCAAAAGCCGGTGACAGCCAGCCCCTGAAACGGGCACTCCGCACCTGCCCCCGCCTGGAGTGGACAGTGCGGAGTGTACGCTTGTCGATAGCGCGGGTCACGCGAGCGGAAACCCGCGCTATCGGCATGGAGCCTCAGCCATATCTTCGCTGGCAGCAGGCCCTTCGTTACATCTTCGGCAGGAGAACCCTGTCGATGACGTGGATGACGCCGTTCGACTGCTCGACATCGGCGACCGTCACATTGGCGACATTGCCGTTCTCGTCGGTCGCGGTGACCTTGCCGCCATCGGCCTTGAGCGTCAGCTCGCAGCCGCCAACCGTCTTGACCTTGTGCGCGCCACCATCGTCCATGGCCATCTTAGTGACGTCGGCGGCCATCGCCTTGGCACCGATGACGTGGCAAGTCAGGATCTTGACCAGCTTGTCCTTGTTTTCGGGCTTGAGCAGCATGTCGACCGTGCCGACCGGAAGCGCGGCAAAGGCGTCGTTGGTCGGCGCCAACACGGTGAAGGGACCAGCACTCTGCAGCGTGTCGACCAGACCGCCGGCCTTGACGGCCGCGACCAGTGTCGTGTGATCCTTCGAATTGACGGCGTTCTCGACGATGGTCTTGGTGGCATACATGGCGGCGCCGCCGACCATCGGATTTTCGGCATAGGCGGCGGTGGCGAGCGCGGAGGCGGCGACCGTTCCAGCAAGCAAAAGGGTGGCGAATTTACGCATGGTGTCAATCTCCTCGGGTTATCGTTCCCCTCTTTGGGAACACAAGGAGATACGGACCAGAAATACGAGAGTTTCGTCCTCTCCGGAAAAATCTCGTCTTGCCACAAATTACCAGGCATAATCGCTCGCCAGCTGACAAGTTTGCAAGCCTCTCTTTCTCAGGAGGATAGATTTTGGCTCTTCTTTCCTGAGAGGCGTGACGCGAAAGCGATCAGATGCCTCTCAGATCGCCCGCGGCGACAACCGGTCCGGTCGGCTGGCCGGTCGGCGAACCGCCCGTCGGCTCCACGCTGACCGCAAGCACGGCGCCCTGCGCAAGTCTTTCCTGCACGGCCGGCGCAATCGTCATACGCGCGGTCTGACCGGCCGGGATGACGCCCATCGAGACCGGCGCATTCTTGCCTTCGATCATCCACAGTTCGAAATCCTTGCCGGCGGCACGCTCGCCGGAGACATGCGACAAGCCGACCTCGCGATCGGCGGCGTCGTAGACGACAAGGTATCTAACGTCGCTGCCGTCGGCAGCCAGCGAGGCGACGAGCTGCGGCTGCTCGACCGGCGGGCTGAGGTAAGGCACGGCGATAGTGATCGCCAGCGCCGCAACGGAAGCGGCGGCAAGACCGCGCCAGAAGGCAAGGCTTGACCAGAGGCCCGCGCGAGGCTCTGCCACGAACAGCCGGCTATCTATTGCCTCCTTGACCCTGATCGGCGGCTCTGTCTCCGGATAGGCGGCGATCATCGGCGAAAGATGCACCTCCCAGGCATCGACAAGGTGTGCGAAAGCGGCGTCCGCGTCGATGCGGCGCGACGCGATCTCGCGTTCGTCCGCGTCCAGCACGCCGAGAACGTATTCGGCGGCGAACAGGTCGTCGCCCCCGGGATCCGGTCCGTTATCGTCTGCCAGCGTCATCTTTCCAGACACTCTCTGAGCTTCAACAGGCTGCGCCGCAGCCAGGTTCGCATCGTGTTCAGCGGCACGCCATGGCGTGCGGCCAGGTCGGCATAGCTTTCGCCATCCAGATAGGCGCCCCGGACGGCCGCCGCCCGGTCCTTTTCCAATTGGTCGAGACAACGGTAGACGCGTTCGGATTCACCTCCCGCAACAGCCGCAGCCTCGGGTCCCGGCGCCGGATCGGCCACGTCGAGCGCGGCATCGATATAGGCAGCAGGCTCTCGCCGCGCCCTTATCCGATCGATCGCATGATTGCGCGCAATGGCCACCAGCCAGGAAATCGGGCTTAGATCCGAGACGGCGAAACGGTCTGCCTTCGTCCATATTTTGACGAAGGCCTCTTGAAGAGCCTCTTCCGCATCCCCCCGATCCTTCAATACACGAAGGCAGACGCCGAAAAGTTTCGCGCTGGTCTGCCGGTAGAGCAGATCGAACGCAGCTCGATCCTTCATCGAAGTCCGAACGATCAGGTTGCTGATGTCCCGCGGCGTCATTTCGGCAAATTAGGCAATCGCGATATATTTGCAACGGCGGAAGTCGTTGCCCACCCAAACGTTCCGCGCAGCTGCCACGCAATTCATACGTCGATTGCCCAGGGAAATCACCTGCCGCTAGCGGTGATCATCTCCGGCTGAACGGAAACCGGAATACAACCAAACCGTATGGGCAATAAGTGCCGGTCGAAAGCGGTGGCGTTTTATAGCTGACGGGCGATCGGGTAACCTGAAATCACCGACATCGCCGTCGACGTGCCGGAATGCTCCCGCAACCTCCGAAATCCGCCATTCCGCTTGATTTTCCACCGATCATCACACATTATTGCGCTGCACTATCCGGGTAGGTCGATTGTCTCAGCCGCGACCTTAAGATTGGAGATAGCGGCTGGCATAGGCGCCGTGCTCACGAAAAGTGTCCGACTTCAGCCGGTTGAAGTTGATCGCGTTTTGACGTCGGATCGACCAAGTCCGATGTTCAGCAAGGATCGCATATGTTTCGCGATATGTCCGCATACAAGAAATTCTTGATGCTCGGCATTGTCGGGCTGGTATTCGTAGGCGTCTTCGATGCCCTCAGCAATCTGCCCGTCATTTCGGGCTGCGCGTTCTACGGCAATTGTGCGATCGATGGCCCCGCCGAACCGCCGACCGAACTCGGTCTGGACCCGGTGGGGTAATGAAGCCGTCCGGGAAAGCGGCGCTCATCGTCTATGACGGCGATTGCATCTTCTGCCAGAACTATGTCCGCTTTGCCCGGCTGCGCGCCGCCGTCGGTCCCGTCGAGTTGCTCGACGCGCGCTCGGGCGACCCGCGCGTCGCCGGGTTCCAGAGCCAGGGCTTCGACTTGAACGAGGGCATGCTCTTCGTCTTCGAGGATCGCGTCTACCATGGCGAGGAAGCTATCAATCTCCTGGCGATCCTCAGCTCTTCTTCTTCGCTCTTTGGCTGGCTCAACCGCAAGATCCTCTCAAACAGGGCGGCCGCGCGGCTGATCTATCCGGCGCTCAAGCTCGGGCGTCGGGCCACCCTGCGGCTTCGCGGCCGCTCGCTCATCCCTGCCGACCTTGACCGCCGCTAATGCATGTCGCGCAAAAGTGCGCAGCGGTTTTGCGATAACGACTTGCATAAAAACAATAACTTAAAGCGCGTCGCATTCAAATGCGACGCGCTTTAGAGCATTTCCCGACGAAGTGGATTCGGAAGTCCGGAAATGCTCGAGGACAAACCCTGGTGGGTGAGCATTTGAGCGATTCAACGAGAAAGCAGAAAGAGGCCTGGAACATGCGCGCCGGGCTTCCTCCAAAATATCGGGCTGGATTGATCAACGGCCTGGATCGGTCGAACATTCCGGCGGCCCGCGGGGCAGTTGTCAGTGGGTGCAGACCTTCGGCCGCGAGAAATCCACAAGCTTGAAAACCAGGAACTTGCGCTCAAGGACGTTGGGCATGTCGTCCGCAAAGGTCGCCGCCTTCGCGCGCGTGACCGTCTCGCCGTCCTTCACATAGGTTACCCAGGCCTCGGGATTCCAGCGGAGACGTCTCTTCAGATCGAGCAGGATGTGGTAATTGCCCGCCCGCGACTGCCGGACGAGATAGGGCTCCGAGGAATCGACGATTTTCACCACCTCGTTCTGATAGTTGAACAGGTATGGCGGTTTGGTGAAGAGCAGATGGTTGGTCTGGCCGCCTTCCGTATGCAGATTGCTGAACATGTTGATCGAGCTCTCTGTCTTTAGCCCGACATAGGGCGATAGACAGGAGAGAAAGAACATGCCCGGCACCAAATAGACCCACAGTGGCCGGCGCGGCGCGGAAACGTTCTGGCAAGGCAGGTTCTGCAGGGCCACATAGGCCAGCACGATCATCGCCACGCCGCCCACTACCGCCCAAATGAGGATCCAGACGGAGTGGACCATCATGTCGAAAGAGCCCCTGGGATAAGCGTAATGGAGGAGCATGACGACGGTGACCGTGAACAGCAAAACCGCTCCGCCCGGCACCAAGATCCCGATCCGCCCGAACGTTACGCGTAACGGATTGGCCGCTCCCAGCAAGATGCGATAGAGCGCCTGGCTGGCGGGCGCGGGGATGCTCAGCACATATAGCGCGAACACCAGGCTGGAAAAGTCCATGTACCAGGAATAGGCCGAGATCGGGATCACGTAGTGGAAGACGAGCGCGAGGATGAACCCCACGGCGAAATAGCGCTTCCAGTAAAGCGAGACGATGGCAATGGCCTCGATGACGAAGGTGACGTAAATCGCCAGATACCGGCCGAAGAGATTGTCCTCGAGCCCGAACGGACGCGCGAGTGGCGTGTAGAGACCGACGGCGCAACTCACGGAAGGGTCGAGGAAGTCCGTGTTGATCTTGTGGAAGATGCCGTAGAAATACATGATGGCGAGCAGCGACCGGGCGACGACGCGGATCTGTTCATAAAGCGCCATGCGGTCTATGGAGCCGCCGCGGCCCGCCCGCAGATAGAGAACCGCTACGCTGAGCAGGATAGCCCCATCCATTACCGCAGCGATCGTCTTGTTGTTGGAGGCGACCGGCATTCGCAGGGCATAGAGCGTAAGCGAAACTAACACGAGCCCGATCAGAAGGTCCGTCCGTCGCGGATGGAGTAAGAGAAGCAGGCTGAACAGGACCACGCCCCAGCTCAGAACGGCATAGAGAAGTCCTTTGTAGCCTATCAGGCCATAGGTATCGCCGGCGATGCTGAAGATAGCGGCCCCTGCCCAGAAGGGGGTGAAAGCAGTCAGGCCGTCATATGCGTGGTCGAGATATTTGACTTTCGCGATCTTTCCGCGACCAAAATTCCACAAGGGTATCGCGCTTGTCGTCATCACGAATTCCGCCGCCTTGCCAGAAACATTGGCCCACGCTACGCGGAAACATTTCTGAGTTCTAAATAACAGTCAACTCGAAGCTAATTGCTATCAGTGTCAGCAGTTCGGGTAACCAAGATGGCGCGACATAACCGCCTTTCAGCGACGCGACTAGGATGTATACCTCGTCCCAATACTCGAATTGGTGATGCCAGGTTAAGTCTGCTAGGGCAATCCTGGTGGATGCCGGGCTTCAAGCAGCAACATCGGTGACGGATTTCTGATGTGCAAGTGCACGTATGCGATGAATGTGGATTACAAGGGCGTTGCATCTGATCCGAGGCGGCACGAAGAGATTGCGGACCGCGGAGAAAGCTGAGAGGAACTGTTGAAGGCTTCCCGATGATCGAAATGTTTGCATCACGGGCTTCCGTTTTCGCAGCGGCAGATGCGAGTTCTCCGCTCGATTGTTTAATCCTTTGTGAGATCGCCGCGCAAATGGAAAGGATTTCGGGCTGATTGGTGCTGCGGGCGCCGCTGCAGAGGCCGGCATAAAGACGCACCGATTTGATCATTGTGACAGCAAAGCTGTTTGCGGCCTGCCGTAATTCCCGCTAAGACGCCGCCGTTCATGCCAAGCTGGGAACCATGCCGATGACGGACCTCGCCGCCACCGCCGAAATGCAGGCCGCGCTGCTTTCGAGGGCGCTGCCCTACATGCAGCGCTACGAGAACAAGACGGTCGTGGTGAAATATGGCGGCCACGCCATGGGCGACAATGCGCTCGGCAAGGCCTTCGCCCGCGACATCGCGTTGCTGAAACAATCCGGCGTCAACCCGATCGTCGTGCATGGCGGCGGGCCGCAGATCGGCGCCATGCTGACCAAGATGGGCATCGAATCGAAATTCGAGGGCGGCCTGCGCGTCACCGACCAGACGACGGTCGAGATCGTCGAGATGGTACTGGCCGGCTCGATCAACAAGGAGATCGTCGCGCTGATCAATGCCGAGGGCGAATGGGCGATCGGCCTGTGCGGCAAGGACGGCAACATGGTTTTCGCCGAAAAGGCGCGCAAGACCATGATCGACCCGGACTCCAACATCGAGCGCGTGCTCGATCTCGGCTTCGTCGGCGAGCCGATCGAGGTCGACCGCACGCTCCTCGACCTTCTGGCGCGGTCCGAAATGATCCCGGTGCTGGCGCCGGTGGCGCCGGGCCGCGACGGCCACACCTACAACATCAATGCCGACACCTTCGCCGGCGCCATTGCCGGCGCCTGCCAGGCGACACGCCTGTTGTTCCTCACCGACGTGCCCGGCGTGCTCGACAAGGACAAGAAGCTCATCGACGAGCTGACCGTGGCCGAGGCAAAGGCCCTGATCCGCGACGGCACGGTGTCGGGCGGCATGATCCCCAAGGTCGAGACCTGCATCGAGGCGATCGAGCGCGGCGTCGAAGGCGTCGTCATCCTCAACGGCAAGACGCCGCATTCGGTGCTGCTCGAGCTGTTTACCGAACATGGCGCCGGCACGCTGATCGTGCCGTGAGGGGCGCAGGCTGACGGGTTTGTTCGACAGCGGAAATCCAGGGGTGCAGGCGTCCGGCAGGCTCATCGCCTGAGGTGCCCAAGCGGGACGTGGCCCGGCCCCTTGATGTTCTGCAGGACAAGCTGCGTGTGGACGTCGCGCACGCCGTCGAGCCGCATCAGCCGGTGCATGACGAAGGCATTGAGGTCGTCGACAGACGGCACCATCACATGCAGCAGGAAATCGTGGTCGCCGGTCATCGTCCAGCATGACGAGACCTCGTCCATGCGCTGCACGGCGGCGATGAAGGTTTCGGGCGAGCCGTCGCTGTGGCTCACCAGGCGCACCTGGATAAACACCTCGACCATCAGGCCGACGGCGCGGCGGCTGAGCACGGCGGCAAAACCCTTGATGACGCCGGCGCCCTGAAGGCCCTCGAAGCGGCGCGCGCACGGTGTCGTCGACAGGCCGATCTCCTGCGCCAGTTCGGACACCGGCTTGCGCCCGTCGCGCTGCAGGATATCGAGCATCTTGATCTCGAAATCGTCGAACTGAGGCATTTTCACCTCTCCAATGGCGTTACTGTGATGACTTTTACCTCCAATCCTGCATTCGGACCATCATCAAAGCTGATTTGCCTCGCCGCATTCGGCTATCTCTTAGGGGAATTCGCCGGTTCATAAGTTGCGAGGAGAAGAGCCATGACGATAAACGTTGCCGAGTACGCAAGGGAATGCGCGGCGCAAGGCCTTCGCGGCGACTATTCGGTCTGCCGTGCCGACTTCACCGTGGCGCAGCATTACGATTACAGCGCTGAAGAGCAGGCCGTATGGCGCACGCTGTGCGACCGCCAGACAAAGCTGACGCAGAAGCTGGCGCATCAGTCCTATCTCGACGGCGTCGCCGCGCTTGGCCTTCTCGACAAGATCCCGGATTTCGGCTCGGTCAGCGAAAAGCTGCGCAAGCTCACCGGCTGGGAGATCGTCGCCGTGCCGGGCCTTATCCCCGCCGCGCCGTTCTTCGTCCATCTCGCCAGTCGCCGCTTTCCAGTCACCAACTGGCTGCGGACGCGGCAGGAGCTCGACTACATCGTCGAGCCGGATATGTTCCACGACTTCTTCGGCCATGTGCCGGCGCTTGCCCAGCCGGTCTTTGCCGACTTCATGCAGATGTATGGCGAAAAGGCCGAGCATCTGATCGCGCTTGGCGGCGACGAGATGATCAGCCGCCTCTACTGGTACACTGTCGAATACGGGCTGATCCAGGAAGCAGGCCAACCGTTGAAGGCTTTCGGCGCCGGACTGATGTCATCGTTTGCGGAACTTCAGTTCGCGATCGAAGGCAAGGATGCGCACCATGTCCCCTTCGATCTGGAAACGGTCATGCGCACCAGCTACGAGATCGACAAGTTCCAGCGCGCCTATTTTGTACTGCCGTCCTTCGACGTCTTGCGCGATGCCTTCCAGAACGTCGCCGGCCTGGCAGCGATCGTCGGACGCCACAAGGGCAAGCCGGCGCTCGACCCTGCGAAACTTTAGAACGACCGACACTCTATTTTTGCTTGAGCATCGGATTGCTCATTGCCGCCGGCCGGCTATGCGCCGATTACCTTGCCGAGGTGGTCGCCCAGCCGGCAGGCCAATGCTGTGATCGTCGTCGTCGGATTGCATTCGCCGGACGTGCAAAACACCGAGGAGCCGCCGACATAGAGATTGTCCATGCCGTGTACCTTTGAGTTGGCGTCCACCACGCTCTTGGTCACGTCCGCGCCCATGCGCGTGCCGCCCATGTGGTGGTGGCCGGCCAATTCCTCGTTCGTCGGATAGTCCCCGCCATTGGTGAGCCAGTCGGCGATGCGCACCCGGCCAAGATCCTTCTGGACAAGCGTCGTGCCGAACAGCCTCAGGCCCTCCAGGAGCGTGCGGCGCTCCAGTTCCGACTTTTTCCAGTGCAGCTCGATGCGTGGCGCGCCGGCGTGGTCGACATCGGTTTTCGACAATAGAATCTGGTTCGAGGCCCGCGGCGCCTGTTCCCAGGTGACATAGAGCTGGGCGGCGCAGCGCAGGTTCTGGCTGAGCTGATAGGATACCCATTCAGCCATCTCAGGCGCCGTGCAGGCGAGGTCGGCGATGATGCTTTTGATGCCGGGATACGGCGTCTCGATCAGCCTGATGCCGAAGTTCATGATCTCAAGGCGCTCCATGGCCGCCAGCGTCGGCGAGAAGAAAGCCTCGTTGGTGGCGTCGACCTCAAACTCGCTATAATCGGCGAGGATGGCATTGCCGCCTTCGAAGGTCGGATGCTCCATCCAGTAGCGGCCGAGTGCCGTTGCATTCGGCACCACACCGCCGTTCGAGCGTTGGTTCGACCATAGGAGCAATCGTGAGTTTTCCAAGCCACCGGTGCAGACGACGAAATAATCGGCGGTGAAGGAACCGGCATCCTTGCCGTTCGACCACAGTTTGGCGCCGGTCACTCTCTTGCCGTCACCAGCGAGTTCGGTGGCATAGGTGTTGAGCACCACGGCGACGTTCCTGCTCTTGTCGAGTTCGTCGGCAAATTTTTCACCGAAACGCACGGCCGGGCTCTTGATCAGCTGCACCCAGCGAATGTCGTCCGAGACCGGCACATCCGGCCGGAAATCGGGAAGTTCGAGAATTTCGTGGACTTCAGGCAGATAGGGCTCGATGTCGGCGCGACTGATTGGCCAGCCGGTATCCGACGCCCAGGCCTTCGGCTCGAAATCTTGGCTGTCGAGCACGCGGCACCAGCCGGCCCAGTGATTGGAGCTACCGCCCATGAAGCGCAGCCGGGTGATGTCAAGGTCGAAATAGGGGTCGCCGACCGTAACGCCACGGTAGAAATCCTGTGAGCCATCGCTGAACTCGCGGGAGCCGGCCTCCAGCACCACAACCGGAATGCCGGCCGCGCCAAGCTTCCTGGCGATCGTGGTGCCGGCCGGCCCGGAGCCGAGGATGCAGACCTTGGCGGTGAAATTCACCGCTCGAAATGCCTCGTAGCTGTCGAAGATCACGTGAGGTCGCCCCGCTTGAGGATCCAACCATTGACCTCGACGATGGCATCCGGATCGGCATCGGGCGGCTTGCGGAACAGCGACAGGGCCGGCAACGCGATCAGCGCCTGCATGATCGTGCGGCGCGATATCTTCCTGGTGAAGAAACTCATGACACGTCTCTTGATGGGGGCTTCGACCCACGCATGGCGTTCCCTGAACGGCACATGCTCGCCAAGAGTTAGGATTTTCTTAACGAGCGAGACCGCTCAGGCCGCTTCGGAAACGTCCCTGTCCAGGATGGTCCGATTGCGGCCGCTGTGCTTGGCCTGGTAAAGGCGCTGGTCGGCGGCACGCATCAGATCCGATACGGCCGCATCTTCGCCGCAGGTGACGCCGCCGATGCTGACGGTGAGGGGGATGGTCCGCTCATCGACGGGGCGGAAGCGGATCAGCTCGACTTCACGGCGGATGCGCTCGGCGACGCGTTTGGCTTCCTGTTCGGTGGCGCCGACCAGAAACGCGCCGAATTCCTCGCCGCCAATGCGGCCGATCACGTCGCCGCTGCGCACGCCGCGCTCGATCGCATTTGCGATGAGGAGCAGCGCGTCGTCGCCGGTCAGATGACCGTAGCTGTCGTTGATGATCTTGAAATGGTCGGCATCGATGATCAGCAACGTACCGCGATCGGATTTACGCCGGGAGGCGTCGAGCGCCGCAAAGAAGCTCTCGCGGTTGAGCATGCCGGTCATGTCGTCGCGGCTCGCCTTTTCGGAAAGACGCCGATGCGCGGCGGCGAGTTGCGCGTGAGCGCGGGCGAGCTCGCGATGGGCGCTCTTCAGCCTTTCGCCCTGCCAGAACGTGTGGCCGCTGGCGATCCAGGCGAGCGCGAGCGGGCAGACCGTGGATGTCAGCCACATCGTGCGGTTGAACGGAAAGCCCATCGCCGGGACGACGATCAGCGTCAACAGAAGCGAGACCGCGAGGGAGGCGAAAGCGACGGCGGCGGACTTCAGAAATATGCGGCTCATCGCTTGCTTCCCACTGGACTGCCTCTGTGCCAGCAAGCCCTGAATGCCACCTTTCGGCGATGCCTAAAATTTGAATCGTTGTGCCACTTTGGCCCCTCGCAACGCGCATAAGTTGTGGATAAAGCCTCTGCCAAAAGCACCGTTTCGTGCCATAAGGGCTGCATGACCACGTTCCTGGACCCCGCCCGCTTTGCCCATGTCACCGACTGGGTGTTCGACCTCGACAACACGCTCTATCCGCACCATTCGAATCTGTTCTCGCAGATCGACGTGAAGATGACCGCCTATATCGGGGAACTGCTGACGCTGCCGCGCGACGATGCCCGCAAGCTGCAGAAGGAACTTTACCGGGAATACGGCACGACGCTGAACGGTCTGATGACGCGCCACGGCATCGATCCCGATGACTTTCTCGAGAAGGTCCATGACATCGACTATTCCTGGCTGGTGCCCGATCCTGTTCTTGGTACCGCCATCCGCCAGCTTCCCGGCCGCAAGTTCATCTTCACCAATGGCGACCGCAGGCATGCCGAACGCACCGCGCGCCAACTCGGCATCCTCGACCATTTCGACGACATCTTCGACATCGTCGCCGCCGGGCTGAACCCCAAGCCGGCACGCCAGACCTACGAGAAGTTTGCGGAACTCCACGCCGTCACCGGCCACAATGCGGTGATGTTCGAGGATCTGGCCCGCAACCTGTCCGTGCCGAAATCGCTGGGCATGACTACGGTGCTGGTCGTGCCGCGCAACTTCGAGCCCACCTTCTCGGAAATCTGGGAACGTGACCCGGCCAACGAGGACGACGTGGATTTCGTCACCGACGATCTCGCCGAATTCCTCACCGCGATCGTCGAGGTTCCAGCCTGAAGCCGCCTACCGCCTGATCGGCGCTTTTGTTTCATTGGGGGCTTGATCAGGGCAATCGCTTCGGAAAAAAGATAGCCCGGTCGGCCACGCGACCGGCAGCCCTCAAAGCTCGTAGAAGCGGCTGATAATCCCCCAGGCTTCGTCGGCGGTGTCGACCAAATCGATGATGTCCTGGTCGCCGGGGGTGATCGTGCCTTGCTCGGCGAGGAAGTCGAGGTCGATCGCCTTTTTCCAGAAAGCCCTGCCGAACAGGATCACCGGCACGCGTTCCATGCGGCCGGTCTGGATCAGGGTCAGCGTCTCGAAGAATTCATCCATCGTGCCGAAGCCGCCCGGAAACACCGCGACAGCCTTGGCGCGCATGACGAAATGCATCTTGCGGACCGCGAAATAGTGGAAATTAAAACAGAGTTCCGGCGTCACATAGGCATTCGGCGCCTGCTCGTGCGGCAATACGATGTTGAGGCCGATCGACGGTGCGCCGACATCGTCGGCGCCGCGGTTGCCTGCTTCCATGACGCCGGGTCCGCCGCCTGTCACCACGACGAATTCGCGATAATAGGAAGCGGCCGACTGCTGCGAGCAGAGGCGGGCGAACCTGCGCGCCTCCTCGTAATATTTGCTGTTTTCCTCGAGGTTTCTCTTCTGCGTCTCGTTCTTGGCCGCCCAGGCTTCACCGCCCGGCTCGGGGATACGCGCCCCGCCGAACAGGATGACGGTCGAATGGATGCCGCGTTCGGCCAGGATCATCTCCGGCTTCAGGAGTTCGAGCTGCAGCCGCACCGCACGCAATTCGCGCCGTGTCATGAAATCGGGATCGTTCCAGGCCAACCGATAGGTCTCGGCGCGCGTCTGCGGCGTGTCCGGCACGCTTTTCGACCGCTCCAGATCCTCGTCCGAATGCGGCAGCGGCGTCCACCCCGCCTTTTCCATGGGGTTCATATTACCTACCCGTCCAAATCATTCACTTGCGCCGTCCCGTGACGCAGCCGCGATTGACCCCTACTCGACCTTCACATAGGGTCCGCGCGACTTTCAAACAGGTTAAGGCGCGGCCCCTTAACAGCTTGGTAATGGAGCGAATTCATGTCGAAGCCCGATCTGGCGAGTCTCGAAAACACCATCGAAAAAGCCTTCGAGGAACGCGACGCGATTTCGACGGCAACCCGCGGCGCGACGCGCGATGCCATCCAGTCGGCGCTCGACCTGCTCGACCGCGGCATCGCCCGCGTCGCCGAGCGCCAGGCCGACGGCACATGGCATGTCAACCAATGGCTGAAGAAAGCGGTGCTGTTGTCGTTCCGGCTCAATCCGATGGAGATCATCGGGGGCGGTCCCGGCCAGGCCGTGTGGTGGGACAAGGTGCCGTCGAAATTCGACGGCTGGAGTGCCGTCGATTTCGAGAAGGCAGGCTTCCGCGCCGTGCCGTCATCGATCGTGCGGCGTTCGGCCTATGTCGCGCCGGGTGCCGTGCTGATGCCGTCCTTCGTCAATGTCGGCGCCTATGTCGACAGCGGCACCATGGTCGACACATGGGCCTCGGTCGGCTCCTGTGCGCAGATCGGCAAGAACGTGCATCTGTCGGGCGGCGTCGGCATCGGCGGCGTGCTGGAGCCGATGCAGGCCGGCCCCACCATCATCGAGGACAATTGCTTCATCGGCGCGCGCTCCGAAGTGGTCGAAGGCTGCATCGTGCGCGAGGGCTCGGTGCTCGGCATGGGCGTCTTCATCGGCCAGTCGACCAAGATCGTCGACCGTGCCACCGGCGAGGTCTTCTACGGCGAAGTGCCGGCCAATTCCGTCGTCGTCGCCGGCTCGCTGCCCGGCAAGCCATTGCCCAATGGCGAGCCCGGTCCGAGCCTCTACTGCGCCGTCATCGTCAAGCGGGTCGATGCCAGGACCCGTTCCAAAACCTCGATCAATGAACTGCTTCGCGATTGATCCTTGAAGAAACGGACGCACCCGATTGCCCGACAGACCTCGATTTCTATGGCTTTTCTTCAGCCTTTCCGGGCGAGTGAATCCCAGTGCCTATGTTTTGGCTGGTCTTTTGCCCCTCCTCGTTCAACTTTTCCTGCTCTACCAGTTCTCGCGGACGCCACTCGGCACCGCCGCAAGTCAGTACTGGGCGCTCGCCTGGTGGATCGCCGTGGTTGTCTCGACATGGTCGACCTTTGCGCTGACGGCGAAGCGGTTCCATGATTTCGGCAAGCCTACCTACTACGCATTGATCTCTCTCGTCGTCGGCGCCATTCTCCTTGTCATCCTGGCCTTTTTCAAAAGTGATCCCGGACCCAACCGCTACGGCAAACGCACCAATGCACCGGCCGAACGCTGAGGGTCGGTCGGATATCTCGCTATGCGCTACCGCTCGCTTGATTCGAAACTGATCATCGAAACCGCCGGGCGACTGGAAAAATGCGTCGCCGACCGTTTTCCCGATGCAGGCTTGCGTGGAGGATCACGCTGATCGACGGTCCCCTGCGGTCGGCAGACACCTAAGCGAATCTTAATTACCTTGGTCCAGCATGCCCGTGGAGACTGTGTCGGCAGACACGGAGCACTCGACTGGCACACGACGAAACCCTGGCCAATCCGAAAGCACGCGCAAAGCGAAGCACCGGCGCGCGGCTGTTCGCCTGGTTTTCTTCGCCGATGAGAGCGGAACCGGAAACTGTCCGCGCACGGCTTCTCGACACCACCTTCGACCGCAAATTCGCTGTCCTTTTCGGCACCATCAGCGTCCTGGTGCTGGCAGTCAGCGCGGCGGTCGTCACCGGCGACTGGTGGCCTTACGCCTGGATAGCGGCCGACCTCATCCTATTTGCCGTCCGCTTCCTGCTGATGCGGGAGTGCGAGCAGGCCCGCAAGCGCGGGAGAAAGGGGCCGCTGGCAGCCCTGATGGCCGCCGGCGGCGTGTGGTCGGTGATTTTCGGCCTCGGCTGCTATGGCTGCGTCGCCAGCGGGCATATGGCGCTCGCCGTGCTGGCTGGCTTGAACGTCGCAGGCGTCGTCGGCGTGGTGTCGTCACGCAACGCAGCGACCCCGCGCTACGCCATATTCGTCATGCTTGCCGTAAGCCTGCCTTATCTGGTTGGCGCGCTGCTTTCTCCGGCGCCCGGAATGTCGATCGTCGGAATTCAAATGCCGTTCTATGTGGCCGGCGTCATCGTCGTGCTGCTTCAGAACCATGCGATCAATGCCCGCATGATCCGCGCCGAACTGGACAATCGCGATCTGGCCATCAAGGACGCGCTGACCGGCCTGCCAAACCGCATCTTCCTTCAGGAAAGACTGCGCGACATGTGCGGCGAGCTTGCGGCGCCGGCCGCGAATGGCGGCAGGCCGTTTGCCGTTCTCAGCATGGATCTCGACGGCTTCAAGCACGTCAATGACCGCTTCGGCCACGCGATCGGCGATATCCTGCTGCGCAAGGTGGCCGAACGATTGAAACGCGCTTTCCGAGCGGAGGATATGGTCTTTCGCATCGGAGGTGACGAATTCGTCATCCTGCTGCCCGGCACATCCGAGATCGAAGCCACCTACCTGGCAAAACGGGCCATCGAGAAGATTTCACTGCCTTTCGACCTTGGCGTGGGCACCGCCATACACATCGGGATGAGTATCGGAAGCGCTTTCGCGCCTGCCGACGGCGGCGAGCCGGAAGTTCTCCTCACCTGTTCAGATCACGCGCTCTACGAAGCCAAGCGCACCGGCAAGGGTCGTTACCGCGCGCATGTGCGGGCCGCGAACTGACGATCCCACCGGCCCCTGGGGCACACCGATCCCTGGGGCACACCGATCATTGGGGCACACCGATCCCTAGGGCACACCGATCCCTAGGGCACACCGATCATTGGGGGACATCCGCCGCGATGATGGCCTCGGGCGTCAGGCCGGGCGATCCACGCCTTTCCTGCTCTGCCTGGCGCACCAGCGCCGTGACCCGCCTTATCAGTGGTGCCGGCGTGCCCGCTCTGTCCGCCAGGCGCAGGATCGCGCCTTGCAATTCGTCGATCTCGGTCGGCCGGCCGCGCTGCAAATCGTCCCACATCGACGAGCGCGCTTCGGGATCGATCGCGAGCATACGCCGCGCCAGCATCTTGAACAGCCAGCCGGGCAGACGCAGCACTTTTGGCAACAGCGCCGGGCGCATGCCGACGATCCGCGCCGGTTCGATGTTCGAAGCCCGCATTGCCGCCAACGCCTCGTCGATCTGACCGGCCAGGATCAGCCGCCAGCGGCGGTCGGCCAATTGCGTTGCCAGCGGCAGGCCGCAAAGCGCCACCAGCGCGTTGTTTAGGTTGAACAGCAGCTTGCCCCACAGCACCGCCGTCATGTCGCCATGCGCGGTTACGGCAAACCCGTCGACATCGAGGAGATCGACGAGGCCAGCTACCCCGTCTTCGATCACCACCTTGCCTTCGCTGGCGCGATGCACGCGAAGCGGCAATTCGCCACCCGGCGACTGGACCACGTTGAACGGCACCATGCCGGCGAGCACACGCCGCCCGGCGAGCCCGGCCCGCAGCCTGTCGGCATTGTCGATGCCGTTCTGCAGGCTGACCACCACCGCGTCCGGGCGGGCATGGGCGGCAATGAGCGCCGCCATCTCTTGCGTCGCGCCGCTCTTGACCGTTACCAGGATCATTTCGGCACCAGGCAAGGCGACCGCCGGATCGGCGGTGACCGAAAGCGCGTCAGCCTCGATGAGACGGTCACGGCCATCAAGGTCGGTGACCCGCAATCCATGCTTCAGCAAGGCCTCGCCGATGCGCGGCCGTGCCAGCAGAATCACCTGCCGTCCGGCAAGCGCCAGGCAACCGCCGGCATAGCAACCGATGCTGCCGGCGCCGGCTACGACGATCCTTTGGTCGCCTCCGTCCATCCAATATCCCGTTCTGGCCTGCGACTATACGACCTGAAAACCATAATGTCGGCGGTATGTCTGGCCTTTATGTCTGACCGTGACAGGCCTTGCTCTTTCGACTATCGCTTTTGCCCATGACACTGCCAACCGATCCCGCCGACAACCTTGCCGCCCTCATCCGCTGCGCTTCCGTGACGCCCGCCGAGGGCGGTGCGCTGAGCACGCTGGAAGACATGCTGAAGCCGCTTGGTTTTGCGGTCGAGCGGCCCGTGTTTTCCGAGGACGGCACGCCCGATATCGAAAATCTCTATGCGCGGCGCTCCGGCAACGGTCCGCATCTGATGTTCGCCGGGCACACCGATGTGGTGCCGGTCGGCGACGAAGGCTCATGGACGCATCCGCCATTCGCTGCCGAGATCGCCAAGGGCGAGATGTTCGGTCGCGGCGCCGTCGACATGAAGGGCGGCATCGCCTGTTTCATCGCCGCGGTGGCGCGCCACGTCGGGTCGAAAGGTGGCCCGAAGGGCTCGGTCTCGCTGCTGATCACCGGCGACGAAGAAGGACCGGCCATCAACGGCACGATAAAGCTGCTCGAATGGGCGGCTGCCAGGGGCGAGAAATGGGACGCCTCGATCGTCGGCGAACCAACCAATCCCGACGCGCTCGGCGACATGATCAAGATCGGCCGGCGCGGCTCTTTGTCCGGCAGCATCATTGTCAACGGCCGGCAGGGCCACGCCGCCTATCCGCAGCTAGCTGACAACCCGGTGCGCGGGCTGATGACGCTGGTCGACGCCTTGCTGCATCCCGTCTTCGACAAGGGCACAAAGGATTTCCAGCCGACCAATTTGGAGGTGACCTCGATCGATGTCGGCAATCCGGCCACCAATGTCATTCCGGCGAAGGCGACCGCCATCTTCAACATCCGTTTCAACGACACATGGACGCCTGAGACCATCCAGGCAGAAATCCACAACCGCCTCGACCAGGCGGCGAAGCGCAAGAAATACCGGGCCGGCAAGACGACGCCGGTCGATTACGAGCTCGTCTGGCGCGACCGGCCGAGCCACGTCTTCCTGACCCGCGACGACCGGCTGATCGAAGCGCTCAGCGGTTCGGTCAAGGCGGTGATCGGCAGGAGACCGGCGCTTTCCACCTCCGGTGGCACCTCCGATGCGCGCTTCATCAAGGACTATTGTCCGGTGGTCGAGTTCGGGCTGGTCGGCAAGACCATGCACATGGTCGATGAACGCGTCGCGCTTGCCGACCTGGAGACGCTGACGCAGATCTATCAGCGCTTCATCGAAGACTGGTTCGAGCGAGGCGTATCTTAATCATGCTTTCGTCGGATGAAACATATGCTTCGCTGACCGGCGCCTGGCGGCTGATGCTCGGCAAGGCCGACGGGCTGCGCCTGCTCGACCTTTCGGCCGACGGTTTCTGGAATTCCTTTTTCGCCATCCTCGTCGCGGCACCGGCGCTGATCGTCGGTTGGGTCGGCCTTGCCAACGAGATCGGCGATCCGGATGCATTCGCCGGGCGCTTCAGCATGCTGATCCGCCTGGCGGCGGTCGACATCGGCGCCTGGGTATTGCCGCTTGTCGGCCTTGCCCTGGTCGCGCCCCGCGCAGGCATTGGCGGGCGTTTTGTCCACTATGTCGTCGCCAGCAACTGGGCGTCGGCAATCATCGCATGGATGATGCTACCGGCGGCGTTGATCAGGCTTTTCCTGCCGTCCACCAACGAGTTCGCCGTGCTGGCAGCGCTGCTTTTGTTTGCGCTGTCGATGGTCCTGACCTGGCGGATGACGAACGCCGCCATCGGCAGGGGCGCGGCTGTCGGCACCGCTGTCTTCGCCGGCATGTTTATGGCGTCGTTGGCGGTTTGGTTCGGCATGGAGGCGCTGCTCGGAATCGCCGTACCGAGCGGAACCGGGACCTGAAGCAAGTTTCGTCCAGGTGAATTTGAGCAAGCCGCTTTTATCGACCAACTCGTTCAGTCCGGCACCTATGCAACCAGCAGCGAAGTGATCCGCGCCGGGCTTCGCGCCCTTGCAAGAGCGCGATGCTGCCGTGGAACGTTGGCTGCGCGAGGAAGTCGCGCCGGCCTATGACGCCTGGAAGGCAGAGCCTGGTAGGAGTATTTCGCGGGAGGAGATGGCCGAACGCGCACGCAAGCGCCACGCTGCCCGCCTACAGAGGAATGCGTGAGGCGTGGAGCTGTCATTTATGCTCTAACTGATCGGCATATCCGGCCGCGTCATCCGGACGCCTGCGAATAGTCCACACCGACGAGAAAAAGTCCGTCGGGCGGCGCCACCTGGCCGCAGGCTGCACGGTCGCGCGCGTCGAGCGCCGCCTTCAGGTCGGCAATTGTCCAGCCGCCTTCACCAACGCGCTTCAGCGAGCCGACCATGGAGCGCACCTGATTGTGCAGGAACGAGCGCGCCGAGGCCCTCACTTCGATCACGTCGCCCACCCGGCTGACATCCAGCCGGTCGAGCGTCCGGATCGGGCTGTCGGCCTGGCATTGGGTCGAGCGGAACGTAGTGAAATCATGCCGCCCCAGCAGCACTTTTGCCGCCTCGTGCATCGCCTCGGCGTCGAGACGCTTCGGCACCCACCAGATCTTGCCCTTGTCGAGTGCCGCCGGCGCGCGCCGATTGACGATGCGGTAGAGATAGTGGCGGCCGGTTGCCGAGAAACGCGCATCGAAGCTATCCGGCACGACAGCCGCCTTGAGGATGGCGATGCGCGCCTTGGCCGTTTGCAGATGGGCGTTGACGGCGTCGCGCACCTTGTCATCAGGCCACACCTTGACGAGATCGACATGCGCCACCTGGCCGGTCGCATGCACGCCGGCATCGGTGCGGCCGGCGCCGCGCAGCGAGACCTCTTCGCCACAGAATTTCTCGATCGCCTGCTCGATCGCCTGCTGCACCGAAGGCCGGTCTGCCTGGCGCTGCCAGCCGGCATAGAGGCCGCCGTCATATTCGATGTCGAGGCGAAAACGCGGCATTCCTGAAGCAGGATGAGGTTAGGCGGCGAGCGCGGAGCCAAAGGCCGAAGCGTAGACCAGCCTGCCGGTCTCCGGCGCTTCGCCCCAGGCCAGCGCCTGTAGCGCGTCGCCCTGGTATTCGCTCTCGAACTTTTCGGCGCGTGCGTGGCTGTAGCCGAAACGGCCGTAATAGGCGGGATCGCCAAGCACCACAGCCAGCACCTCGCCGGCGTCCTTCAGACGGATATGCGCCTCGCGGATCAGCGCGCCGCCGATGCCGGTGCCGTGGAAAGACGGCTCGACCGCCAAAGGCGCCAGCGCCACCGCCGGGAAGCTCTTGCCGCCGTTCAGCACGAAAAGCCGCGAAAACAGGATATGGCCCACCACCTGCCCGTCTTCGTCCGCCACCAGTTCGACAACGGCATCGCCGCCGGTGACCAGCGCGTCGACCAGCCCGGCCTCCGCCTGCTGGCCGAATGCATGTTCTTCGACAAGGCGGATCGCCTCGCGGTCCCGCGGCGTCGCCGCGCGTATAGACATCATGCTCATGAGAATTTCATTCCTTTTTCGAGCTTGGCCCCGCGCAGGAACTCCTGCGCGCTGACGGGCCTTCCGCCCGCCCGTTGAACTTCGACCAGCCTGATCGCGCCTGACCCGCAGGCGACCGTCAGCCGGCCGTCGAGAATTCCTCCCGGCTCGCCGGCGCCATCCGATAGCGTCGAGCGAAGCAGTTTCAGCCGTTCCATGCGGCCGCCAATTTCGACCTCGCACCATGCCCCCGGAAAAGGCGACAGGCCGCGAATATGATCGTGGACCTCGCCGGCAGGCCGCGTCCAGTCCACGCGCGTCTCCGCTTTATCGATCTTTTTGGCATAGGTCACCCCCGCCGTCGCCTGTGTGGTAAATGTCAGGGTATTCCGCTCCAGCCGCGCCAGTGCTTGCACGATCAGCGCCGCACCAAGACTCATCAACCGATCGTGCAGATCACCGGCCGTCATATCGGGGTCGATGGCGCATTTTTCAACCATCGCCACCGGACCGGTGTCCAAGCCTTCTTCCATCCGCATCACCATCATGCCTGTCTCGGCATCGCCGGCCATGATGGCGCGCTGGATGGGGGCGGCACCGCGCCAGCGCGGCAACAGCGACGCGTGGCCATTGAGGCAACCGAACCGCGGCGCCTCGAGAATGGGCTTGGGTAACAGCAATCCATAGGCGACGACGATGGCGACATCGGCCCGCAAGGCGCGGAATGCCTGCTGCTCGGCCTCGCTCTTCAGCGACACCGGCGTTCGCACCTCGATGTCCAGCCGCTCCGCCTCGCGCTGCACCGGCGACGGCGTCAATTCCAGCCCGCGGCGACCGGCGGCGCGCGGCGGCTGGGTGTAGACAGCCTTTATCTCATTCCCGGCTTCGGCGATCGCCCGCAGCGTCGGCACCGAGAATTCGGGCGTACCCATGAAGATGACGCGCAGGGGCATTTTTGCTCCGGGTCCAGTCTTGGTCTGGCCGTTAGATTGGGTCAGGCATCCGCTTCAAACGGATTTACTAGCTTCAGGTCAAGCCCGTCGAAGTCTCTGATATTGCGGGTCGCAAGCGTAGCGTCATGCGCCAGGCAGATTGCGGCGATCATCGCGTCAGGGAGGCTGATCGGGCGGCCATGTTGCTCCCGCGCGGCGCGAAGCTTTCCAACCAGCCGGGGGACCGATCCGGCAAAATCCACGATGCGGCCAGCAAACTGCTGCGAAATCAGGTGATCGAGCACGCGAACATAACGGTCCGACCCCGTCTTGTTCAAAAATCTTTCCGCGCCGAAAGACTGCTCCATGATGACAGGGCCGCACATATAGAGCTCTAGAAAGTCCTGTTTGCGAAACCATGCAGAGACATTCGAATCGGGCGCGAGCTTGCTGGCTTCGGAAACAATGTTGGTATCGAGGACAATCACTCGAAATCCTCGACCGGGCGACCGAAGTCGCGTTTCCGTTCGGCCTCGATTTCGTCCATTATCTTTGCGAACTCGTCGTCAATCGCGTTTTCAGCAGCGAATGCCGAGCGAATCGCGTCCCATGCCGAAAGACCCGGTTCCGGCTTGGCCTCTCTTTCCGCGACCATGCCTTTGCGCAACAGATCGATCGCTTTGCCCGACAGACTTTGGCCGCCCTTGTGCGCCGCCTGTTCGATCTCGCGCTTCAAGGGTTCGGGAATATTTCTGATCAGCATATCGCCCATCGGCACCTCCAAGTCGATATCAATGATATCGGCGCGAGGACCTTTGCTCAACATGTATTTCAAGCTGCTGCTTGAAATACCCTATCCCACCAGCTTGCCCGGCGCCTTGTTGCCCGGCGTCTTCTCCCTGGCGAGCTTCTTGAACTTCTTCACCACCATGTCGCGCTTCAGCTTCGAGATGTGGTCGATGAACAGAACGCCGTTCAGATGGTCGATCTCATGTTGCAGGCAGGTCGCCATCAGCCCCTCGGCCTCGATCTCCTGCAGCTTGCCGTCGCGGTCGAGATATTTCACCCGGACAGCGGCGGGGCGCTCGACCTCGGCATAGTAATCCGGAATCGACAGGCAACCCTCCTCGTAGACCGAGCGCTGATCGGCGCTCTCAAGGATCTCCGGATTGATGAAGATATGCGGCGCCGGCGTCTCGTCTTCCTTGGCAAGGTCGATCACCAGCATGCGCAGCGGTTCGCCGACCTGGATCGCCGCCAGACCGATGCCCGGCGCGTCATACATGGTCTCCAGCATGTCGTCGGCCAGTTTGCGCAAGGCGCCGTCGACGCGCTCGACCGGTTTCGAAACCTGGCGCAGGACGGGATCGGGAAGGATGATGAGCGGCTTGATCGACATGGCGTCTCACCTAAGACCTCGCACGAAAAGCGTCAACCGGGGCGTTTGAAGCGCTGTTCACGTTTTGATCTGTGCCATCAGAGCGAATCATCTATGCTGTCCCACATGAACGACCTGACATCAATCCTGTCCGAACCTGTCGCCCGGCTCGGCGCCACCACGATCACGCTCGGCCATGCACTGGCATTTGGCGCGATCCTATTCCTGGGCCTGTTCGTGGCACTCGTCGTCGCGCTGTGGCGGTCGGCCAAGGCGCGTGCGGTGGCGGCCGCGGAAGCCGCCGATCATGCCCGCGACGCCGAGGCGCGGATGGCCGGCATCTTGGCGAGCCAGGCCGAAATGCAGGGCCGCATGGGCGCCATCGCCGAAGTGTTCGGGGCGCGGCAGGCCGAACTCACACAGTCGATCGGCCAACGCCTCGACGCAATGACCGGCCGTCTCGGCCAGACCATGACCGAGCAGACCAAATCGACGCATGAGAGCCTCGCCAAACTGCAGGAACGGCTGGCGGTCATCGATACGGCGCAGGGCAACATCCAGTCGCTCGCCGGCCAGGTCGTCCAGCTTCAGGCGATCCTCTCCAACAAGCAGACGCGCGGCGCCTTCGGCCAGTCGCGCATGGAGGCGATCGTCGCCGACGGCCTGCCGCACGGTGCCTACGAATTCCAGGCGAGTTTGTCGAACGGCAGCCGGCCCGACTGCCTGGTCAAGATGCCGAACGGCGCGCCGGCACTTGCCATCGACGCAAAGTTTCCGCTGGAAGCCTGGAACGCCATCCGCGCCGCCGAAGGCGCCGATTTGCAGAAGGTCGCCGCACAAGCGTTTCGGCGTGACATCGAGGTGCATGTCCGCGATATCGCCGAAAAGTACCTGATCCAGGGCGAGACGCAGGACACCGCCTTCATGTTCGTGCCGTCGGAATCGGTGTTCGCCGAGATCCACGAGAATTTCGAGGGGATTGTCCACAAGGCGCACCGCGCCCGCATCGTCATCGTCTCGCCGTCGCTGCTGATGCTGTCGATCCAGGTCATCCAGGCGATCCTCAAGGACGCACGCATGCGCGAGCAGGCGCATTTGATCCAGGGCGAAGTCATCCGGCTGATGGAGGATGTCTCGCGGCTCGACGAGCGGGTGCGCAAGCTGCAGAGCCATTTCGGCCAGTCGGCCAAGGATATCGACGATATCCTCGTCTCGACGTCGAAGGTGACCAGGCGCGGCCAGAAGATCGAGGCGCTGGAGTTCGGCGCGCAGCCGACGGAGGGCGACGCCGGATCGGCCGAGACGACACGTGGGGCCGGCGCGAAGGCCGAAGCGGGTGCGCGCGTCGCCGACTCCAAGACCGGTCAGCTTAGACTAAGGGTCGTCGAAGGCGACGACTGAGAGGCTACTGCTCCTCGACGATCGTCGTGCCTTCGAATTCCGGCAGCCAGTGCAGCGCCGAGCGGTGCCACAGCTGCTTTCTCGGAACCAGCTCTTCGCGCTGCCGCGCCGTGCCGACCCTGATGCCATAGATCTTTGGTCCGTCGCCAACCGAAGTGGCGTAGAGATGCGAACCGCAGTCGGCGCAAAAGGCCTGGGCGCGCTTGGCGCCGCTCGATCCGGTCTTGATGTAGATCTTCGGCACGCCCTTGGTGATCCGGTAATGATCCTCCGGCGCCGGCACGGTCACCCGAAATGCTGTGCCCGTCAGCTTCTGGCAATCGGTGCAGTGACAAATATTGGTCTTCTCCGGATCGACTTCCGCCTCGTAAGTGATGGCGCCGCAATGGCACCCGCCGTCGATTTTCATCTTCATTCCTCCCTTCAGCCGCGCCTCGGTGCGTTCGAGCTTAACGGCGCGTCCGCCGAAGCTCCACAAGCAATCACGACGCGCGGTAGCTCTCGATCGGCATCGGTGGGTTCGAGGTCAGGAAATCCGGCCGCTCGAGACCGGACGCGCGGGAATAGTGGACGTTGAGCATCACGATCAGCGGCGTTTCCTGCGGAAAGTCGAAGCCCATCTCACAGCCGATATGGATTCGCATTGTCGTCCTGACTGGTCTGCCGGATCATCACCCGGCGAAGGCACGGGCCGATGCTGCAGTGCGAAAAAGATCATCGCACGGACCGGCGCGGTTTACGAGCGAATTGGAATCGGTTGACAGCCGCCGGCTGGCGCCGGCGCCAGATTATGCCTCTTGCGGTCGGGCGTTTCTCTTGGTTCATTTCGCTTGCCACAATCGGAGGAAACGAATCATGGCTAAAGGTGCGATGAAGGCGGGCAAAGAGGCCCGCAAGCCGAAGAAGGACGCGAAGAAACCCGCCGCTGCCCCAGCCCTGAAGGCACCGCCCGTTAAGGCGATCAAGCTCAAGGACAGGTAAGCCTCGGCGTTTCGGCGCAAGGTCATGACCGGCGGCATTTCAGGACCAATCGATAGTCAGCGATTGGTTCTGAAATGCCGCCGATGTTGCTGTTGATTGGGCGCGCGAAATTTCTATATCCACGCAGCGAAGACGGCTTCGCGCTTTCCCCGAAATCGGCCGGGACGACCCGCAATCCAATGGAGCGTTCCGATGTCGTGGATTCTTCTCTTCTTCGCCGGCCTGTTCGAGATCGGCTGGGCGATCGGCCTCAAATACACTGATGGCTTTTCGAAGCCGCTGCCGACCGTGCTGACCGTTGCCTCGATGGTCGTCAGTCTCGCCTTGCTCGGACTGGCGCTGAAGACGCTGCCGGTCGGCACGGCCTATGCGGTGTGGACCGGCATCGGCACCGTCGGCACGGCGTTGCTTGGCATCTGGCTGCTCGGCGAGCCTGCGACCGCGATCAGGCTGGCCTGCATCGCACTTATTGTCTGCGGCATCATCGGGCTGAAGCTCGCGGCTTAGTTGCTACGAGGCCGCAACACAAACGCCTTCAGGGCCGCTGCAAGGCGCGGCCCTGAGTCGATTGGTGGATCGCGCTATGAAAGCGCTAGCGGGCTGAAAAGCCCGGAGGCGTCCGGCCGGTGCGCTGCTTGCGCGCCGCATAGCGCGCGTCGCGCTTGGCCTTGCGTTCGGCCTCGTCGGCAAGAAGACGAGCGATGCGCTCGTTCTCTTCGGCTTCCCGGATCTTCGCTTCCGCTTGGGCTGCTTCTTCCGCAGCGATGCGCGCTGCTTCGGCAGCAGCCTCGCGCTCGGCCTTTTCTGCCGCCTCGCGCGCCAGCTTTTCCTGCTTCAGCCTGGCCTTTTCGGCCTCGCGTATCGCACGGGCTTCGAGGATTGCCTTGCGTTCGGCCTGTCGTGCCAGCACCGCGGGATCGTCTGCTGCCGGTTTTGACTTGAAGCGCTCCAGAAGCGCCTTCTTTGCCTCGTTCGCGGCATTGCGCCGCTCAAAAATGTCTTTTTCCCTGTAGATAGCCAAGTCCACTTCCCTGAAGTCAATTCGCGACGCTTACATACGCGTGAAAACCGAGAGTTCAAGCGCCAAAACGGTATGCCAGGCATGAAATTCTGGGCTGTTGCAGTCGGGAGACGCCATTCCGGCTGAATTCGGCTGAAACCGACAAGCACTGTTCACCATCCGCCCCTCTGGCGATGCGACAGCCGGATCGCTACCTGTAGCGCGAAAAACGAAACGCCAGGATGACACATGATGGAACTCGGTCTCTACACCTTCGCCGACGTCAGCCCGGAACCGGGTCCCGGTGCCATCGGTGCGCATGAGCGGTTGCGCAACCTGATCGAGGAGATCGAGCTGGCCGACCAGGTCGGCCTCGACGTGTTCGGACTGGGCGAGCATCACCGTCCCGATTATGCTGCTTCAGCGCCGGTGGTGGCCCTGGCCGCGGGTGCCGAACGCACCAGGCGCATAAAGCTGACCAGCGCGGTCACTGTGCTTTCCTCCGACGATCCGGTTCGTGTCTTCCAGCAGTTTGCGACGCTCGACCTTCTGTCCGGCGGCCGGGCCGAGATCATGGCCGGGCGCGGCTCGTTTATCGAATCCTTTCCGCTGTTCGGCTACGATCTCGAAGACTATGACGAACTCTTTGCCGAGAAACTCGACCTGCTGCTTGCCATCCGCGATCATGTCAAGGTGGCCTGGTCAGGCAGGCTGCGCGCTCCGATCAACGGCCGCGGCGTCTATCCCCGCCCGTTTCAGGAAAGACTGCCGGTCTGGATCGCAATTGGCGGCACGCCGCAGTCTGCCGCCCGCGCGGGCGCGCTCGGCCTGCCGCTGGCGCTGGCCATCATCGGCGGCGAGCCGGCGCGGTTCGCGCCGCTGTTCGATATCTACAGGGAGGCGGCCAAACGGGCCGGCAAGGATCCGTCTGATCTGGCCACCAGCCTCAACGTCCACGGCTTCATCGCCGACACCGCCGACCAGGCGGCCGACGATTTCTATGGGCCGCAGGCCGAGGTGATGAACCGCATCGGCCGGGAGCGCGGCTGGGGTCCAACGTCGAAGGCGCATTTCGACCAGTCGCGCGGGCCGAACGGCGCGCTGTTCGTCGGCAACCCCGAACAGGTGGCCGAGAAGATCGTTGCCCAGCACAGGATATTTGGCAATGACCGCTTCCTGCTGCAGATGGCGATCGGCATCATGCCGCACGCCAAGATCATGAAGGCAATCGAGCTTTACGGCACCAAGGTGGCGCCGATCGTGCGCAAGGAAACGGCGAAGGCCATTCCCGCCGTGGCCGCACCAGGCGCCTGATTCCCAATCGCCTGATTCCCAGTCACCTGATTCATCGGTAAGGTCGCAACGACCTTGCCGTCAATACATCAACGCCGGCTAACGGAACTTTGAAGCCGCAAAGGCGTTTTTTGCCAACGGCCGACACCATTGCGGTGTGCCCCCGAGGGTCAGAATGAAAGCCGAACCCGCCGCTTTGGGCGCAGGCGTTGCCGAAAGCCCCGATCCGCGCGTCGAGGCGCGTGCGGACACGCATTTGATGCGTTCGCTGCTCGTCGGCATCTTCATCCTGATGGCGATCTACGCGCTCTACTTCGCCCGCGCCTTCTTCATGCCGATCATTCTGGCTTTCCTGCTGACGCTGACGCTGACGCCGATCGTCCGCTTCCTGCGCAAGCGCGGCATGCCCGATGTGATGTCGGCGACACTGCTGGTGGTGCTGTCGCTCTGCGCCGTCGCCAGCGCCGGCTATCTTTTGAGTGGTCCGGTCATCGATCTCATCAACAACACCTCGTCGATTGGCCAGCAGCTGACCGAACGTCTCGCGCAACTGCGGCGTCCTTTCGAAAGGATCATGGAGATTTCGCATCAGATAGAGGGACTGACGCAGACATCGCAGGAGCCGGGCGTTCAGAGGGTAGCCATGACGCAATCCGGCCTTCTCTCGCAAGCCGCCAGCAATTTGCTGTCGGCAGGCACCGGGGTCATCATCGTCTTCGTCCTGTCGCTGTTCCTGCTCGCCTCCGGCACGATGTTCTATGAGAAGATCGTCCAATCCTTCCCCAGTCTCAGCGAAAAGAAGCGGGCACTGCGCGTCGTCTATGATGTCGAACGTGAAATCTCACACTACCTGCTTACCGTCGCCGTAATCAATACATGCCTGGGCGTGGTCATCGGACTCGGACTCTGGGCACTCGGCGTGCCCAACCCGCAGGTCTGGGGCGCGGCGGCGGCTCTGCTCAATTTCCTGCCCTATATCGGGGCGGCGATTACGATCACGCTTGTCACGATCATGGCGCTGATCAGCTTCGACACGATTTCCTACGCGCTGCTGGCGCCGGCCTTCGTGCTTTTGTGCGATACCGTCGAAGGTCAGTTCGTGACGCCAACGGTGGTCGGCCGGCGGCTCGAGATCAACGCGGTGGCGATCCTCATCGCCATCGCCTTCTGGTCCTGGCTGTGGGGCTTTGTCGGCGCGCTGATGGCGGTGCCGCTGCTGGTCGTCATCAAGGTGTTCTGCGACCACTTCGACGGCCTCAGCCATGTCGGCAATTTCCTGGCGGCGCAGCATACGGCGGTTGAGAACGAAGAGATTTCCGACACCGAGAAAGCGGCGGGCGCATGATCAGGGAACCGGAATAAGTTCCGAAAGGATCCTCGAACTCAAAAATGCCAGAGCGTCCTTTGCGCCTGCCTGAACGCGCGGCGTCTGTTCAATTTTTTGAATTTGCGGCAGTGGCGATCGCTTCCTACATCCTTCCCGTCCATAGGATCCCCGCCCATGACCGCTCTTTCCGTTCTCGACCTGTCGCCGATCGTCGAAGGCAGCAACGCTTCGCAATCGCTCGCCAATTCGCTCGATCTCGCCCGCCATGCCGAGCAGATGGGATACAAGCGCTACTGGCTGGCCGAGCATCACAACATGCCGGGCATCGCCAGCGCTGCCACCTCCGTCGTCATCGCCCATGTCGCGGGCGGCACCAGGACGATACGCGTCGGCGCCGGCGGCGTCATGCTGCCCAACCATTCGCCGCTGGTTATCGCCGAGCAGTTCGGCACGCTTAACGCGTTGCATCCCGGCCGCATCGACCTCGGCCTCGGCCGGGCGCCGGGCACCGACATGGGCACGGCGCGCGCGCTGCGCCGTAACCTCGAGGCCGGAGCCGACAGTTTCCCGCAGGATGTCGTCGAGCTGATGGGTTATTTCCAGCCGGCCGAAGACGGTCAGCGCATCCGCGCCGTGCCCGGCGAGGGCGAAAAGGTGCCGATCTGGATCCTGGGCTCAAGCCTCTATGGCGCGCAGCTCGCCGCCATGCTCGGCCTGCCCTATGCGTTCGCCTCGCACTTCGCGCCGGCCGAACTGGACCACGCGCTGGAGATCTACCGCTCGCGCTTCCAGCCGTCGGAACAGCTCGACAAGCCCTATGTCATGCTCGGCCTCAATGTGTTCGCTGCACCCTCAGACGCCGAGGCGCGGCTGTTGTTCACCTCGCTGCAGCAGGCCTTCGTCAATCTGCGCACCGGCCGGGCCGGCCGGTTGCCGCCGCCGGTCGAGGGTTACGAGCGCGATCTCGACCCTATGGCGAAAACCATGCTTGGCCAGGCGCTGTCCTGCGCCGTCGTCGGCGCCCCGGAGACGGTCAGCAACGGCATCGAGGCTTTCGTGCAACGCACCGGCGCCGACGAGCTGATGGTCACCGCGCAGATTTTCGACCACACGGCGCGGGTGCGATCCTTCGAGATACTGGCGGAAGTCCACAAATCGCTGTCGCAAGCGGCCTGACGGTCTTTCCGCTGGACACTTTTGGGCGACATGCATCAGGCGCTGACGCTTTGTGCGATCGCCCCCAAGGGCGCCCCGAGCGGCCGGCATGAATTGCGGATCATCAGGCGTCCCTTGAGCGCCAGTTTGCGCGGCGGCGCGTCCCTGTTTCCGGCGAGTCGGTCGAGCAGGAGATTGGCGGCCTGCTCGCCGATCGCCTTGACCGGTTGTGCGACCGTGGTCAGCTGCGGCTGGAACACGTCCGACCACGGAAAATCGTCGAAGCAGGCAACCGATATATCCTCGGGGCAGGTCAGCCCGATATCGCGGATCGCCTTCATGGCGCCGATCACCATCGGGTTGTTGGCCGAGAAGATCGCGCTCGGGCGGTCATGCAGCGAAAGCAGCTGCATCGTGGCGTTGTAGCCATCGACTTCGTGGAAGTTGCCGAAGCGGATGAGCTCGTTCTCAATTGGCAGGCCGGCGGCCTGGAGCGCTTCTCGATATCCCGCCATGCGGTCATGCATGGGCGAGATGTCGAACGATCCGGAGATGTAACCGATCCGCCGGTGGCCGAGATCGATCAGATAGGTGATGGCGTCGAACACGGCGCGCTGGTTGTCGAGAATGACGGTGTCGGTATCGACGCCTTCGCAAACACGGTCGAGCAGCACCACCGGCACGTTGGCGTCGTCGACAATTCTCTTCAGGATCGCGCCGTCGCCGACGCGCGCAACGATCAGCCCGTCGACCATCCGGTCGAGCAGCAGCCTGATCTGGTCGTCCTGCGTGTTCAGATCCTCGTCCGTGCAGCACAGCATGACCGCATAACCGGCGCGGTCGAATGCCTGCTGGATGACCGAAACGACATCGGTGAAGAACGGATTGGTGATGTGGGGGACGGTAAGCCCGATGGTGCGGGTCGTGCCCATCTTCAGGCTGCGGGCGATGGCGTTGCGCTTGTAGCCAATGTCGCGGATCGCCTGTTCGATGCGCTGGCTGAGCTCGGGACTGACAGTCGCGGTGCCATTGATCAGCGCCGAGACGGTGGCGACCGAAACACGCGCCACTTCAGCCACGTGCAGCATGGTCGGAGCCGTGGACTTTCGCTGCTTTTTTCGCCCTGACGCCATCATCTTCGAAACGTTTCACCGCCCTCTACCTGCAATACCTACGGAAACTCGCGGATTTGCGCAAGAATTGAAATGCATCAATCGCGCCCCATCAGATACCGGCTTGACATGATCGAAACGTTTAGATTAGCGTTTGGGGCGTTCGACGACGACGGAAGGGAGGCCGTCCTTGTCATGGAGCACGGCAATTCCATCACGTCCGGAAATGATGCGGCTGCGGCTGGCCGCTCGGCTGTCGTGCTGAGCGCCGAGCACATCTCCAAGACGTTCGGCGGCATCGCCGCACTTGTCGATGTCGGCTTCGACCTCAGGCATGGCGAGGTCCATGCGCTGATGGGGGAAAACGGCGCCGGCAAGTCGACGCTGATGAAAATCCTCTCCGGCGTCTATACCGATTACGAAGGCACGGTCAGCATCGACGCCCGGTCGGTCCGTTTCGCCGGCGTCCGCGATGCCGAAGACGCCGGCATCGCCATCATCCACCAGGAACTCAACCTCGTCCCCGAACTCAGCGTTGCCGACAACATCTTCCTGGGGCGCGAGAAGCTGATCGCCGGACTTATCGTCGACCGCAAGGCAAGCAGCCGTGCCGCCGATGCGCTGCTGCAGAGGCTCGGCATCGAGCTCAACCCGGAGGCGCGGGTCGGCAGCTTGCGCGTCGGCGAGCAGCAACTGGTCGAGATCGCCAAGGCACTGTCGATGTCGGCGCGCATCCTGATCATGGACGAGCCGACGTCCGCGCTTTCGCCGGCCGAATGCCAAAGACTGTTCCGGATCGTCCGTCAGCTCGCCGACAGCGGCGTAGCGATCGTCTACATTTCGCACCGTATCGACGAAGTCATGCATCTGGCCAGCCGGGTCACCGTGTTTCGCGATGGACGCCACGTGCTCACCGAGGCGATGGCAAGGCTCGACGAAAACACCATCATTTCGGCGATGGTCGGGCGAAACCTGCTTGCCTCTTCCCAGGAAGAGCGCGGCCCCAGCGGCAAGATCGTCCTGTCCGTAAGCGGCTTGTCGCTGTCGAAACCCGACCGCCACGGCTGGCGCACCGCGCTCGACGGCGTCTGCTTCGATCTCGCCACCGGGGAAATTCTGGGGATAGGCGGGCTGCTGGGCTCGGGACGCACGGAAATCCTGGAGACCATCTTCGGCTCCAGTGGCGGGCATGCCGGCGGCGAAATCCGGCTCGACGGCGAGCCCGTGGAAATCCGTTCGCCGCGCGACGCCCGCCGGCTCGGCATCGCCCTGGTGACAGAGGACCGCAAGACGCAAGGCTTGCATCTTCAGGCGTCGATCACCGACAACGTCGCGCTGCCGCTGGTCGGAGCGCTGGCGCGGTTCGGCCTTCGCTCGCTGGCTGGAGAACAAGGCCTGGCGCGGCACGCCGTCAAGACGCTCGGCATTCGCTGCGGGACCATCGAGCAGCCGGCGGGCACGCTGTCCGGCGGCAACCAGCAGAAGGTCGTCATCGGCAAGTGGCTGGCGACGCGGCCGCGGGTGCTGTTGCTGGACGAGCCGACGCGCGGCATCGATGTCGGCGCCAAGCGCGAGATCTACGACCTCATCTTCAAGCTGGCGCGAGACGGGCTCGCCATCGCCGTCATCAGCTCGGAATTGCCGGAGCTGTTGCATCTTTCCGACCGCATCCTGGTCATGGCCGATGGCCGCCAGACGGGAATCCTCTCACGCGCGCAAGCCAGCGAGGAGGCTATCATGCGGCTTGCGGCGCCGCGCCGGACCATGACGAGACCCGCAGCATGAGTATCTTGAACGTTCTGTCCCGGACAAAGCTCTATTGGGGCCTGATCGCCATCTTCCTGATCGGCGTGCTGGGCTCGCCGATCAGTTCCAAGGGCAACAACATCTTCCTGTCCTATGGCAATCTGCTCGATGTGCTGCGCCAGGTGTCGACCACCGGCCTGATCGCCACCGGCATGACGGCGGTGATCATCACTGGCGGCATCGACCTTTCCGTCGGCTCGCTGATGGCGATCTGCACCGTGGTCTGCGCCATGCTGCTGACGGTCCCGGGCGTCACGCCGGCGGTGGTGCTGGGGGTGCCGACGGTTGCCGTAACAGCCCTTTGCCTCGGCATCCTCGCCACCCGTTTCATCTTCCTGAACATCGAAAAGTCCCGCGCCGGCTCGCAGGCCACGCACGACATCAGGCTCGACGGCGTTCGTGGGCTGGTCACGCCCGCCATTGTCGGGGTGATCCTCTGCTCTCTCGTGCTGTGGTTCCTGCTGCCGCAGGTAGGCTCAAAGTTCGGCGTGCTCGGCGTGCTGCTGGTGGCGCCTTGCGTCGGCCTGCTGTTCGGCGCGCTCAACGGCTTCATCATCGTTGCCGGGCGGCTGCAACCTTTCATCGTCACGCTGGCGATGATGGTGACGGCGCTCGGCATCGCCCGGCTGACCGCCGGCCAGAACAATGCTGTGCTGCCGGTGTACACCGGGTCGAACGCCACCGCCGATTTCGAAATGCTGCGCTCGCTGGTGTTCGGGGTGATCCCGATGCCGGGCCTGTTCTTCCTCGGCGCGATCCTGATCTACGGAGCCGTGCTGCGCTTCACGCCGTTCGGCCGCTACGTCTATGCCATCGGCGGCAATGAAGAGGCGGCGCGGCTGTCCGGCATCGCCGCCGGCCGCGTCAAGATCGCCACCTACGCCGTGTCCGGATTGCTGGCCGGCGTGGCGGCGGTGCTCTATGTCGCACAGTACAGGCAAGGCAAGCCGGATGCCGGCGCCGGGCTGGAGCTCGACGCCATCGCCGCCGTGGTCATCGGCGGCACCAGCCTGATGGGCGGACGCGGCAGCCTCATCGGCACATTCTGCGGCGTGCTGATCTTCGGACTGCTCTCGAACATCCTGCAATTGCACAACATCAATTCGAACCTTCAGCTCGTGCTGAAGGGGATGATCATCATCGGCACCGTGCTCGTGCAGGAGCGCAACGCCGTTGATCTTCTCTTCTATCTGCGTCTGCCTGGTGGAAAAGCAGCGCGCAAGGAAACGACCGCAGCAAAGCGGCCGTCAAAAGAGACCCCGTCTCTAAATCTTGGAGGAAACAAGAAATGAAACGACGTGACATGTTGAAGCTTGCCGCTGTCGGCGCGGCACTGCTGACCACGACCGCCCTTTTGACCAGCGGCAACGCCTACGCGCAGGACAAGAAGTGGAAGATCGGCTTCTCCCAGGTGACGACCATCGAGCCGTGGCGCGCCCAGTTCAACAAGGACATCCTGGCTGAGGCCGCCAAGCATCCCGACGTCGAGTTGATCGTCACCGACGGTGAGGACAAGACCGAAAAGCAGGTCGCCGATGTCGAGAACCTGATCCGTCAGGAAGTCGACGCGCTGCTGGTGTCACCGAAGGAATCCGCCGGCCTGACCGGCGTCGTGCAGCAGGCGATCGATGCCAAGATCCCGGTTTTCGTGCTCGACCGCAATGTCGAAACCAAGGATTACACCCAGTTCGTTGGCGGCGACAACAAGCTGATCGGCCGGGCTGCCGGCGAATATGCCGTCGAGCTGCTCGGCGGCAAGGGCAAGGCCGCCGGCAACGTCGTCGAGATCTGGGGCGGCATGGGCACCCAGCCGGCACATGACCGCCATGACGGCTTCCATGAATTCACCGACAAGGAGCCGGGCATAAAATACCTGCTCGACCAGCAGTCGGGCGACTGGAAGCAGGACCAGGCCTACAACATCATGGCCACGGCCCTGCGCAACAACGAGACCATCGATCTCGTCTACGGTCACAACGACCCGATGGCCTACGGCGCCTATCTTGCCGCCAAGGATGTCGGGCGCGAAAAGGACATCAAGTTCATCGGCATCGACGGCCTGCCCAATGAAGGCGTGACGCTGGTCAACAATGGCGAGCTGACGGCGACCTTCACCTATGTGACGCCGGGCGCCGAAGGGCTGCGGCAGGCGATCAAGTTCCTGAACGGCGAGCAGGTCGAAAAGACCATCACTTTGCCAACTGAGAAGATCACCAAGGAAAACGCCGCTCAGATCCTGAAGGACAACGGGCTCTGAGTTGAAACTTCCCTGCCGGGCGGACATCGCCCGGCAGGGAGAAAAATTCAAGCTTCGACAGGCAAGCGGCAGCCTCAGGCCAGCTTGGCCAAAAGCCTCATGAAGGTGGCGACCTCCTTGGCGGACAGCGGCGCCAACGTTTCCTCCGTGATGTCGCGGGCGATCGGGATCAGCCGCTCGATGGCATCGCGGCCCTCGGCGGTCAGATTGACCAGCAGACGCCTTTTGTCGACCTCATGCTTGGAAAGCTCGACCAAGCCGCGCGCCTTGAGCCGGTCGATCACACCTTTCACCGTCGCCGCGTCCATGGCGATCAGGCTGCCAAGCTGGTTCTGCGAGGTCTCGCCGACGTCGTGCAATTTGGCCAGGGCGGCGAATTGCGGCGGTGTCAGGTCGGCGATATGTGCCGCGAAGATCGAGACATGGCGCTGGTGCGCCTTGCGCAGGATGAAGCCGACCTGCTCCTGCAAGCGGTAATCGTTTTCGTCAGGCTCCTCGGCCTCGACGAGCTTGAGCAGATTGTCCTCGCCGCTCACCGCAGCCCGTCCCAAGCCTTGATGTCTTTCGCCGCGAGGCCGCCCATGCGGTCGTGCACGCGCGGGCCGCAGCTCATGGCGAGGCAGAACAGGATTTCGTCGGGACGGGGCCCGTCGCTGATGCCGACCTCCATGGCATCGAAATGGCTGCGCACATAGGCGGCGTTGATATGGCCGAGCGGCACGTCGAGCCGCGAGCCGAAGGCGCCAACCTTCTTTGCCGACGGCACGATCGCCTTGGCGTCGCCGAGCCGCTCGCGCATGGCGTAGCCGCCAGGAACATGCCACAGCGCGCCATGCTCCAGCTCACCCGCTATGCCGACGATGGCGCCCTTGCCGTAGCCGTCGATATGTTTCACGTCGCCGCCCAATGCGGCGATCAGCTTGTCGGAGAGCAGCAGGCCGAGCGGCTTCAGATCGTCCATGGCGCCCTGCAGCTCTTCCACATAGCGCCCGGCGAACGGGTTCTTCACCACCGCCATGGCGGCGGCGCGGCGGCGCGGAACCTTCGCCACCGGCCCGCCCTCGTGAAAGATCTCTTCGGTCAGCACCGCAATCTTGCGGATCGCAAACTCAGGCATCGGCAATTTCCTTCCTTGATTTCTCGTTGGGCGCAGCGAGCGCCATGGGACCGGCGATCCGTGCCTGACCGGCAAGGAACAGCGCTGAAGCGGCAATCAGGCCCTGTCGCCGAAAATCTTCTGCGACAGCAAGCCCGCTGTCCAGCGCGGCGGCGATTTCACCAGGGGAAAGCGGGCCTACGCCTTGGATGACTAGGCGATCGCCAAGGTCGCTGTCGGGCGCCAGATCGCGCGCCGGCAAGCGCTCGATGGCAGGATGACCGGGCAGGTCGACGGCGTTGGCGATCAGGGTCGCGGCGGCATCGGCCTCTGCACCCGTCCGCGCCAGCACGGTGACGGCGTCGGCGATGCCCAGCGAAAAGGAACGGCCGCGCCAACCGCTTGTCGCAACGCCGCGAATCCCGTCCCCGGCGCGAATCGTGATACGGTCCGCCAGCCCATGACCTGTCCCGGCAATGGCGAGGGTCATGGACTGGTCGCTGCCGAGATGGATCGCGCTGTCGCCGCCATTGTTGACATAGGCGCGATCGAGTCGGCGCCCGGCCAGCAGCGCGCCAAGCATTTCGTCGGCTACCGAACCGGCAACGGCGGCCATCGGCGTGATGAATTGTTTCGCCAGCGGCACGACGGCCGCCTCCATGCGGCACGCCGTCGGCCCGGCGAAAGCGCGCGGCTGTGACGAAGCCGGGCGGCGCAGCTCGATGAGTTCGTCGACAAGTTCGGGCAGGATTGTCTGGAAGCGTGCCACCGCCTGGCCATAGGCGGCGCGGCATTCGTTCGCATCGCCTGATGCCTCGATGATCAGGTCGATCGGGCCATGGTTGAGATGCAGCCGCCGGCCGTCCTTAAGCCAATGCGCCTGTGGGCCGTTCATCGCCTAACCCCGTTGCCCGCTGCGCGCCGCAACTGTGCCAGCGGCGGCCACGGATTGCTGGCTGGCGCGCCCGTGCCATGACGCGGATTGAGGTACTCGCCGCCCTTGGCAAGGATGTCCTCGACGCTGCGGATCTCGGCTTCATAGCCGCCGAGCCTGACATAGTCGTCGCGGCGCAGCGTGAACTCGATCGGTGCCACCAGCGCCGGCGTCGGCACATAGCCGAAGGCATTTTCCGGCACGCGGGTGACATCGACCATCAGGGTGATGCCGCCGCCCGGCCAGACATAGACCGGTGCGCCGCCGACCGTGACATAAGTCGTCAGGCCCTGCACCGAGCGGGTCAGATTGACCGGGTTCTCGGTGACGCCGGCGCGCAGCGAACCGCCGGCGCCGCCTATGAACAGCACGGTGCACAGCGCCGGCTCGCAATTGTCCTCGATCAGGCCGACGGATTTCTGCAGCCGCTCCGGGAACGGTTTCTGAACCGGCTTCAATTCGTCGTCGAGTTCGTAGTAAGCGAACTGCTCGCCGGTGGTCGAGACCATCAGCAGCGACAGGCCCGGCCGCGCGCCTTTCTTCGCGTTCCATTCGCCAAGGATCGACAGCGGGTCGGAAATGTTGGTGCCACCCCAGCCGAGGCCGGGCTCGGACACCTTGAAATAGCGGCCCGGCGTCGAACGGCGGCCGATGATCTTGATGCCGGTGTCCTGCCAACCCAGCACCTTGCCAGCCTGATGCTCGGAAACGACGCCGGTGATGTGGTCGTCGACCACCACCACCTCGTCGACCAGGCCGCGCCACTGGGTGGCGAACATGCCGATGGTGGCCGAGCCGCAGCCGACGCGCATGCGATGTTCGAGCTTGCCGTCGATGACCGGCGGCTTGCCGGCTTCGACGATGATTGCAGCACCTCCCTCGATGGTGAGTTCGACCGGCTTGCGGTTGCACAGATCAAGCAGCGCGTCGCAGGTGGCGCGACCCTCGGCCTTCGAGCCGCCGGTCAGATGATGCACGCCGCCGAGCGACAGCATCTGCGAGCCGTATTCGCCTGTCGTGACGTGGCCGATCGCCTCGCCTCCGGCGCGCACCGTCGCCGTTTCGGGACCGATATGACGGTCGGTGTCGATTTTCACCTTGACGCCGCAATAGGAGAAGATGCCCTCGGTGACCACGGTGACGAGATCGACGCCCTCGACCTCCTGGCTGACGATGAAAGGGGCCGGCTTGTAGTCGGGATAGGTGGTGCCGGCGCCGATCGCAGTGACGAAGCGGCGGCCGGTATTGACCAGTTCGCCGTCCCAGGCCTCGCCTTCGGCGACAAACGGCACGACAGCGCCGCCGGTCTCGGCCGCATGGTCGAGGATGGTCAGCGGATCTATCCGCACGATCCTGCCGCCGACATTGCCGTAGCGGTCGCAGGCGCCGGTGCGGCCGTCGGCGATGTAGCACATGACCGGGCAGGCATCGCAGCGGATCTTCTCCGCCACCTGCTTCTCGCCGGGATCATGCGTCTCGAAACGTTCGGCAAGCTCGCTCATCGGCGTGCCTCCTTGTCGCGGATGACGGCGCGGATACGGGCAGGCGTCGCCGGAATTTTGGTGACCAGGACGCCGGCGGCATGACGGATGGCGTTGAGGATCGCCGGCGCCGTCGGGATCAGCACATGCTCGCCCAGGCCCTTGGCGCCAAAGGGTCCTTCCGGATCCGGAACTTCGATCAGGATGGTCTCGATCGGCGGCACGTCACCGATCGTCGGGATCAGGTAGTCGTGCAGATTCTCGGTGCGGCCGGGGATGTATTCCTCCATCAGTGCCATGCCGATGCCTTGTGCGATGCCGCCCTCGATCTGGCCTTCGGCGAGCAGAGGATTGATCGCCTTGCCGACATCATGCGCGGCGGTGATCTTGATCAGCTTCACCGTACCGAGCTTGAGATCGACCTCGAGTTCGGCGATCTGCGCGCCGTAGCCGTAGACGGCATAGGGCTTGCCCTGGCCCTTTGCATCGAGCGGCAGCGTCGGCGGATCATAGCTTTCCTCGGCGCGAAAGACGAAGCCGTCAGCGTCGGACTTTAGCGTCGAAAGATCGATCCGCCGCGTCGCTTCTCCCTCGCCGATGGCCAAGTTGTGCCCTTCCAAGGCAATCGTCGCATTTTCGGAGACATTGGCGAAGCGCAAGATCATTTCTCGCAAGGCGCGGCCGGCCTTTTCGGCGGCCTTGCCGGTCACGAAGGTCTGGCGTGAGGCGGACGTCTTGCCGGCGTCCGGCGTGATCGCGGTGTCGGCACTTTTCAGCCGGAATCTTTCGAGCGGCAGACCGAGCGCGTCGGCACAGATTTGGGCAATGACCGTGTTCGAGCCTTGCCCGATATCGACCGCACCCTGGTGCAGGACGGCATCGCCATAGGCGGAGATGCCGACCCGGATGGTCGACGGATTGGGCAGCGAGGTGTTGCCGCAGCCATACCAACAAGAGGCGACGCCGACGCCGCGTTTCTTTGTGCTACTGTCGGCGTTGAACGTCTCGGCGTCGACAAGCGCACGCTCCCAATGCGGCCGCAACGCCTCAAGGCACTCGGCGATGCCGACGCCCGATTCCAGCTTCTGGCCGGTAACCGTTTCGGATCCGTTACGAAGGCAGTTTTTCAGGCGAAAATCGAGCCGGTCGATGTCGAGCTTCCCGGCCAGCTCGTCATAGAGGGTTTCCTGCATGATCGTCGCCTGCGGCACGCCGAAACCGCGGAAGGCGCCCGAGATCGGGCCATTTGTGTGGATGGCGCGGCCTTCGGCACGATAGTTCGGCGTCGCATAGGGACCGGAGGCGTGCACCGGCACGCGGTTGGCGACGGTCGGGCCCCAGCTCGCATAGGCGCCGGTGTTGAAATCGCCCGCGAAAACCATGCCGGTGACGCGGCCATCGGCATCGGCGCCGATCGTCGCCTTCATCTCGGCGGGATGACGCTTGGTGGTCGATATCATCGATTCATTGCGGGTATAGGCGAGTGCCGCCGGCCGCCCGGTCTTCATCGCGACCAGGCCGATCAGCGGCTGCAACGAAACGTCGAGCTTTGAGCCGAAACCGCCGCCGGTGGCGGTCGGGACGATACGCACCTTGTCGACGGCAAGGCCAAGCACCTTTGCCACGTCGTCGCGGTCCATGTAGGGCGCCTGCGTACAGGCAACGACGACGAGCGTGTCGCCATCCATGTAGGCATAGCCGGCTTCCGGTTCGATATAGGCGTGCTCGACACAGGACGTGTCGATGGCCCCCGAAACGACGAAAGCCGAGCCGGCAAGGGCGGCCTCCGGGTCGCCGCGCTCGACAAAGCCTGATGTGAGCAGGTTCGCCGGCCGGTTCTCGTGGATCAGCCGCGCGCCGCCGGCCTGCGCCTCGCAAGGCTGCAGAAGGTGCGGCAGTTCGATCCAACGAACAGGAAAATCCGAAAGATCGAGATCGAGGATGGCTTCGTGCTCGCCGGCAACCAGCGCCACCGCCTCGCCGCGAAAGCGTGAAAAACCTTCGGCCAGCGCCGGCTGGTCGGCGAAAGGCGCAATGACGCCGAAGCAGTTCTTTCCGGGAATGTCGGCGGCGGTGAAGACGCCGACGATGCCGGGATGGGTTTTCACCCAGCCGTCGAGCTCGCCAAAGGCGAAGCGGGCATGATGGTGCGGCGAGCGGACCACCAGCACCGCCAGCGCATCGGCCGGGAAGGAATCGCCGCCGAATTTTTCGCCGCCGGTGACCTTCGGCAGGCCGTCGAGCCTGATCGGGGACGAACCAACGGCGTGGCCCGAGGTTGGCATTCTGCGGTCAAGAGTGCGGTCGAGCTGGTCAGGTTGGCGCTGCCCCTCACCCTTACCCTCTCCCCGTGAAGAACGGGGAGAGGGGGTCGCCAGCGCCGGAGCCTCTTCCTTCTCCCCGTCACTATACGGGGAGAAGGTGCCGGCAGGCGGATGAGGGGCAGCGCTATCACTTGCGAACCGTCCAGCATTCATCACCGCCGCGATGATCTTCCGGTAGCCGGTGCAGCGGCAGAGGACGCCGCCCAGCGCATCTTGGGTTTCGGCCTCGGTTGGGTTGGGCTTGTTGTCCAGCAGCGCGGTTGCCGCGATTAGCAGGCCGGGTGTGCAGATGCCGCATTGCGCCGCGCCGTGGTCGAGGAACGAGGCTTGCAGCGCCGACAATCTGCCGTTGGCGAGCCCTTCGACCGTGGTCACCACTGTGCCAGCGGCAGAAGCCGCCGACATGAGGCAGGCGCAGACGGGTTCGCCGTCGACAAGCACCGTGCAGGCGCCGCAGTCGCCGGCGTCGCAGCCGATCTTGGTGCCGGTCAGGCGCAATTCGTCGCGCAGCACCGAAGAGAGACGGCGAACCGGCGGCACGCAGACGGAAACGGCGGCGCCGTTGACCTCGAAGGCGATGTCGGCGCATTCCATGCCAGGCTGAGCTTCGGTCATGCCAGGCTGAGCTTTGCTCATGTCGGGCTGAGCTTTGCTCATGTCGGGCTGAGCTTTGCTCATGCCGCCGCCTTTTCCGCAGGCACATGACCCGCCGCGTCGAGCACCGCGCGGGCGACAATCTCGCGCGCGGCGTCCAGCCGGTATTCGGCGCTGCCGCGGACATCGCCGATCGGCGAAAGCTCGTCCATCGGCGCGGACTGGACCGCAGTGGCGAGAGCGTGGCTGACCGGGAGGCCGCGCAAGGCTGCTTCGACACCTGAAAGACGCTTGGCGACCGCCGAACAGGAGCCGACGGCGACGGCAACATTACCGACGATGCCGTCCTCAACGGACAAGCGGGCGGCCGCCATGGCGATGGAAATGACGAGATAGCGACGCGCGCCGAGCTTCACGAAAGCCGACGTGCCGGCGGCCGCGTTTTTCGGCACGCGGATGGCGGTGACCATTTCGTCCGGCCGCAGTTCCGTGCGGCGGTTCCCCAGGATGAATGTTTCCAGCGGCAGATGGCGGGCCATCGCCGCGGAGCGCAGTTCGACCTCGGCGTCGAGGACGAGCAGCGCCGGCACGCCGTCGGCGGCCGGAGAGGCATTGCAGAGATTGCCGGCGATGGATGCGGCGTTCTGGATCTGCACGGAGCCCACTTCCCGCGCCGCCTGCTTCAGCGCATCGAAAGCCGCCGGCAGCGGATGACGGACAAGATCGGTCCAGGTCGTGCGCGCGCCGATGACCCAATGGTCCCCGGTTTCGGCGATACCGCGCAGCGCTGCGAGACTGTTGATGTCGAGGACATTTTCGCGGAAAGGCTTGGCTCCTTGCGCCGGATAGAAATCGGTGCCGCCGGCAAGGATGCGCCACGAACCCTCGCCCAGCAAAGCGAGCGCCTCGTCGACGGTGGTGGGTTTCGCGTAACGGATCACGCTTTGCCTTCCCAAAAGGGGCCTTCCGGTGGGATCCAGCCGGCGTCCGAGCCGGTCAAATTCATTCGTATGCAAATGATATCAAGCCGGCTGGAATTGTCAAAGCCAGAGTTTGCGCCGTCCGTCCGCATCGGCGCGGCGGCACGCATTTGTATGCCGTTGGAGGTTGACGCAGCCGGCCATCTGGTCAAGTTTCTGCATCCGTTGCGTCAGCGACATTTTCGGTGGGCTTCGAACACCGGATTCCACGTTTCGGCAGTCCTCCCGTTCGGGTCATGCTTCCGGGACAAACAAGAGGGAGGCTCCATGGCCGACGAAGCGCTTGTTATTATCGACCTGCAGAACGATTTCTGCCCGGGCGGCGCGCTGGCGGTGGCCGGCGGCGACGAGATCGTGCCACTGGTCAACGACCTGATCCGGCGGAGCGAACATGTCGTGCTGACGCAGGACTGGCATCCCGCCGGCCATTCGAGCTTTGCCTCCAGCCATCCCGGCAAGCAGCCTTTTGAATCGATCGATCTGCCCTATGGCCCGCAGACGCTGTGGCCGGACCACTGCATCCAGGGCAGCCTGGGTTCGGATTTCCATTCCGGCCTTGCCTGGACCAAGGCCGAACTGGTGATCCGCAAGGGCTACCACCCGGAGATCGACAGCTATTCGGCTTTCTTCGAGAACGATCGGACGACGCCCACCGGCCTTGCCGGCTATCTCCAGGAGCGCGGCATCGACACGCTCACCCTGGTCGGCCTGGCGACCGACTTCTGCGTCGCCTTTTCGGCGCTCGATGCGGTCAAGCACGGCTTCCACACAACAGTGCGGCTCGACGCCTGCCGCGGCATCAATCTCAATGGCTCCCTCGAGACGATGCTGAACCGAATGCGCGATGCCGGCGTGACGCTGGCTTGAACACCACCAATCGCATCCGACACAATTCCAGAGGGGGCCTAATGCGGTTTGCGGCGGCTTTGACGGCGGGCGCTGTGGTGGCGGTCGCAACGCTGTTTCCGGGGTCAGCCCTCGCAGCCGAGGCCCACGGGCTGCCGGGCGAAACGATGTCGCTGTGGTGGGGGCTGCCGTTTGCCGGCCTGCTTCTGTCGATCGCCACCGGCCCGTTGCTCTTCCACCGCATCTGGGAGCATCACTACGGCAAGATCACCGCCTTCTGGGCAGCACTTGTGGTCGTGCCGCTGGCGGTTGCGTTCGGCATGCCTTCGGCCTCGGAGGCGGTGCTGCATGCGCTGCTCACCGAATACATGTCGTTCATCATTCTTCTGTTTGCGTTGTTCACCATTTCGGGCGGCATCCTCGTCGCCGGCAACATCCATGGCACGCCGCTGGTGAATGCCGGACTGCTGCTGATCGGCGCGATGCTCGCCTCGGTCATCGGAACGACCGGCGCCTCGATGATCCTGATCCGGCCGATCCTGCGCGCCAACGACAACCGACCGTTCAACGCCCATGTCGTCATCTTCTTCATTTTCCTGGTGTCCAACATCGGCGGCTCGCTGACGCCGCTCGGCGACCCACCGCTGTTCGTCGGCTTCCTGCGCGGCGTCGATTTCTTCTGGACCACCGCGAACCTTTTTCGGGAAACGCTGTTTGTCGGTGGCGTGGTGCTCGCCGTCTTCCTGGCGATCGACGTCATCCTGCATCGCCGAGAGGAAGGCATGCCGAAGATCAAGGACCCGACGCCTGATACGAAGGTGCGCATCCGCGGCCTGGCCAACGTCCCGCTGCTGGCCGGGGTGATCTGCGCGATCCTGCTTTCTGCGACCTGGAAACCGGGCGTGACTTTCTCCGTCCAGGGCGTGGGCCTCGAATTGCAGAACCTCGTGCGCGACGCCATCATCTTGGCGCTTGCCTTCCTCTCGCTTCGCGTCTCGTACAAAAGCCATCGCGAGGCGAACAACTTCCACTGGGAGCCGATCGCCGAGGTGGCGAAACTGTTCGCCGGCATCTTCATCTGCATCGTGCCGGTCGTCGCCATCCTCAGGGCCGGCCTCGACGGCGCTCTGGCGCCGCTGGTCTCGCTTGTCAGCTTGCCCACGGGCGAGCCAAACGACCTTGCCTATTTCTGGCTGACCGGGATGCTGTCATCCTTCCTCGACAATGCGCCGACCTATCTGGTTTTCTTCGAGCTCGCCGGCGGCGACCCGCAGCATCTGATGACCACCTTCGCCTCGACGCTGGTGGCGATCTCGGCCGGGGCGGTGTTCATGGGCGCCAACACCTATATCGGCAATGCGCCGAACTTCATGGTCTACGCCATCGCCAGACATCGCGGCGTCAAAATGCCGGGCTTCTTCGGCTATATGGGTTGGTCGGGCGCGGTGCTGATCCCGACATTCCTGATTGCGGGTTTTCTGTTCTTTGGCTGATCAACCCACGCCGACATAGCGACGGACCGCCGACGGATCGGCGCGGAGCTGCTCGACGTCGACGGTCTCGCGGTTGCGGCCGTTCTCGATAAACGAGACCCGGTCGGCGACGGACAGTACGGCATCGACCCGCTGCTCGACCAGGATCGTCGAGACACCCAGTTCGCGCAGCTTCGACACCGTCTCACGGATCCTGGCGATCATTGACGGCATCAGCCCTTCGGTCGGCTCGTCGAGCAGAAGCACCTGCGGCTCGAGGCACAATGCCCGTGCCATGGCCAGCATCTGCTGCTCGCCGCCCGACAGCGTGCCGGAGCGCTGCCTGAGCCGCTGGCGCAGCAGCGGGAAGAGATCGAGCACATTTTCGCGCGTCGCCTTGCCCTTGCCGCGGGCCATCAGGCCGATCTCGATGTTTTCCGCTACCGTCATCTCGGCGAACAGCCGCCGGCCCTGCGGCACGTAGGCGACGCCGGCCTTCGGCACGTCGTGCGCCGGCAGGCCGGTCAATTCCCGCCCTTCGAGCCTAATCGAACCGGCGCGGGAAGGAACGAGGCCCATGATCGCCTTCAGCGTCGTCGTCTTGCCGGCGCCGTTGCGGCCGAACAGGCAAAGCACCTCGCCCCTGTTCAGCACGAGGTCGAGGCCGTAGAGCACCTGGACCTCGCCGTAGAAGCAGTCGAGCCCGGAGATGGTCAGTGCTTCAGACCGTGTTTCAGTCATGGGGTCGCTCCGAGATAAGCGTCCTGCACTTGCGTATTGGCGCGGATCTGTTCGGGCGTGCCTTCGGCTAAGATCTTGCCGGCGTCGAAGACGGTGATGCGGTCGGCAAGGTGCATGACCACCGGCATGTTGTGCTCGATCAGAAGCACGGTGGCGCTTTTGGCGATCTCGCGCACCAGCCCGATGAAATTGTCGATCTCGCTGTCGGCCAGCCCTTGTGTCGGCTCATCGAGAATGAGAAGGCGCGGCTTCAGCGCCAGCCCCATGGCCACTTCGAGCAGGCGCTGGTGGCCATAGGACAATTGCCCGGCCAGCATATGGGCGCGGTCGGCAAGCCCGGTGCGCTCCAGCGCCGCTATCACGCCGGCATGGACGGCGCCTTTCGAGCGGCCGTCGGTCAGCGTGCGCTGCACCGGCAGCGCGACGTTGTCGTAAGCGGTTAGATTGGCAAAGACGCTGGTGATCTGGAAGGTATAGGCGACGCCGAGGCGAACCCTGGCGTAGGCCGGCAGGTTGGTGATGTCGGCGCCATCGAAGACAATCATACCCGAGGACGGCTGTATGCGGCCGCTGACCAGGCTGACGAAGGTGGTCTTGCCGGCGCCATTCGGGCCGATGACGGCGCGGATCTCGCCCGGCATGAGCGCGAAGTCGACGCCGTCGACGGCGCGCAGGCCGCCGAAATTTCGGGACAGGCCTTTGGTGGTCAGCAGCGGCATCATGGCAGCCACCCGAACCAACGCTGACGGACGGTACCGAGGATGCCCTTGGGGAAAAACAGCACCAGCAGGATGAGCGCGATGCCGACGATCAGCAGGTAGGCGGAGGTGTAGCCGCTGGTGATGTCGACGACATAGTACATGAACAGCGTGCCGATCAGCGGACCGAGTGTGGTGGCAGCACCGCCGAGCAGCACCCAGAGCAGAGGCAGGATGGAATATTGCACCGAGGCGAAGGTCGAACCGACATAGCCGAACAGCAGCGCGTAGGCGGCGCCCGAAGCCGCGCAGATGGTGCCGGAGACGACGACCGCGGCGAGCTTGTTGGAAAACGTGTCGTAACCGAGCATTTTGGTCCGCTCCTCGTTTTCGCGGATGGCGACCAGCACACGGCCATACCTGGAGCGGACGATGGCGAGCGTCACCAGCAGGACGATCGAGAACAGGGCGAGCGCGCTCATGTAGCGCACGGTCGGATTGGTGAGGCCGAGCGACGTGCTGCCAACGACGAGGACACGCGCCGCCTGCGGCACCACCAGGCCCTGGTCGCCGCCGGTCCAGGAGGCGAAGTAGAGGATCATGAGATAGAACACCTGCGCGAACATCATGGTGACGATCATGAAGGCGACGCCAGAAGTGCGCAGTGCCAGCACACCGATGATGAGCGCAAGAAGCGCCCCGCAGGCAAGGCCGGCAGCGAAGGCGGCCGGCACGCCCCAGCCGAGATGGATAACGGCAAGGCCCGCGCCATAGAGCCCGGCTGAAAAGAACATGGCGTGGCCGAGGCTGAGCAGCCCGACATAGCCGAACAGCATGTTGTAGCCCATGGCGAAGACCGCCAGCACCATGATGCGGGCGAGCAGCCCGTGGTGATACTCCGGCAGGACGAAGCTCAGGGCGAAAAGCAGGGCGATGACGCCCAGATGCAGCGCATAGGCCTTTACCGGTGAAGCCTCCTTCATCGCGATGCCGTCCCGAACAGGCCTTGCGGCCGGAACACCAGCACCATGGCAACCAGCAGCGTGGCTATGATCTTGGCCAGCGTCGGCGAGAAGAACACCGATATGATGCCGTCCGACAGGCCGATCAGCACCGCGGCGACGACGGTGCCGCGCAGCGAGCCGAGACCGCCGATGATGACGACGATGAAGGACAGGAGCAGTGGGTCCTGCCCCATCAGATAATGCGCCTGGCTGATCGGCACGATCAGCACCGCAGCCACCGCCGCCAGCATGGCGCCGAGCGCGAACACGCCGGCGTAGACTCTGGTGACCGGAATGCCGAAGGCCTGCGCCGTTTCGCTGTCATATTGCGTGGCGCGCATGACGAGGCCGATTTTGGTACGCGTCAGCACGAACCACGTCGCGACCAGAAGAAGCGCGGATGCGGCGATGATCGACAGCTTGTAGCCGGAGTAGCCGAACCAGGGCAAAAGGATGCGGTAGTTGAAGGGCGGCTCCACCGGCCGTGCGTCGGGACCATAAAAGGTCAGCGCCAGTTGCTGGATGATATAGAGCATGCCGATGGTGGCGACGATGGTGGCTTCCGGATTGTAATTCAGCCGGCGCAGCACAAGCCGTTCGGCGACGAGCGCGATCAGGCCGACGATCAGCGGCGCCAGCACCAGGGCGGCCAGGAAGCCGAGCGACGGATGGCCCGATATCGCCGTGGAGATCGCCCAGGCAAGCACCGCGCCCAGCATGAAGAACTCGCCATGGGCGACGTTGACGACGCGCATGACGCCGAACACCAGCGACAGGCCAAGCGCCGTCAGCGCCAGCACGGCGGCGGTGACGAGGCCTTCAAGGGCGGCGAGGAGAAGATGAGGTCCGAAGTGCATTCAGGGCGCCCTTACCCTCCCCTCGTGGGGAGGGTGACCGCGCAGCGGTCGGGTGGGGGGAGTGGGGCACGGATCGCTGCGACCCCCACCCCGTCTCATCGGCTTCGCAAATGCGAAGCCTATTCGCCGACCCTCCCCACAAGGGGAGGGTGAGGCGCCTCACAGCGCCTGGGTCGTGTAATCCCCTTCCGGCTCGTAGAGGCCGTCCTCGATCTTGGTCTTGTGGACGACGTTCAGCCGGCCGCCTTCGACCTTGGAGATATTCTGGATGCCGAAACACTGATGGATCTTGCCGTTGAAGGTCTTCGGCCCCTGCGGATGCTCGGGACCCTCGGCGAATTCGGTCAAGGCCTCGGTCGCCTCGACCAGTTTGGCGCGGTCTTCGGGGCCCTTGTAGCCGGCATCCTCCATCGCCTTCTTGACGACATAGAGCGTTTCCCAGCAGCCGAACATGTGCGCGGCGGTGGAGACGTCCTTCGGATCGCCGACGGCAGCACCATTGTCGTCGATGCCGACGGCGGCGCGATAAGCCTTCTGCGCGGCGGAATCATCCGGCTGCGCATAGCGCGGCGAGCCTTCCCAGAAATGGCTGCCGTCGAGGAATTCGAGGCCGGGGCTGTTGATGTCGGTGGCTTCGAGCGAATCGATGAAACCGAACAGCTGCGGCCGGTTGGAGCCATAGAATTCGCCGAGTTCCTTGACGAAGGTGAGCACCGCCGGGCCGACCATGACGTGGTAGATCACCTCGGTCTCGGCCGGGATCTGCGGGAAGTATTTGGTGAAGGACGATTCCGTCGGCGGGATGGCGATCTGGGCGATGACCTCGGCGCCTTGCGCCTTCAGCGCCGGCGGCAGGTAATCGCGATGATCGTAACCGAAGGCGAAATCGGGGAATATCTGCGTCACCTTCTTGCCGGCATTCGCCGCGATCCACGGCGCCATCGACTGGATCTGGCTCTTCACGTCGGTGATGCCGGGCTGGAAGACATAGCGGTTGAGCTTGGTCGAGGCGACGTGGTGGCCTTCGCTGACGACAAAATAGGGCATCTTGGCCTCGCCGGCGGCCGGCGCCGAACCGATGACGACATGCGAAAACAGCGTGCCGTAGACGATGTCGGTCTTGTGCTGGGTGGCGAACTTGCCGACCACTTCGGCGCCGCGGCCGGGATCAGTGCCGTCATCCTCGATGATCACCTCGACCGGCCGGCCGTTGATGCCGCCGGCGTCGTTGATCGCCTTGACCGCGGCGGCGGTGGTCTTCTCGTACCAGCGGCCATAGGCAGCGCCGATGCCGGTGCGGTGAGACTGGAAGCCGATCTTGATCGGCGCCGAGCTTTGCGCCTGGCTGTAACGCACGAACCCGGGCGCGACGGCAAGGCCGGCTCCCGCGGCCAACCCTTTGAGCGCCGTGCGGCGGGTGAGACCGGTTTTGGAGAGATCGAAAAACCCATTCTTGTCAGTCACGGCAGTTCCCCTGTTTTTTTAGTTTTGACCAATGGCTGGAGCGAGGCGGGCCACTCTTGGCAAGTGGCCGAAATTGCATGTGTACAAACTAAATCACCAAAGCCCTGATGTGGCAAGCGGGCTTTCCCCAAGGATCAATCGACGGGCATAAAGGCCGGCCTTTGTCTCATCCGGCCGCCGGCGTGGCAAGCAACCACAGGCCGAAAACCGTGTAGGCGATCATCAGCACGGTGAGCGGAAACTGGCTGAGCGCGGCGCGAGCGGGAACCGGGTGCAACCGCCAGGCGAGGCCATGGGCGACGAGCACGGCGAGCATGTGGCCAGCGATGATGACGCCAGCCTGGACATTCCACAGCCACCATGCCGAGTCGGCGCCGGCAACGACACCGGCTTCGATCTGCATGTCGGCGGTGCCGAACAGGTTCCAGCCCAGCGCGAACGGGTCGGAAAGCGCGGCCACCGCATATTGGCCATCGACGAGCAGCGCCGCCAGATAGTGTGCGACATGATAGGCGAGCGCGATCGGCACGATCGACCACACCAGCAGCCCGGCGGCCTGACCGAGGGAATGCTTGCTGCCGGCAAGACGCTGGCCGAGGACAATTGCAAGGATGAACGCGGCCGCAAGCAGGACGAACATCAGCACGAGGCCGAAGGTGCCGATGCCGACCACCGCAGTGCGGCCCGGAAACTCTAGCGGATTGATGCCGAACAGGCCGAACCAGAAGAAGGTTTTCGACAACCCGTCGAAGGACACCGACGACAGCGCTAGCAACAGGAAAGCGGTGCCGCTGAGCGACAGCGGCGCGGCATTGATGAGTTTGGCGCCTGGCCAGCAGAAACTGAGCCGGCCGTCTTCGTTGCGCTCGATAACGGCGAACCGCGCCACCATGGTGAAGAATACCGTCAGGAATTCACCGCCGCGGCTCCAGTCGAGGTAGCCAAACACCAGCATGGCAGCAAAACTCAGCAGCCAATAGAGACCGGCGGCCCAGGCGAGCCGCGCCGGATCGTCGGGTGCTGGGTCGATCAGTTCGAACCAGGCGAAGGCGAGGAACAGCACGAAAGCCGGCCAATAGCCGAGCCATGCGGGCAGGCGCTTTATTTCCCGCTCCCCGAACAGCCGCGAAACGACACGCCATGGCCCGTACCAGGGGTTCAGCCATGACCAGAGATTGCCGAAAAGCCCCTGCAGCAAAACCAGCCCAACCCAGAGCAGCGTCCAGATCGTCAGTGGCAAAGGGTTGGAAAGCGGGTCGCGGCTGCCGAACAGGCCTGCGGCAATAAGAATTGCAAAGCCGGCAAAGGATAGCAGGCTGACGATTGTCCGTGCGCCGTCGCCGAATGCGAAAAGCGGCAGGCGCCGCTGCCAGAAGCGGTCGAGAAAGTCTGAGGGCAGCAAGGCCAGGACAAGGAAGCTGGCGGCAACCGCAAGCGCACCGCCGGCGACGTAGTAGCCGGTGGGCAGCAGCAGAACGTGGCCGCGGTCGGAGGCATGGGCGAAGGCAGGGGTGGGCAAAGGTGTAAGTGCTAGAACAAGAAGGAAACGGGGAAGCAACTGAGCTACCGGGTTATGGTCGCGCTCTGCGGCGCCCCCCTCTGTCCTGCCGGACATGTCCCCCACGTGGGGGGAGATCGGCAGTCCCGCCGTCGGCTCTCCCTCTGCAACTTTGGTGATTGGCGAAAGCTGCAATGACGGCGCAATCTCCCCCCAAGTGGGGGAGATGTCCGGCAGGACAGAGGGGGGCGCGAAGGAACTCAGACTATCCAGGAATTCCCTCACACCTTGACCAGCTGCTCCACGCGGTCCTTTTCGCCAAATATCCGCAAATAACGCTCGATCTCGTTCTCGTCGCCGGTGGCCTTGGCCGGATTGTCGGAGAGCTTGACCGCAGGCCGGCCATTGGCTTCGGTGACCTTGCAGACCAGCGAGATGGCGTCGAGGCGGTTGGTTTCGGTCGGCGCGCAGCCCTCGAAATCATTGGTCAGGTTGGTGCCCCAGCCAAAGGACATGCGCACCTTGCCGCGGAAGTGGCGGTAGGTTTCCTCGATCGTCTCGACCTCGAGCCCATCGGAAAAGATGAGCAGCTTCTGCTTCGGGTCCTTGCCCTTTTCACGCCACCAGGAAAGAATCTTCTCGCCGCCCTCGATCGGCGGCGCGCTGTCAGGGCGAAAACCGGTCCAGTCGGCGACCCAATCCGGCACGTCGCGCAGGAATGCCGCGGTGCCGAAAGTGTCCGGCAGCACGATCAGCAAATTGCCGCCATAGTAGCGCTGCCAGTCCTGCAGCACCTTGTAGGGCGACTGTCTCAATTCCTTTTCCGAATTGGCGAGCGCGGCGAACACCATCGGCAGTTCATGCGCGTTGGTGCCCAGCGCCTCGAGGTCGTTGTCCATGGCAAGCAGCACGTTTGAGGTACCGGTGAAGGCCTCGCCGATGCCTTCCTTCAGCGCTTCGACGCACCAGCGCTGCCACAGGAACGAATGGCGGCGGCGAGTGCCGAAATCCGAAATGCGGATGTCGGGCAGCGCTTTCAACCGCTCGGTCTTGGCCCACATCTTGGCCTTGGCGCGGGCATAGAGCACGTCGAGCGCGAAGGGCCCGAACGCCCGCATGGCCGCGCGCGAACGAAGCTCATTGATGATGGCGAGCGCCGGGATCTCCCACAGCGTCGTGTACATCCACGGGCCGCTGAAACTCAATTCGTACTGGCCGTCGCGCCGGGAAAGCTCGTACTCCGGCAGCTGGAAGTTTTCGAGCCAGGCGAGGAATTCCGGTTCGAATATCTGCTTGCGGCCATAGAAGGTGTTGCCGCCGAGCCAGATCATCTCCTTCTTGGAGAAGCGCAAGGTGCGAGCATGGTCGAGCTGATCACGCAGCTCCGTTTCATCGATCTCCTCGGCAAGGCGAACCGAGGTGGTGCGGTTGATCAGCGTGAAGGTGGCGTCGACCTTGGGATACATGCCCCAGATCATCTGCAGCATCAGCAGCTTGTAGAAATCGGTATCGAGCAGGCTGCGGACGATCGGGTCGAGCTTCCAGGTGTGGTTGTAGACGCGCCGCGCTATATCGGTCTTAGCCATGTCTCGATGCCGCCTTCACTGCTTGCTTTTAGACCGCTTCAGTTTCTGGATAGAAACTCTGAACCGCTCTAAATTTGTTTCACGCAATTCCGGACGGAAAACCGCCGCGCACTTTTCCTGGAATTGCTTTAGCGGAATGCCTCTTAGCATTGAATTTTTGAAAGCGCTGCCCGCTTTGCGGGCTGGCCCGACAAAAAAGAAAACCCTGCGGCAAGTGCCGCGCTATCACAATTGATTTTTCGGCGCGGCTGCCGGACACTCCGCCCGAAACAGCTTACGGATGGGGGCTCTCGGACGCTTGACGGCCTGTCGACCACCGTCGCTTCCGGACGCAGCGAGCCGCCGGACACAGAGGAGAACCGACATGGGTTACGATCGCGGCAAGCTCGAAGCGTTGCGCCGCAAATATGGCGAAAGCCATGGCGGCGAAATGTTCGATCCGAAATTCCGGCGCGTCGCCGACAATATCTTTTCCAAGAGCGGAACCCGGCTGGCGCCTTATTCCGGCATCCCGACTTTTCTCGCCGCGCCCTATCGGCAAATTGCCACCGACAATCCGGATTTCGGCGATCTGCAGGTGGCGATGGTCGGCGTGCCGATGGATCTCGGCGTCACCAACCGGCCCGGCGCGCGCTTCGGGCCGAGGGCGTTGCGCGCCATCGAGCGCATCGGGCCGTATAATCATGTGCTGGAATGCGCGCCGACGCATGAGCTGAGGGTGGCCGATATCGGCGACGTGCCGTTCCAGAGCCGCTACCGGCTGGAGACCAGCCATGACGATATCGAGCGCCGCACCAACCAGATCGTCGACGCCGGCGTCATCCCGCTTTCGGTCGGCGGCGATCATTCGATCAGCCACCCGATCCTGAAGGCTGTCGGCAAAAAGGCGCCGGTCGGCATGATCCATATCGACGCCCACTGCGACACCGGCGGCCTGTTCGACATGACCAAGTTCCACCATGGCGGGCCGTTCCGCAATGCGGTGCTGGACGGCGTGCTCGACCCGTCGCGCACCATTCAGATCGGCATCCGCGGCTCGGCCGAGTATCTGTGGGAGTTCACCTACGAATCCGGCATGACCGTCGTGCATGCCGAAGAGGTGACCGGCCTTGGCGTGCCAGCCATCATCGAGAAGGCGCGCAGGATAGTCGGCGACGGCCCGACCTATGTTTCCTTCGACATCGATAGTGTCGATCCGGCCTTCGCGCCCGGCACCGGCACGCCGGAAGTCGGCGGGCTGACCACGCGGGAAGTGCTAGAATTTCTGCGCGGCCTCAAGGGCCTCAACATCGTCGGCGGCGACGTCGTCGAGGTGGCGCCGCAATATGACGCGACCACCAACACCGCGCATGCCGGCGCTCAGGTGCTGTTCGAGATCCTCAGCCTGATGGTCTTCAGCCCGGCGATATCGGCAAGAGAGCCTGAAGCATAGCCGCCAGGCAAACCGCCGGCCGCTCGTTCAATGCCCAAAGGAGAGCGGCGGCGCGATACGGTCCCGCCGCAGCCAGCGCGCCAGAAGCAGCGCCGCCACTGCCGCCAGTCCCGACGACAGGCCGATCCAGATGCCGACGCCGTTGAGGCCGGAATAGAAGGCGAGCAGCACGCCGAGCGGCAGGCCGATGCCCCAATAGCCGATCGCGGCATAGATCATCGGCACCTTTGTGTCGTGCAGGCCGCGCAGCATGCCGGCGGCAACCGCTTGCGCGCCATCGAAAATCTGGAACAGCGCGGCAAAGGCCAGGAACGACACGGCAAGCCCGATCACCGTGGCATTGGCCGGGTCGCCGAGATCGATGAAGGCGCTGATCAGCAGATGCGGCCACAGGATCATAACCAGCCCCATCAGCGCCATGAACGACACGCCGATGACGAAAGCGGTCCAGCCGGCGCGGGAAACCCCTTCCGGGTTGCCGGCGCCATGGGCAAGCCCGACACGTACCGTCGCCGCCTGGTTGAGGCCGAGCGGCACCATGAAGCTGACCGACGCGATCTGGATGGCGATGGCATGCGCCGCGAGCGAGGCCGCGTCGATCAGGCCCATGAGAAGGGCCGCGGCGTTGAAGATCGTCACCTCGAAGGCGAGAAGACCGGCGATCGGAAGACCGAGCCGCAGCAATCCCGTGAAGCGCGGCCAGTCGGCCCGCCAGAAGCGGCCGAACAGGCGATAGCGGCGAAACTTCGGCTCAAGCATCACCACAGCCGCCATGCCGACGAACATCAGCGTGCTCGACAGCGTGGTGGCGAGTCCCGACCCGGCGATGCCCATCGAAGGGGCGCCGAGATTGCCGAACATGAACACCCAGTTGAAGAAGACATTGCAGGCGACGGCAACGAAGACGATGACCAGCGCCCAGCCCGGCCGCTCCAGCGCCGAAATGAACGAGCGCAGCACGATATAGCCGTAGAAGGGCAGCACCGCCCATTCGAGCCAGCGCAGATAGATGCCGGCCTGATGCGCCAGCGCCGGCTCCTGGCCCATGGCGAGCAAAATTGCCTCGCCGTGCCAAAGCACGATCCAGATCGGGATGCAGATGAGGATCGCCAGCCACAGGCCCTGGCGCACGGTGCGGCGCAGATCGCGCACCGAATGGCGGCGGCGGCCGAGCTCGGTCGCCATCATCGGCGAGGTCGCCAGCATCAGGCCCAGCCCGAAGATCAGCGGCATGAAATAGAGGTTGGCGCCAAGAGCGCCACTGGCCAGCGTGTCCGGCCCCAGCCGCCCCATCATCATGACATCGGTGGCAGTCATCGCCGTCTGCCCGAGATTGGTGAGCACCATCGGCCAGGCGAGGGCCAGCGTCGCCTTGATTTCCTGACGCCAAAGATTTTCCGGCGCGCGAGCGCCGGCTTCGATCGCAGACATTTTTTCGCCTATCCGATTGCGGCGCGTCGGCAAAAAGGCCGGAAGCCGCGTCTCAGCGCGGAAAATGGCCGTGATCGGCCCGGATTCCGCATCAACGGCTTGTCCACGAAATGGGCAGCTATGGCAAGAGGCTGACCCAGGGAAGGGTTAAGCCAGCACGGCGGAGCGGACCAACCCGGCTATTTGGCCCGGCTATTTGGAGAGTCTGTAGAAGCCGCTATGATTTGCCCCGTTGGACGATCTGGCAAGGCATTAAAAAGGCATGCGGATGAGCGCGTTTCCCGAAATCTATCTGGTTCGGCACGGAGAGACGGAATGGAGCGCTTCCGGAAAGCATACCGGGCGGACCGACATACCGTTGACGCCTGCCGGCGAGGAGGCCGCCCGGGGGATTACTGAGCGGTTGCAAGGCCTCTCGTTCCAGGCTGTCTGGTCGAGCCCATCGCAGCGCGCCTTCAAGACCTGCGTGCTGGCCGGCTTCGGTTCGGCCGGCCTGAAGACGTCTGACCTGGCGGAGTGGGACTACGGCGCTTACGAAGGACTGACCACGAAGCAGATCCTCGCCGAGCGTCCTAGCTGGCGTCTCTTTCGCGACGGATGTCCGGGCGGCGAGATGGTGCAGGATGTCGGCGCGAGGGCGGACCGGATCGTCAGCCAGCTGCGTGCCGTCAACGCCAATGCCCTGGTGTTTTCAAGCGCTCATTTCCTGCGGGTGCTGGCCGTGCGCTGGCTCGGCCTGCCGCCGCAGGACGGCGCCCTGTTCGCCCTGGATACCGCCAGCATAAGCGTGCTCGGCTACGAGCACGGTCTTGGCGAACCAATTGTCCGGCGCTGGAATCAGAGATAGCGGCCGCTACAACCATTGGCCATCTGTTCTCGTGCAGCACCCTGCCTTTGCCGGTGCGTCACGCTCCTTCCGACAGAAGAAACGGCTTTCGCCCGCCCAGAATATAGGCGATGGATTCAAGGATTATGCCGTTGGTATTTATGTCGGTGACCTCGATCGATTTGCCGGTCCGCTCAGAAATGCCGGCCGAAAAACCCATGCCGGGCATTTTGGCTTGCTCCCGAACCAGGGCGATGAGCTTCTCCGAATAATCGCCGGGGCGGGCGGCGTACCAGAGATACGCGCCCTTGGTGCTGACCAGACGCAGCTTATCCGCCATCTTGTCCGCTCGGGCTTGCGACGAGGTTTTCAGCGTGTCGACCACGAACTGGCCGCCATGGTCCGTCAACTGATAGCCTTGGTAGGTGAAGTATGGCGGCCCCGCCATGGCACATTCCGAGGCGCAAGTCAGAGTATCCGTCTCGCGGTAGCGTTTGATCTGTGCAGCGTAAAGAATGTCGGCCATGAGACGGCCATGCTGCGAGCCGCCCAGTTCGATTTTCTCGGTCACATGAGGTTCGGTTGCAATCCGCCCCCGCCGCTGAATCTCTGCGAGAGAAGCAATCGCAGCGTCCATGCTGCGACTAGGATCCTCGGCGTCAAAGACCGGCTTGATCGATTCTCCCCAAAGGCTGTAACCGCGCCCTGCGTAGCCTGCATAGCTGTTTGCATGCAGGGACGAGACCCTGCCATTCTTGCTGACCATGTGCATTTTGCCGCCCTTGAGAACAGGCTTGAAGGACCAGCCGGAAACGAGGTCGAAAATCGGGAAGGCGCCGGCCGTATGCTGGTCAAGAATTTTGAGCGCAACCAGCAATCGTCCGGTATCGGCGCTATCGAATCCTTCGCGCTGCCCACCTTGCGATCCCAGAGGTCGCTCGGTGTGTGGCAGCTTTCCACCGGCGTAGCGGAAATTCGATTCCTTGAGGAACGCAACGATCCGCATAATGATCGTCTCGAAGCTGGGCTGATCGATGATTCCCAGACGCTGAGCGGACAGAGTGGCGAGGATCTGCGTGCCGACATCCCACATCGTCGCGAAGGGGTAGCCCGCCTGCTTGCCGGATTCGATCCAGGACGTCGCCGGCACCATGCCGTTGAAATTCTTCGAGCCCCAGTCGAAATAGCGCCAGGCCAGTTCTGCGTCCGCCTTCAGGATACTGTCATCCAATGGATATTGATCCGGCTTTTTCCAATCGCGAACCGATACGTCCGCCCGCGCGCTTCTGATCCGCTCTACGTTTGGCATGGCTGGACTGACCGCCGCATAATATTCGGCAAAGTTTACCAGTTTGGTTCCTCGCTGAGCGGATAGCTCCGCGAGCGTGTCGAGTATCAATGCTTTCTTTTCGGGCGAGTTGGCCGTTCGAGGATGGATGCAGAAGACCGCGTCATTGTCCGTCCCAATAAGATCGAACACCTGGTCCTTCGTGCGGTAGGGAATGTCGTCGCTCCAAGATTTTTCGAACTTGACGGTGTTCGAGACGTGAAGAATACCTCGCTCGTCCATGCCGGCGAACCGGCGCAGGTCACCCTTGTCGGCACTGAACAAGGGCGTTCCGGTGGCGGTCAGCGCATCCAGCGTGTTCTCATCGAAAGCATCATTGGGTGGGATGTAGGAGACGGGAGACCTGCCGGTCGACCGATAAACCTCGCTGATGCCGCCTCTGATCAGGTCGAAATCCTTTCGGAGCGAATTTCCCAAAAGCTCCGACGGCGTGTGGTTCCAGCCATGGGCTGCAATATCGTAGCGGCGATCCTCCGACATGGCGCGCAGATATGCCTTGCTCACCTCGTCCCTGGATAGCAGGCCCGCCCGCGGGGCGGGAATGATCCCATCGGTGACCGGGTAGCCGGCTTCGATCAGCTTGTAAACGAACGCGATGTGGCTCGGGTCCCAATCGGGATCAACTCTGAAATCGTCGACGCGAACGACGACCAGCCGATTGCCCGTATCCTTGCTCTGGACATAGAGCTTTTGCGGGAGGATCGCACGGACGCTGCCGGACGCGACGGCAGCAAGCACGCTCTGCGCGACTTGCGCTCCATAGTCGGCAAGATCGCCGTCGCCGAGGCCGGTGAGCGTCCCGAACGGAATGTCAACAATGATCGGATTATCGTTTGCGCTCAAAGTGGCGATGTTCGAGGCAAGCGCTGCCGGCGCCATTAACCCGCCGCCGGCCGTGACCGGCCTCGTCGAGCTCATTGGAGACGCAAATGTGTTGACCAGGCCGGTTTCGGTCGTCCAGTAGCCACCGTCGGCGGGCTGTAGCCTGATTGTATCCTCGATGCCGCCCGAAAGTCGGATGACCGAACGGATGCCGGCCGCACGCAGGGAGGCACCGTCCTGGTGGGAACGCAGCGGCGAGTTGGTGGTCAGAGTCAAGGCCGTTATCACGGCTTGAGACTGATATCTCTCATACTCGTTGATCAGATGGGAAAACGCGGCCTGGATGTCGCTGCCCTGACGAAGCTGGAGATAAGGGTCCCCGGACACGAGCGTGTCGGCGTGGATGCCAAGTTCGATGCCGTCTGGATTGAGCGCGATTGCCTGGCGAAGCCAGCGGGCCAGTTCCGAATGGTAGTCCAGTGCCTGCGCTGCTGCATCGACCGGCGCGACTGTCAGCGTCACCGGCACCTTGCGGGTCAGGAACGAGGCGGCAAGCGCTGCGAGCCTGACGGGCTGTGCGCTGGCGCTTACATTGCTGATCGTGACGATGATCGGGTTGGGCAAGGGTTCGCTGGCCGCAGCCTTCGAAATGCCTTTGTTTACGATCGCAAGCAGCGGCATGCTCAGTGCACCAAGAAGAGCGGAGCGTCGCGTCATGTTCATTCTTACCTCCCGATGGAAACGATTCCTGCATAGCGCTCCGGACTGATCCAGCGGCCATCCGACTTGGCGGAAAACGACTTGAACAACGCCCGCAGGAAAAGCGCCGCATCGAGAAGCCTAATTATTGGAAACGCGACGCCATAGATGAGCAAACTCGGTCGACATTCGATGATCGCGACGGCAATGGTGAGCGTGTAGTCGACGGCGAGAAACAGGACCAGCAGACCGAGCGGCGACACGGGACGCATCGCGAATTCACTGAACGAGATTGCCGGCATCTCTAGACCGGTCATCAGATAAAGGATCGCCGCAAACGGCAGGCTCAGAGCGAATATGGAAATGACAAGCAACTCCGCCAGCAGGCCACCCAGGGACAGCCAAAAGCGGCTGGGCCAAAATCCGTGGCGCCATACGGTCTGCCAGAAACCGAGATACCAGCGTTGAACCTGCTTGCGATAGTCGGTCAGATTGAACGGGTCCTCCGACCAGCATCGCGCCTTGGGCGAATAGGCAACGCGACCCAGCCGCTTATGCTGAACCTCGAAGGTCATGTTGAAATCTTCGATGACGAGGCCAGGAGCGGTGATGTCGATCTGGCGCAAGGCGCTGGTACGATAGATGCTGGCGAGACCAGGCGCGATATAGCTCACATTTGTCCATTTCCACGATTGCCCGTACTGGAACGCCGTCTGCAGGATCCGGTAGAGACGCGTCCTGTACGCCGCATAGAGCATGTCCATGCCGAGCCTGCGCTGGTCACGCCAGCGCGACAGGACGTGGCCTGCGACGACGGCCACCTTCGGGTCGTCGAACAGCGGCAATGCATGCTCGAAATAGTGCTGGTCGATCTCTGAATCCGCGTCCTGGATCAGCACCGTCTTGTAGCGATCGCAGAGACGATAGTTGCGGATCGCCTTGTCGATCGCCTTGGCCTTGCCTGCATTTGGCTGGATGTCGAGCGCCCTGCAGCCATGTGCGCGTGCGATGGCGACGGTGCGGTCGCGCGATCCATCGCTGGCGACATAGACCTGTCTTGCCGGAATGACGGCCGTCAGCGCCTTTATACATTTGGGAAGGGCAATTTCCTCGTTGTGCGCCGGGATGACAACAGCGACATCGGAGATGCCGATTGCCGACCGACCGCCGATTTTTGAGGGCGAGCCGATTTCGCTGATAAACCTGATCATGCCGACCATGCACCAGAATGCGATGTTGACCCCAAGCGAAGCGCTGAGGAGCATCATCGTGAGGTTCACGGCGACGGTCTCCGTCATGGCGAGACACGTCGTGCGCGATGGCGATCCGCGGCGGGAGACTGGCGATGTCCTGAAAAGGGAAGGCGATCGAGGGCGGCGCCATTCATCCCGATATGACAGGTTTCAGTTGCGGCCAGGAAATCCCGGTAGCTCTGGCGGACACCGTCAGCGAGCGAAATCCGCTGGCGCCAGCCTAGCGCCTGTATCTTGGCGGTGTCGGGCCAGCGGCCATGATGGTCTGCTGTGAAATGCTTCTCGAAAACGGCGCTGCCACTCAGTCCTGTTACCGTTCTCACCAGTTCAAACAGTTCGCAAATTGTGATCTGGTCAGCGCCGCCGATGTTGTAGACCTCGGCGCTGACGCCTCTTTCCATCACCGTCAACAGGCCGTCGACAAGATCGTCGACATGCAGGAATGTGCGGGTTTGCGCGCCGTCGCCGTAAATCGGCACCGGCTGCTCGGCGATGAGATGCGAAAACATCTGCGGGATGACGCGCTGGTCTTGCGGCGACATTGCAGGACCATAGGTGTTGAAAATGCGCACGATTCGAACGTCGAGATCGTACTTGCGGCCCCAGAAGCACGTAAGCGCCTCGCCGAAGCGCTTGCCTTCCTCATAGGGGCTGCGCGGCCCGACCGGATCAACCTTTCCGACATAGCTCTCCGGTTGAGGAAATATCTCCGGGTCGCCATACGCTTCCGCCGTGCTGGCGAAAAGATATCTGGCGTTTGATCGACGCGCCACCTTCAGAAGGTTCAGCGATCCAAGGGACGAGGTCATCAACATTTCCTCGCCGAGCAGCCCGATGTTGGGAACGCCCGTCGGGCAGGCCAGATTGTAGATCTGGCTGTAGCGGCGACGCAGCAGCCGGTTGCAGGAACCGGAATCGGCAATGTCGAGCTTGGTGAACCGAAAATTCGGGTATCGGGCAAGGTCCGCGACATTGGCTTTTCGACCGGTCGAGAAATTGTCGACGCAATCTACAAATACGCCCTGTTCAAGAAGGCGGCGCGCAAGATTAGTTCCCAAAAACCCTGCCCCACCCGCGACCAGACACCTGATCTCTTTGGCTTCATAAGTATTCATGCGAGTCATCGACTCCAGCATTGAGCACGAAGGAGATCGCACTCAATCGTTGCGTGCTTTTCGAATGAGAAGAACATTTCCACAGGCAACGCAACTGATCGTTAACGATATAGTCAACGACTGTGGTTAATTATCGCATTGTAATTATTGCATTTTTTGAACACTCGGCTTTTATATGAGCCATCTTGCAACAAACATGTTCGAAAATGGCACACGTTGATAGCTTGACAAAGCGGCGGCGTTATCGCAGCCGAAATCATGGTTTCCCATCTCTTTGGCCTTTGCGCCGAGCAAATTGCGTTCAAGAATTGAATTGGCACAAAGGTTGCGATCTTCCCTGCAGGCACGAAGCGCGACGCCGAACAGCTTGTAAGGTTGACGGATCGTCTGCCGCGACTCGCAAAACGTAAGAATACAGCATCGAAATACCTTCGGCTGTATAGGGTGGGAGACGCAAAATGACCATTCTGGTCGATCACAGTCGGGGAGCGACCCTTCTTTCAAAATTGGAGGCCCGGACGGCCATGATCGGCATCGTCGGGCTTGGCTATGTCGGCCTGCCGCTGGCGGCCGCGACTGCCCACGCTGGGTTCAGGGTCATCGGTTTCGACGCGGATCATACCAAGGTTGAAAAGCTGAAAACCGGCCGGTCCTACATCGGCGCGGTAACCGACAAAGCGCTTCAGGCCATGATGGCAGGTGGAGCCTTCAGGCCGACATTTGATTTCGTGGACTTCGCGCAATGCGACGTCCTGGCGATCTGTGTTCCGACGCCGCTCACCAAGCAGCGTGAGCCTGACCTTTCCTTTGTCGAAAGCACGACGCGCGCCATCGCCGGTCATTTGCGCAAAGATCAGCTGATCGTGCTCGAATCCACGACTTATCCGGGGACGACCGACGAGGTGATGAAGCCGATCCTCGAGGCGAGCGGATACAGGTCCGGTCGCGACTTTTTCCTCGGATACTCGCCTGAGCGGGAAGATCCGGGCAGCACCGGCTTCGAGACCGCCACCATTCCGAAGGTTGTGGCAGGAGACGGCCCGGCCGCGGCCAGGCTGGTGGCGCAATTCTACGGCACGATCATCGACAAGGTTGTGCCGGTCTCAAGCATCAAGGTCGCAGAGGTGGTGAAGCTGACGGAAAACATTTTCCGGGCGGTCAATATCGCTCTGGTCAACGAATTGAAGGTCATCTACGGCGCCATGGGGATCGACATCTGGGAGGTGATCGAGGCCGCGAAGACCAAGCCATTCGGTTACATGCCCTTCTATCCGGGGCCTGGGCTTGGTGGCCACTGCATACCGATCGATCCATTTTATCTGACCTGGAAATCGCGCGAATTCGAAGTCTCGACAAAATTCATCGAGCTCGCCGGCGAGATCAACGTATCGATGCCGCATTATGTCATGTCAAAGCTGACTGAAGCGCTGGATACGCGGCTGGGCCTGCCTCTGAGCCAGGCGGCTATCCTGATCGTCGGTGTCGCCTACAAGAAAAATGTCGCCGATGTTCGTGAAAGCCCGGCATTGAAGCTGATCGAACTGCTGGAATCGCGCACGGCCGACATCGCCTATCACGACCCGTATGTCGCCCGCATTCCGAAGACGCGCAAACACCCGCGACTGGCTGGAAAGGACTGCATCCGGCTCAGCCGCGATTCCATCGGCGCCTATGATGCCGTTGTGATCGTCACCGACCATGACGGCATCGACTACGGGCTTATCGCAAACCATTCGCGGCTGATCATCGACACGCGCAATGCGATGCAACGCAATGGCATCGTCTGTGACCGCGTTGTGAAGGCTTAGATAGGTCCGAAAGCCGACCGGCGGGGCACGACCTATGTGATCCCGTCCAGCACCTGCCTTTGCCGGTGCATCTCGAGGAACACCCGGTAGTCGCGGTCGAACCGGCCGCTGGCAGCCGGGCTCGACGTCCGCCTCCTGCCGCCCTGCTGCATGGCGACGCAAGCAGCGTTCAAGTCGGGGAAAAGCCCGGCGGCGGTCGCGGCGACCATGCCGGTGCCGAGCAGCACCGCCTCGTCGGCCAGCGGCTCGACCACCGTGCAGCCGGTGGCGTCGGCGTAGAGCTCCATCAGCAGCGGGTTCTTGGTGTGGCCGCCGGTGACATGCAGCGTGTCGATCAGATAGCCGTTCTCGTTCAGTGCTTCCAGCACATGGCGCACGCCCAGTGCGATGCTTACCGCGGTCCGCCAGTAAAGCTTGCACAGGCTATCGAAGGAGGAATCCAGCGTCAGTCCGCTGATGACCCCGACGGCATGCGGATCGGCGAGCGGCGAGCGGTTGCCGTGAAAATCCGGTAGCACATGCAGCCTTCCGGCAAGATTTTCGCCCTCGATGGCGCGAAGTTCGGCGACGCGCCGGGCGATCCTGGCGTGCATGGCGGCGTCCGGCTCACCGCCGGCGCCATGCCAGCGTATGATGTGGTCGAGCAACGCGCCGGTGGCCGACTGACCGCCTTCCGACAGCCAAAGCCTGGGAAGCGCGGCACCATAATACGGGCCCCAGACGCCGGCAAAAGGTTGCGGATCGGGCGACATCGCCATGACGCAGCTCGACGTGCCGGCGATCAGCGCCAGATGCCGGCCGATGTTGGTTTCATCGCCGGCAAAGCCGCCAAGCACGCCGAGCGCGCCGGCATAGGCATCGATGACGCCGGCGCCGACACGGCATTTTTCCGTGAGGCCAAGCTCGGCCGCGGCTGGCGCGCTGAGCCGCCCGATATCGGTCCCGACGGGGCTGGCCTTGCCGGGCAGATTGCCATGCTCGAAAAGGTCGCCGAGGCCGACGGTTTCGAAGAAATCGCGCCGCCAGCCGGTTTCCTCATGCGCCAGATAGGTCCATTTGGCGGTCAGCGTGCATTGCGAACGGGCGAGCGAGCCGGTCGCCTTCCAGGTCAGGAAGTCGGTGAGATCGAATAGATAGCCGGCTTCATTCCATGTCCGCGGCAGATTGCGCCTCAGCCACATCAGCTTCGGCGTCGCCATTTCCGGCGACATCACGCCGCCGATATAGTCGAGCACGGCATGGCCGCTTTCGGTGCATTCATCGGCCTCGGCAATGGCGCGATGGTCGAGCCAGACGATGGTGTCCCAGCGCCTTTCGCCCGACACCGATACGCTGAGCTGGCCACCATCCCTGCCCCGCACTACCAGCGAGCAGGTGGCGTCGAAGGAGATGCCGGCAATGTCGTCCGCCGTCACGCCGGCCTTTTCGCGGGCGGCGCGCACGGCGACGCAGACCGCCGACCAGATATCCTGCGAATCGTGCTCGGCGTGATCAGCCTTCGGCCGGTTCATGGCGATCGGATGCTCGGCGCGGCCAAGCAAGGTGCCTCTGGTGTCGAGAATGCCCGCACGGGCGCTCCCGGTGCCGACATCGACCGCGCAAACAAAACTTTTCGTCAAGGTGTTCCTGCTCTCGCTCCCAGGCCTGCAATCAAATCGGGCAATTGCAGCATGTCAGCGAATATAAAGTCCGGCTCACTCGACGCAAGCCGCGCTTTCAATGCCGGGTTGCCGGCATGCGAACCGCCGGTGAAGGCAAGGACGCGCATGCCCGCCGCCCGTGCCGCCGCGACGCCGGCCGGGCTGTCCTCGACGACGAGGCAATTTTGCGGGATAGCTCCCATTTTGGCGGCTGCGTGGAGAAAGAGATCCGGCGCCGGCTTGCCCCGTTCGACCATTGCAGCGCTGAACAGATGCGGCTCCAGCAGCCCGAGCAGACCGGTGATGTCGAGCGCATAGCGGATGCGGTCCAGCGTGCCAGAGGAGGCGACGCAGCATGGCATGATAAGCCTCGGCAGAACCTGTCCGATGCCGGGGATCGGTTTCAGCTCCTCGCGAAATCTGCGCATCAGCTCGGCGCGCATCCCGCTCAGATGCTGGTCGGTGATATCAAGCCCGAAGTCGCGGCCGAGGATTTCGCGGACGCTCTTCATGCTCTTGCCGAGGAAATGCTCATAGGCGGTCTCCTCGTTGATCGTGCCGCCGGCGATCGTGATCATGCCGAGCAGCGCCGCGACGGACAGCGCCTCGCTGTCGACCAGCACGCCGTCGCAGTCGAAAATGACCAGGTCAGGCGTCATGCAAGGCCTTCAATAGGCGGGCTTCATGGGCATCGAGCCGATTTCAGAGATCGCCGGCGAGATAGCGCGCCAGCGTCGCACGCGCGCCGTCCGCCCAGAGCGCCTTGAGCGCATGGGCGAAGGCTTCGGCAAACGGAGCCGAGCGGCCGACATCGCCATAGATGTCCTCCATCGCAAGCCAGACGGCAGGCGCTTCCTTCGCCGCTTTTGCCGTCGTCTGCAGCCGCTCCCAGCTCGGATCGTTGGGCTCGATGACGGCGCCGCTGTCCGTCGTGCCGAAGCAGTAGCGGCACCAAAGTGCTGATTCCAGCGCCAGGCCGGCGACCCTTTTACCGGCCTTCAGCCGATCGGCGATGGTTGGAATGATGAATTTCGGCTGCCGGTTGGAGCCGTCGAGGCAAAGCCTGCGGATCGTGTCGCCGATCTTGGGATTGGAGAAGCGGTGCTCGATGAGCTGGTAATAGTCCTCCAGCACGGTGTCCGGCACCGGCGGCACGGTCGGGATGATCTCGTCATGCTCCAGCTTGGCGAGAAAGCCGCGCACCAGCGGCTCCTGCATCGCCTCGTGGACGAAATGGATGTCCATCAGTCCCGCGGGATAGGCGATGGTTGCATGGCCGCCATTGAGGATGCGGATCTTCATGACCTCGTAGGGCGCGACATCCCTGACGAACTGCACGCCGACCTTTTCCAGCAGCGGCCGGCCGTCGGTGAAACGATCCTCCAGAACCCATTGCCTGAACGGCTCGCAGAACACCGGCCAATTGTCGTCGAGGCCGAATTCGCTCGACAGAATGCCGCGCTCGCGGTCGGTGGTGGCCGGCGTGATGCGGTCGACCATGCCGTTCGGAAAGGCGACGTTCTCGCTCACCCAGATCGCCAGATCCTCGTCGATCAGGCGGGCAAGACCGATCACGCCGTCGGAGGTGACATGGCCATTGTGGGGGATGTTGTCGCAGGACATGATCGTGAAGGGCACGATGCCGTCGCCGCGGCGGCGCATCAGCCCGGCCAGGATGATGCCGAAGACGGTCTTCGGCGTTGCTCCCGGCTCAGCATCCGCGACGATGTCGGGATGGGTTGGATTGAACACACCGGACGCCGGATCGATGAAGTAGCCCCCTCGGTGATGGTCAGCGAAACGATCCTTATCGCCGGATCGGCAAGTCGTTCGATGATCGCCGCCGCGTCGCCCGGCATCAGGAAGTCGATCATGACACCGGTGACGCGGGCGCTCATATGGCCGGTGTCCTGCTCGACCACGGTGGTCAGCCAGTCCTGTTCCTGCAGCTTGCCGCGGCCGACCTTCTCGCCCTCGAACACGCCGGCGCCGACAAGCGCCCAGTCGTGGCCGACGCCAGAATTGAACAGATCGTCGAGATAGACGGCCTGGTGCGAGCGGTGGAAATTGCCGACTCCGAAATGCACGATGCCGGCCTTGAGCGCGGCGCGATCGTATTTCGGGCCGGCGACTTTCTCCGGCAGATCCGCCAGCGTTTTTGACGAGAGTTTCACGGTCATCTGCTTGCTACCCTTTGGCCGTTCTACGGCCTTGATCGTTCGTCCTTCATGGGGTGACGGTGAGGGGCGGCACGGCGTTCCAAGGTCCGCGCTGCCCCTCACCTGCCCTCAGCGTCTTCTCCCCGGAGGAAAGAGAGAAGAGCACCTCCCCCTCAACTCATCCACTGGCCGCCATCGACATTGTAGGTCTGGGCGACGATGTATTCGGCGTCCTCGCTGGCCAGGAACACGGCCATCCCGGTCAGGTCTTGCGCCGTGCCCATACGACCATAGGGCACCGCTTCGCCGACCAATCTCTTCTTCTCGCCCTTCGGCCGGTTTTCGTACTTGGCGAACAGGGAATCGACATGATCCCAGTGCTCGCCATCGACGACACCCGGTGCGATGGCGTTGACGTTGATGCGGTGCTTGATCAGATCGAGCCCTGCCGACTGGGTGAGCGAGATGACGGCCGCCTTGGTGGCGCAATAGACGCCGACCAGCGCCTCGCCGCGCCGGCCGGCCTGGCTCGCCATGTTGATGATCCTGCCGCCCTTGCCCCGCGCGATCATCGAACGGGCGGCCGCCTGCAGCATGAACAGCGTGCCGGCGACGTTGACGGAAAACAATCTGTCGTAGCTTGCCTTCGATATCTCGACGATCGGCGCCAGGTCGAACAAAGCGGCGTTGTTGATCAGAATGTCCAGTCCGCCGGTCCTTGTCTCGACCGCTTTGACCGCCGCCTCGATCGAAGCGAGGTCGGTGACGTCCAGTTTCACCGCGTAAGCGTTGCCGCCGATCTCCGAAGCCGTCTTCTCCGCGGCTTCGAGATTGATGTCGCCGACCGCAACCGTGGCGCCCTCGCGCACATAGGCTTCGGCGAACGCTCTGCCGATGCCGCGCGCCGATCCGGTGATCAGCGCCGATTTACCCTTCAGCCTCACTGCGCCATCGCCTTCCCGTCGGCATCGAAGCGATGCAGCTTGGCCTTATCGGGCGTCAGATAGATCGTGTCGCCGTGATTGACGGCCAGTTCGCCGTCGGCGCGCACCGTCAGCGGCCCGACGCCGTCCGCCTGCACATGCAAGAACGTGTCGGAGCCGAGATGCTCGGCGACACCAACCGTAGCCTTCCATTCGCCTGAAGTCGTCGAGATGTTCATATGCTCGGGACGGATGCCGACGGTCCTGGCGCCGTACTTGGCCGCCGGCGCGCCTTCGAACAGGTTCATCTTCGGCGAGCCGATGAAACCGGCGACGAACAGGTTCTTCGGCGTCTTGTATAGCTCCATCGGCGAGCCGACCTGTTCGACGTTGCCGGCATTGAGCACGACGATCTTGTCGGCCATGGTCATGGCCTCGACCTGATCGTGGGTGACGTAGATCATGGTCGTCTTGAGCTGATGATGCAGCTCGCTGATCTCCAGCCGCATGGTGCCGCGCAGCGCCGCGTCGAGGTTGGACAAAGGTTCGTCGAACAGGAACGCCGACGGCTGGCGCACGATGGCGCGGCCGATGGCGACGCGCTGGCGCTGGCCGCCGGAGAGTTGGCCGGGACGGCGATCGAGATAGTCGGTGAGATTCAGGACGCGCGCCGCGTCCTTCACCTTCCTGTCGATGGTCGCCTGGTCCTCCCCCGCCATCTTCAGCGGGAAGGCGATGTTCTTGGCCACCGTCATGTGCGGGTAGAGCGCATAGGACTGGAACACCATGGCCAGCTTGCGCTTGGCCGGCGCCTCGCCGGTCACGTCGCGGCCGTCGATGTTGATGGTGCCGGCGCTGGTATCCTCCAGCCCGGCGATCAGCCTGAGCAACGTGGACTTGCCGCAGCCAGACGGACCGACGAAGACGACGAACTCGCCGTTCTCGATGACCAGATCGATGTTTGGAATGATCGTCGTCGCCCCGAAGGATTTGGAGACGTTCTTGAGCGTGATGTTTCCCATGGTTTCCTCCCCGGGGCTATTTTCCGTCGTTCGTCGCCTGCGGCGGTATCACTTCACGGCGCCAAAAGTCAGGCCGCGGACCAGCTGCTTCTGGCTGAACCAGCCCATGATCAGGATCGGCGCGATCGCCAGCGTCGAGGCCGCCGACAGCTTGGCCCAGAACAGGCCTTGCGGGCTAGAGAATGAACTGATGAAGGCAGTGAGCGGCGCGGCCTCGGTGGTTGTTAGCCGGATCGTCCAGAACGCCTCGTTCCATGCCAGGATGATGTTGAGCAGCATCGTCGAGGCAATACCTGGCACAGCCATCGGCGTCAGCACGTAGACGATCTCCTTCCAGAGCGATGCACCGTCCATGCGCGCCGCTTCCAGGATCTCGCCCGGGATCTCGCGAAAGTAGGTGTAGAGCATCCACACCACGATCGGCAGGTTGATCAGCATCAGCATGATCATCAGGCCGATGCGGCTGTCGAGCAATCCACTATCGCGGAAGATCAGGTAGATCGGGAACAGCACGGCAACCGCCGGCATCATCTTGGTGGAAAGCATCCACATCAGGATGTCCTTGGTCCACTTGCCCGGCGAGAAAGCCATCGACCACGCCGCCGGTATGGCGACGAGCAAAGCCAGGATGGTGGAGCCGACCGCCAGAAACACCGAATTGAGGAAAAACTTGAAGTAGCTGTTCTGCGCCTCGACCGCGGTATAGCTCTCCGTGGTTCCCGACGGGAGCAGGTTGAAGCCCTGGATGGCTTCCTGTTCCGACTTGAACGAGGTGATGACCGTATAGAGGATCGGGAAGAAGACCAGCAGGGCGACGATCCAGGCGGCCGCGGTCGCAATCGTCTTGTGCTGGGTGCTGACTGCACGTGCCATGATCAGGTCCTCCCGTATCGGCGATGTTGGCGGCAGGGTCGACCCCCACTCCGGTTTGCTGCGCAAACCACCTCTCCCCCGATCGACGGGGTAGAGGAAGGGCGCGACTTCGATGCAGGCGTTTCCTCTCCCCCGGGCAGGGGGAGAGGTGTCCCGCGCAGCGGGACGGAGTGGGGGTGGTTCGGCGCACGTAGCATCGTCTCCTCCCCTATTTGTCCAGGTTCTTGCCGACCGCGCGCATGGCGAAGAAGGCAACGATGTTGGCGAGAATGACGGCGATGATGCCGCCGGCGGACGCCTGGCCGATTTTGAACTCCAGCAGGGCCTTCTGGTAGACGAGGAAGGGCAGGTTGGTGGAGGCGTAACCCGGCCCGCCATTGGTGGTGACGAGGATCTCGGCATAGATCGACAGAAGGAAGATCGTCTGGATCAGGATGACGACGGTGATGGCGCGCGACATGTGCGGCAGCGTCAGATAGATGAAGCGGCTGACGAAGCCGGCGCCGTCCATCTCGGCTGCCTCCTTCTGCTCGCCGTCAAGCGACTGCAGCGAGGTCAAAAGGATCAGCGTCGCGAACGGCAGCCACTGCCAGGCGACGATGATGATGATCGCGGTGAGCGGATACTGGCCGAACCAGTCGATCGGCTGCCCGCCGAAGAAGCGCGCGATATCGGCAAAGACGCCGTATTGCGGATGCATGATCATGTTCTTCCAGACCAGCGCTGCCACCGGCGGCATGACGAAGAACGGCGAGATGACGAGGATGCGCACGATGCCCTGTCCCCATATCGGCTGATCGATCAGGAGAGCCAGCGCGATGCCGCCGACCACCGTGATCAAAAGCACGCTGCCGACGATGGCGAGCGTGTTGAGGATCGACTGCAGGAATGCCGGGTTGGAATAGAAAAGGGCGTAGTTCGAGAAGCCGACAAACCCATCGCGGATCGGGTTGAGCGGGTTGTACTGCTGGAAGGAGAACCACAGGGTGAATGCCAGCGGAACAATCATCCAAACCAGCAGCAGCACCACGGATGGCGCCATCATGAAGCGGGCAAGCGAACGGGTCTGCTGAGTAGCCATGACGGTCACCCTTCAAAGGTCAGCCAAATTTTCAGGGTTGTGAAGGCGGCCGCCCGAACTGGGATTCGGGCGGCGGCCCTGCTAGTCAAAATGGGGGCCACCATGATGGGCAACCGGCGTTCGGCACCGGGAGGAGCCTTACTGGATATAGCCGCCCTCGGTCATCGCCGCGGTGGCGGCGTCCTGCGCCTGCTTCAGGGCGTCGTCGACGCTCGTCTGGCCGGCGAGTGCCGCCGAGAAGAGCTGGCCGACAGTGGTGCCAAGGCCCTGGAACTCGGGAATGGCGACGAACTGAACGCCGACATAGGGAACCGGCTTGACGGTCGGGTGCGTCGGATCGGCGGCATTGATCGAGTCCAGCGTCATCTTGGCGAAGGGCGCCGCCTTCTGGTACTCGGGGTTGGCGTAGAGCGAGGACCGCGTTCCGGGCGGAACGTTGGCCCAGCCTTCCTTCGAGGCAACGAGTTCGGCGTAAGCCTTGCTGGTCGCCCAGGAAACGAACTTCTGCGCCGAATCCGCTTTTTGCGTGCCAGCGGGAATGGCCAGCGACCAGGCCCACAGCCAGTTGCCGCGCTTGCCCAAGCCATTGTCCGGCGCCAGCGCATAGCCGACCTTGTCGGCGACCGTGGAATCCTTCGGGTCTGAGACGAAGGAGGCCGCGACCGTGGCATCGATCCACATGCCGCACTTGCCTTGCTGGAACAGCGCCAGGTTTTCATTGAAGCCGTTGGAAGACGCGCCCTCCGGGCCATTGGCCTTCATCAGGTCGACGTAGAACTGCAGCGTGTTCTTCCATTCGGGTTGATCGAACTGCGGCTTCCAGTTCTCGTCGAACCAGCGCGCGCCGAAGGAGTTCGACATGGCGGTCAGGAAGGCCATGTTCTCGCCCCAGCCGGCCTTGCCGCGCAGGCAGACGCCGTTTACGCCGTTGGCGCGATCCGTCATCTTGTCGGCGGCCTGCTTGATGAAGTCCCAGGTCGGCGCGTCGGGCATGGTCAGCCCGGCCTTCTCCATCAGGTCCTTGCGGTACATGACGAAGGAGCTTTCGCCGTAGAACGGTGCTGCATAAAGCGTGCCGTCGACCGACAGGCCGCCGGCGATGGCCGGGATGATGTCCTTGACGTCATAGTCGTCACCGAGCTTGTCGAGCGGCAGCAGCCAGCTCTGCTTGGCCCAGATCGGAACCTCGTAGGTGCCGATGGTCATCACGTCGTATTGGCCGCCTTTGGTGGCGATGTCGGTGGTGACGCGTTCGCGCAAGACGTTTTCCTCGAGCGTGACCCACTGGAGCTGGATGTCCGGGTTCTTGGCGGTGAAGTCGTCGGTCAGCTTCTGCATGCGGACCATATCGCCATTGTTGACGGTGGCGATGGTGATGGATTCGGCATGCGCGGCGAACGCGAGGGTGCTGGCCGACAACAGACCCAGGGTGAGCGTGCGAAGTTTCATCAATTCCTCCCATAGACCAAGTTGAGCATTTGCCTTGGCTATGGGCAATTACTCACTTTGCGTGAATTATGTCAAGGCGGATTCGTTGCTGCAGCGCAGCACGCAAGCTCGTGCGGCGTCCGGTTCCAGACGCTTTCGGGGAAATTTTGAAGACCGCTAGGACCGGTCTTTGGCGCGCGAAATGTCGGATTTCGACACCCACTTGATCGAATGGATTATCGACTATTGGCCGGCGATCTCGGCCAGGATCCAGTCGCGAAAAGCGCGGATCTTCGGCACGTTGCGCCGTGCCTGGGGATAGACCAGCCAATAGGCGTGGCCGTCGTCGCCGACCAGATCGAAAGGCTGGATCAGGCGGCCGTCGGCAAGTTCGGCACTGAACAGCGCCCTGGTCACGATCGCCACGCCCTGCCCGGCAATCGCGGCGTTGGCCTCATAGGCCTGCGCACCCATGCTGGAGCCGGGGCGCTGGGCCAGTTCCTCGACCGGCAGGCCGGCAGCGATAAACCAGTCCCGCCACCAGATGTCGCTGGGATCAAGGATCGGCAAACGCAGCAGGTCCGCCGGTTCCCTGACACCGCCGATGCTGGCTGCGAGCTGCGGGCTCAGAACCGGCGTGAAATCCGCATTGAAAAGCTTGTGAACCTCGACGCCCGGCCAGGTGCCGCCGCCGGAGCGGATGGCGATATCGATATCCTCGCGGGCGAAATCGACCAGGCGGTTCGAGGTGTCGAGGCGCACTGCCAGCGACGGATGCGCGACCTGGAACGAGCCGAGATGGCGGGCCAGCCAGTTGGAGGCAAACGTCAGCAGCGTCGAAACGCACAGCACGCCATCGGCGCCGCTGCGCGCAGCGGCATAGGCTCCGCTTAATAGGGCGAAGGCCTCGCTGACCGCGGGAGCCATACGTTGCCCCGCCTCGGTCAGCACGATCTGCTTGGGACGGCGCAGGAACAGAGGCGCGCCGACGCGCTCTTCCAGGAGCTTGATCTGGTAGCTCGCCGCCGCCTGCGTCATGCCGAGTTCCTCGGCTGCCTTGGTGAAGGATAGATGCCGCGCCACCGCCTCGAACACCCGGATCGCGGCAAGCGGCGGGAGCTGGGATATCTGCCGGGACTTGAGTTCAGGCATAAGCCCTCCTTATGGGCCGTGATCGACGTTTGATTGGCAGCAATGCGCCGTCAGGCCGATATTTGTGGTCGACGATCCCTTTCTTCCAGACATAGCGAAGGCTGACGATCATGACCACGGTACAGGAAAAACTGCTTCTCACTCCAGGCTACGGCTGGTTTTCGTGGCTGGCGCGCGGATTTGCACGGCATGCCGCGAAGAAGCGAGTCTATCTCGACATCAGGGAACTGCCGCCGCATCTGCAGCGCGACATGGGTTTTCTGGACGGCAACGATCCTTGCGGCCGGCGCCAATAGCCCTGCCGGGCTTATCCCCAATTAGCCGGCCAGCAGGGCGGCGGCGGTCCGCTCATCGGTGATGAGGCCGTTGACCAGCCGCCGGTTCACAGCCGCAAGGATGCCTGGCAGCTTGCGCTCGCCCATGGCCAAGGCGATCACCAGCGACTTTTCGCGCGACGGCAACGCAGCCGACGACACCCGGTCGTTGGTGATGCCTTCGATCATGCGGCCTTCGCGATCGAACACCCAGCCAACGATCTCGGCGACGCCGCCTGCCTTTTGCAGCGCTTTCAACTCACTCTCAGAGATGAAGCCGTCCTCGTAAAGCGGCGCCTTGGGGCCGAGATCGCCGATACCGACGAACGTGACGTCGGCCTCTGCCGCCAGCGCCAATGTCGAACGGATCATCGGCTGGTTGTGCAGCATCTCGCGCTCCTCCGGCGAGGAGGCGATGACCGGAAGCGGCATCGGGAAGGACCGCGCCTTGACCCTGTCGGCCATGGTGAAGATGACGTTGTAGAAAGCGGCCGAGCCGTCGGGCGAGATGTTGCCGGTCAGCGACACGACCTTATGCTGCGGGCATTCCATCGGCGGCAGCTGCTCGATTGCCGCCTTTAGCGTACGGCCGGTGCCGATCGCCATGACGATCGGGACCGGCGACCGCAACCGTCTCTCGATCTCGGCAGCCGCCGCCTCGGCGATGCCGATGACGGTGGAGGAGGAAGCGGGATCGCTCGGCACCACTTCGACCAGATCGAGCGCGAAGCGCAATTTCAGCCGCGCCGCGAGGTCGAGGCAATTGGCGATCGGATGGTCGACACGCACTTTGATCAGCCCCTCCGACACCGCCAGCGACACCAATCGCTGCGCCGTCTGCCGCGAAATGCCGAGCGTCGAGGCGATCTGGTCCTGCGTGTTGCCGGCAACATAATAGAGCCAGCCGGCGCGTGCCGCGTCGTCCAATCTGCTGCTGCCGCTGTCCTGCCGCGAATTCAACCTTTGCCTCCCAAGCCCGCCGAGCAATGAAGCGGGCGGTATAGTCTTGCAGGGAATGCGGTTGCGCGCAATTGCCTATCATCAGAGCAATTGCTTGCATTTTCGGACGAACGAGAGAGGATTCGGCCTATGCCGGCTTCGCCGACGTCGGTTCGAAGGTTTATCTCCAATCACAAACGCTTTAAGGGGATCGAAAAAGGAGCCTTGCATGACGCCGAAAGCGGTTTTCTGGGATATGGACGGCACACTGGTCGACAGCGAGCCGTTGCACGAGGCTGCGCTGGTGGCGGCGCTGCATAGCGTCGGCATCGCGGCGCCGGTCAACCTGCATGAGCGGGTGCTCGGCATTGCCGCATGGCCGGTCTACGAGATGCTGCGCGACGAGTTCGGCCTCGACCTGCCCTTCGACGACTGGATCGTACGCAAATACGACCACTATCTGCCGATGGCCGAGACGCTGAAGCCGCGCCCCGGCGCGATCGAGATCTTCAACGAACTGCGCGCGCTTGGCGTGGCGCAAGCGGTGGTGTCCAATTCCGACCGGCTGATCGTCGACGCCAATCTGCGCGCGGTCGGCCTCGTCTATCCCGGCATGAAGACAGTCAGCCGCAATGACGTGCATGAAGGCAAGCCGCACGCCGAACCCTTCCTGAGGGCTGCCTGGCTGGCCGGTGTCGATCCAGCCGATGCCGTGGCCGTCGACGACAGCGTGACCGGCGTTACGGCCGGGCTGGCGGCGGGGATGAGGACGATCTTCTGGCCGGAAGCGCCCATGCAAGGGCCGCCCGGCGCGGCAAACATCAACAGCGCCGACGAATTGAGGGCTGAGCTGGGGCTTTAAGCTCGAGGCGGGGCGGTCGCAACCAGATACTCGTCCTGCATCGCCGATGATTCGGCGAAACCGGCGATAAGAGCGTCCTTCTCCCCGTCACTATACGGGGAGAAGGGGCTCTCAGTTCCGGTAGACCGGCTCCTGCTCGTCGAGGATCGCCTTCAATTCGCTGAGGTGCCGTTCGGCCTGGCCGGGATAATCTTCCTGTTCCCTTGCTGCCTTTTCGGCGATCTCGTCCGACAGGACCCGCAACGGACGGCCGGTCCACAGCGCCTTGATGTAGGTCTCGGCGGCGCGTTCGAAATAGAACATCCTGTTGAAGGTGTCGGCGACGGTATCGCCGATGACCAGCACGCCATGATTGCCCATGACCATCACCTTGACCTTCGGATCGGTCAACAGCTGCGAGCAGCGTTCGCCCTCCTCCTCGAAGGCAAGCCCGCCATAATGGCCGTCGACGACATGGCGGTTGAAGAAGATCGCCGAGTTCTGGTCGATCGGCGGCAGCGTCGAGTCGGCGAGCGAAGCGAGCACCGTGGCGTGGATCGAGTGCACATGGATGACGCAGCGCGCATGGCGCACATTGCGATGGATGGCGCCGTGCAGGCCCCATGCCGTCGGGTCGGGCGCATTGGGGCCGGACAGCGTGCCGGGATCGTTGGCGTCGATCAAAAGCAGGTCGCTCGCCTTGATGCGCGAGAAATGCACCTGGTTCGGGTTCATCAGGAATTGCGAGCCGTCGTCGTTGACGGCCAGCGAAAAGTGATTGGCCACCGCCTCATGCATGTTGAGCCGCGCCGTCCAGCGGAAGGCGCAAGCCAGATCGACGCGCTCCTCGTGGAAGGGCAGGTTGGTCAGCGGTTCCTTCTGCAGGCGGGCGACGCTCATCGAAACCTCCGTGAAAGAAGCAAGGATGCCGCACGCCGGAGGGGCGCGCAACCGGTTTCGTTTGGCACAGACGAGCGCCGTTGCCTTACGCAGCCGTGCTCGTGGAGGCGCCGACCCGCAGTCCGCCCTGCTCGACGATGAAATCGACCACCTCCTGCAGGCCCTTGCCGCGCGACAGGTCGGTGAAGCCGAATGGCCGCTTGCCGCGCATGCGGGCGGCGTCTGCCTCCATGACGTCGAGATTGACGTTCACATAGGGGGCGAGATCGCTCTTGTTGATGACCAGGAAGTCGGAGCGGGTGATCGCCGGCCCGCCCTTGCGCGGGATCTCCTCGCCCTGGCAGACCGAGATGACATAAAGCGTCAGGTCGGCGAGGTCCGGAGAGAACGTGGCAGCGAGGTTGTCGCCGCCCGATTCGATGAAGACGATATCGAGATCGGGGAATCTTTTGTTCATCTCGGCAATCGCCTGCAGATTGATCGAGGCGTCCTCGCGGATGGCGGTGTGCGGGCAGCCGCCGGTCTCGACCCCGATGATACGATCCTCGGACAGCGCCTGAAGCCGGGCCAGCATCATGGCATCTTCCTTGGTGTAGATGTCGTTGGTGACGACGGCGATGGAGAACTCGTCGCGCAGCGCCTTGCAGAGCTTTTCGGTGAGCGTCGTCTTGCCGGAGCCGACGGGGCCGCCGATGCCGATGCGAAGAGGGCCGTTGGCTTGTGTCATCTAGGGGAACTCCGTGATGGCAAGAATGGCGAAGCCAAGCCCGATTAACAGGCAGAGCGGCGAATAATAGCTGACATCGAGTCGCGCGAAAGGCTGTTCCGGCGCCAGCCGGCGCCACCAGGGCGTGAAACCAATGACGCCACGACCCAGGAAAACCAGCGCGATGAATAGCGATGTGGCGGCGAGCCCGGCCTTGGGAAAGGGCGTGGCAAAGACGCCTTCAAGCGCCATCGGCCACAGTGTCGCCAGGCCGAGGCATGCGGCAACGGCGAAGCTGGCGAAGGGCGCCGGCATCTCGTCGACGCCGCGGAAGCCGACCACGGCATGGGCGCAGGAGGCAGCATCCCTGCCCGGCCAGATGCCGCCGATGCCCCAATAGACATGCAGCGTGGTGATCAGCAGCAGAACGAGCGAGAGCGCGAAGGCGAGGACGATCATGAGCGGAACAGCCGCGAATATTGCGTTTCGTGCTTCATCGCCATGACGTCCGAGACGAAGGCGCAGCCGCCGAGGTCATCAAGGCTCGAGCGCGCGGCACGAGCGGCGACGGTGAGCGCCAGCGGCTCGAAGCCAGCAAGCAGCGTGGTGGCGCCCGTCTGGCCGACGACGCCGAGCCTGATCGCGGCCTGGACGAGGTTGGAAAAGAAGGTCTGCAGGAAGGCTGACAGCGCGTCCTGCAAGGCAATTGCGTTGCCGCCGGCAACGGCACCGACAGCGACGCAATAAGGACACTCGGCCGGGAGACGGTCCAGCACCTGACCCGGCCAGGCCGATGCCGCCTTCAGGAAGGCCGCGCCCTGCAGCATGGTCTCGGCATGGCGCTCGCGCGAGCCGGCCAAGGCCTCGGCATGTGCGGCGATCTCGTCGAGATCGCCGGCTTGGCGCGCGCGCCGCCAGCTTTCGGCAAACAGCACGGCATCGTTCCAGCCGGAGCCCATCTCGACCAGCGTCTCCAGCCATGCGGCGAGGCTTTCGCTGTCGGCAACCAGCCCGTCCTGCACGGCGCGTTCGAGGCCATGGCTGTAGGAGAAGCCGCCGACCGGGAAGGAAGGCGACAGCCACGCCATGAGCCGCAACAAAGCGACGCTGGAAGGCTGGTCAGTCATGGTGGTGGCTGTGCGAATGAGAATGCGATTCGCTGTGACTATGGCTGTGCGCCTCAGCGTGGCTGTGCGCATGTGCTTTGGCATGGGCATGACCGTGATCGTGGCCATGGCCGGAATAGGCGCCGCGCACCGGCACGAACGGTTCGGAAACGTCGTTCACGGTTGCACCCAGGCCTTCCAGCATCGCCTTGATGACATGATCGCGCAGGATGAGGATGCGTTCCGCCTCGATGGCGGCCGCAAGATGCCGGTTGCCGATATGCCAGGCGAGCTCGGCCAGGTGCACGGCGCTCTCGGCGCGGATGTCGTAGAGCGGCTCCTCAGCCGCGACGATCTCGATATGACGGCCATCCTCCAGCACCAGCCGGTCGCGATCGCCCAAGGCAACCGGTTCGGCGAGATCGACCAACACCTTGTCGCCGCCGGCAGTTTCAATGACCCGGCGGCGCAGATGCCGCTCGTCATGGGCAAGCACGGCACGATCATAGGGCGTGACCGCTCCCGCTTTGCCTGCGGCGAGCACCGAGACGGCACGCGGGAATTTGGTGAAGTCGGTGCGGATGTCGAGCTTCATGTCAAAACCTGCCTTTTGCGTAACCCTAACCCATCGCGAACATCGGCCCAATGGCGGTGCATGAGCCCGAAATCGTATTCGATTTCGGAAAGGATCATGCGCCAAATCAAGTTTCTACAGCGTCCTTTGCGTGTCCGAAAGGACGCGCGGCGCCGTAGTCAGGCGATCGTGTCGAAGAGCCGCAGGATGAAGGATATCTGATAGACCAGCGTGCCGGCGACGAAGGCGATGTGAAAGCGGCGGTCGCGAACGAGTATCGCGACGATGCAAAGCGCGACGAAAACCGGCGTACGGATCAAATATTCAACGCCGAAATGGGCGAAATGCTCCGGCCCTTTCAGCAGCGTGTCGATCACGTCGAGCAGATAGGTCGTCGCCAGCAGGCCGAAGAACCAGGCACGGCGCGAATAGAAAAAATCTTCGTAGCTGGTGTAGTCGAGCATCGAGTCCGGAAACAGCAACGCGCACAGCATGAACAGGATGACGGCGTAGAAGATGATGAACAGGTATTTGCCGAAGGTCCAGGTCTCGAGGGTGTAGAGGCCGAATTCCCACCACCAGAAATGCACCAGCAACAACAGCATGGAGCTGACCCAGGCCAGATGCACGGAGTATAGTCGGTACTGGCCTGGGTGCTGGACGATGCGGGCCAGCCCTGACAGAAGGCGCGTGACGCCGAGGCCGATCACCATGCCCATGACGATGCGGATGTGCGGGAAGATGTCGTGGGGAGAGGCTATTTCGGTTGCCATATGTCGGTTCTATGAGCTGCTGCAGCAGATACAGCCTCAATCATACCAGAGCCATAGCTTTCGGTAACCGGACGGAACTTCAATCGTCTCCGCTGGCAGATGATCTACGTCTCCCTCCCAAGTTTCGTCCGGCTCAAAGCCCGATGGCAACCAGCCAATCACGTCTCCTTCACTGGCGCACGTCGTAATAACGATTTTGTCCGAGAACGGCCATTCTCCGGTGTCGCACTGTGTGATTGCTATCCGAACGTCATGAACTTTGGGTCTCTCTCGTATCGACTGGAAAGCCCGCAAAATCGTATCATTGTCAGGTGCTTCCGGACTGTTGCACAAGAGTCCCGCCTCTCCGTCAGCCCCGTCAAAATACTCCTCCAGCGTAACCAGCGGCATGGTGAGCGGAGTAACGCCGTCATTGTACCTTTCCACTGGTTCCATTCTCGAAATCAAGGCCGCTTTCTTTTGCTCGTCCATAGTATGTCCCGTGCTGCATTCCTGACACAGCTTTAAACCTAAAACAGAAAGTACCTTTGCGCCATCGGCAGCACGGTTGCCGGCTCGCAGGTGAGCAATTCGCCGTCGGCGCGGACCTCGTAGGTTTCGGGATCGACCTCGACATGCGGGGTGGCGTCGTTGAGCACCATTGAATGCTTGCCGATGCCGCCGCGGGTGTTCTCGACGGCGACCATCTGCTTGTCGACGCCGAGCCTGCCGCGCAGGCCGGCATCGAGCGCGGCCTTGGAAACGAAGGTCACCGACGAATTGGTCATCGCCTTGCCATAGGCGCCGAACATCGGCCGGTAGTGCATCGGCTGCGGCGTCGGGATCGAGGCGTTGGGATCGCCCATCGGGGCGGCGGCGATCATGCCGCCGATCAGCACCATGTCGGGCTTGACGCCGAAGAAGGCCGGGTTCCACAGCACCAGGTCGGCGCGCTTGCCGACCGCCACCGAGCCAATCTCCTTCGACAGGCCATGCGCGATGGCCGGGTTGATCGTGTATTTGGCGATGTAGCGGCGGACGCGGAAATTGTCGTTGTCGCCGGTCTCCTGCGGCAGCGAACCGCGCTGGCGCTTCATCTTGTCGGCGGTCTGCCATGTGCGGATCGCCACTTCGCCGACACGGCCCATGGCCTGGCTATCCGACGAGATGATCGAGAAGGCGCCGATGTCGTGCAGAATGTCTTCGGCGGCGATGGTTTCCTTGCGGATGCGGCTTTCGGCAAAGGCGATGTCCTCGGGGATCGACGGCGACAGGTGATGGCAGACCATCAGCATGTCGAGATGCTCGGCCAGCGTGTTGACCGTGTAGGGCCGGGTCGGATTGGTCGACGACGGGATGACGTTGGGCAGGCCGCAAACCTTGATGATGTCAGGCGCATGGCCGCCGCCGGCGCCCTCGGTGTGGAAGGCGTGGATGGTGCGGCCCTTGATCGCCGCGACCGTGTTCTCGACAAAGCCGGACTCGTTCAGCGTGTCGGTGTGGATCATCACCTGCACGTCGTAATCGTCGGCGACCGACAGGCAGCAGTCGATCGCCGCGGGCGTCGTGCCCCAGTCCTCGTGCAGCTTCAGCGAGCAGGCGCCGCCCAGCACCATTTCTTCAAGCGCGGCCGGCAAGGACGCGTTGCCCTTGCCCGACAGGCCGATGTTCATCGGGAAGGCGTCGAAGGACTGGATCATGCGCGCCATATGCCACGGCCCAGGCGTGCAGGTCGTCGCCAGCGTGCCATGCGCCGGGCCGGTGCCGCCGCCGAGCATGGTGGTGATGCCCGACATCAACGCTTCCTCGATCTGCTGCGGGCAGATGAAGTGGATATGCGCGTCGAAGCCGCCGGCGGTGAGGATCTTGCCTTCGCCGGCGATGATCTCGGTGCCGGGGCCGATGATGATGGTGACGCCGTTTTGCGTATCCGGATTGCCGGCCTTGCCGATCGCGGCGATGCGGCCGTCCTTGAGGCCGATATCGGCCTTGAAGATGCCGCCTGACGCATCGACGACCAGCGCATTGGTGATGACGGTGTCGACCGCACCTTGCGCGCGGGACACCTGGCTCTGGCCCATGCCGTCGCGAATGACCTTACCGCCGCCGAATTTCACCTCTTCGCCATGAAGCGTGAAATCCTTTTCGACCTCGATGAACAATTCGGTGTCGGCAAGCCGCACCTTGTCGCCGACGGTCGGGCCGTACATCTGGGCATAGGCGGCGCGGGTGATTCTAGCCATCAGCAATTGCTCCCGAAATAGGGCCCAATATCCCAGCCTGTCGAAGCGCGGCCCCACATTGTCGCCACCTTATGGTCACGCAATGACCCGCTGGGCGACACTTTCCGATCCCATTTAACGTTTGAGGTGGCAGGGTCACCCCAAAACGACCGTTTGCCACTCGATGGAAAGGAAGATCCATGCGCAAAACGATACCTCTCGCAGCCGCCGCCTCCCTCCTGCTCGCGACAGCTGCCAGCGCCCAGCAACAGCCTGCGCCGCAACCCGGCGAGCCGCCGGCTTCGCCCGCTCCCGCGGCACCCGGCGCTCAGCCCGCCGTGCCGACGATTCAGACCGTCAACATCGTCGATATCGAGGAACTGCCCGAGGAAACGAAGACGAAGGTCAACGAAGTGATCGCCAAGCGCGGCGAGGACGGCCTGCAGAAATTGCGCGGCTCGATCGACGCGACGCCCCAGGTCAAATCCGCACTCGAAGCCAAGGGACTCACCTCGGCGCAAGTGATCGCCGCCAGCATGGATGCCAATGGCGCCCTGACCTTGATCACCAAGAAAGCGAGCTGACGATGCGTTATGGCGGGCCGGCACAAGGTCGGCCTGCCGCATCGGGAAGGGAACCTTCGCAAGGCCGGATACGTTCCGATTGTTTGGCGTAGCAACGAGTCTCGAAAGGGACCCTGAGAGCGAGCGATGGCGATCACCACCTTCCCCGACACAAGATGGCTGCATATGATTGCCGCAACTGCGTTTCTCGCGGCGAGCGTTCCCCAGGCCGCGCTGAATGCACAGGGCCTTGAAGGCCCGGACACTGTCAACAAGATCATCGGCTCGGAGGTCGGGCAGGAAGAGACCAACACGGCTGTCGAAGCAGGCAAAGTCACCACGGCGATCGACCGGACGCGTGAAAATATCGGCACGGTGCGCAAGACGTCCAAGCTCGACAAGGTCGATATCGTGTTCCTTACCGACGCCGCGCGCACGGAAGGCGGCCTGCCGCCGGCGATAGAAACCAAGGTCGAGCAGCATCAGGACGACATTGCGGAACTGCGCGAGGAGATCGAGGCGAACGCATTGCTGTTCAACGCCATCGACTCGCGGCGCGTGCTGACCGAAGACGTTCTCGCCGTGGAATTCGACGATCCTGGAAAGGTCGTCATCTACGCGGCGGCCAAGCCGCCCAGCTGAGCCGAAATTGCTCGACGCCTTGGATCTCACAGCGCGCCCATGATCTTCTGCTGAAACCCGTAGACCTCGCGCTTGCCGCCGAGCGGCACCAAGGTGACGTCGCGTTCCTGGCCGGGCTCGAAGCGCATCGCCGTGCCGGCGGCGATGTCGAGGCGCATGCCCCGCGCCTTGTCGCGATCGAATTTCAACCCCTCATTGGTTTCGAAGAAGTGGTAGTGGCTGCCGACCTGGATCGGCCGGTCGCCGCTGTTGGCCACTTTCATGGTGACGGTCGGCTGGCCCTTGTTCAGTTCGATCTCGCCATTCGCGGTGATGACTTCGCCCGGGATCATTGCCAACCTCACAGGACGCCGAAGACGAGGCCGGCACCAACGGCGGCACAGGCGCCGCCAGCGGCGCGGGCAAGGCCTGGGAATCTGACACCAACGCCAAGGCTGGCAGAGATGCCGACGGCATGGAGCAGCGCGGTGGCAATGGCAAAGCCGGCCATATAGTCGAGCCCGCCGGCGTTTTCGGGCACCTCGGTGCCGTGGGCGTGACCGTGGAACATCGCGAACACGCCGATCATGGCGACGCCGACCGAGACGGGAAGATCGACCTCGAGCGCGACCAGCAGTCCCAGCACCATGACGGACGCCAGTATGCCCGGTTCGACGAACGGCACCGGCACCTGCAGCATGCCGAGCGTACCGCCCGCCAGCATGACGCCGACGAAGGCGAGCGGCCAGGCAACAACCGCCTTGCCGCCCTTGAGCGCCGCCCACAACCCGACCGCGATCATTACCGTCACGTGGTCGATGCCGGAGAGCGGATGCATGAAGCCTGATGTGAAGGATGAGGCCGTGCCGATGCCGACATGGGCATGGGCGGGCATTGCGGCGGCGACAAGCAGGATCGCCGAGAGGAACGTGCGTTTGATCGGAGCTGATATCATCGATATGCCTTCCGTTGTCGGGATCGTGCCGTCACGCGGCCTTGCGGGCCGGGCCGCAGCCTTCGGCCTTGAGGACGCGCTTTGGCGAGGCGGGATATTTCTTCAGCATCGCCGCCGGCCGGATCGGACGCGGTGCGAAATCACCGCCGCAGTTCGGACAAACGCCACCCAGCACATGTTCCACGCACTCGGCGCAGAAGGTGCACTCGAAGGTGCAGATCCGCGCATCCGTCGCCTCTGGCGGCAGGTCCTTGTCGCAACATTCGCAGTTGGGGCGCAGCTCAAGCATTTTCCTCTCCTCACCGTATCGGTTCGTGCACGGTCACCAGCTTGGTCCCGTCTGGAAACGTCGCCTCGACCTGGACGTCGTGGATCATCTCGGCAATGCCCTCCATCACCTGCGCGCGGGTGACGACATGGGCGCCGGCCTCCATCAGCTCGGCGACCGGGCGGCCGTCGCGGGCGCCCTCGACGACAAAGTCGGTGATCAGCGCGATCGCCTCCGGGTGATTGAGCTTGACGCCGCGTTCGAGCCGCTTGCGCGCCACGTGTGCTGCCATGGCGATGAGCAGCTTGTCCTTTTCCCTTGGCGTCAGGTTCATGCGTTTCCCTGGAATGGCGCAATCACGTGTGACATGATCGCAATCAGAGTGACCATAATTTGGGCAGACCCGCCCGTCCGTTGAGCAATTCGACGAGCGGAACCAGCCGCTTGCGGAGCTGGTAGCCGTCCTCGGCAAACAGCCTCGCAAGAAGCTTGCCAGATTTTCTCACGCTCCAGACACTGGCGTCGCCCCGGCCGCCGATAATGTCCCGGACCGGATCGAGCAGAGCCTCCCCCCGCGGTGAGATCATCAGCACCGTCGCCATGGCGATGGCGCCGCCGGCCACCGCGGAACGGCTGAGAGTGGCTGCAATGCCGGGCCCGATGCGGAAATCCTCGGCATGAACGAGCGCACCGTCCTGGCTGACCCGCCAGCGGTCATGGAAATTGCCATCCGCCGCGCCTTCGCCCATGGCGAGGCGGCCGAAGACGGTCGCCTCGAGCACCAGCGCCTCGGCACCGGCAGCAAGCTCCAGGTCGAGCCTACGGGCGAAGGCCGATCGATCAAAGACAATGGTTTCCTGCGGCAGCCAGGCGATTCGGCCGCCAGCGCCGACCGTCAGCTTCACCCGCACTTCGGCGCGATCGGATGCGGCGCGGTAGACCTTCTCGCAGGCCTGCGTCGTGATAGAGACGGAGGTGCCGGCGCCGACATCGATCTCCCAGCCGAGGCGGTCGCCGCCGGTCAGCCCGCCGGCGGTGTTGATCAAGACGGCTTCGAGCGGGTCGGCCGAGACTGCCGGCATGCGGATCTTGGCGGAACCATCCTGATAGAGGCGCCGAAGATGCGTGCGGCCGCCCTTCCTGTCGCAGCCGAGCTGCGCCAATCCGGCGACGCGCTGGGCCGGCGGCGCAAAGGTCAGGTCATGTTCGATCGTGTCCACGTCGCCAACGTTAAGCACACTCATATGGCAAATCCGAAATTCGTATCACTTTGGAGCAGCGTAACGAACGAATTTCGGATTTGCCACATGAGCAACTTGTTGAATCCCGGTGTGGTTTTGGATTTGAGGTTCCTAAACGCTGGTGCCATCAAAGTGGTAGGAACCTCAAATCCACCACACCGGTGGCTTTGTCGATATATAGCTTGTTGCTTGACAGCGTTTCGGTTTCTATAGAGGAGCCATCTTGGTACGGTCACGCAGCGCCTGGCGGGATAAAGGCGACGATGACAATTCGAAGCCGGGGAAAAAAGAGGCGCTGATCAGTTGGCGTCGGGAAACGACAAGGTTGGGGAAGGAACCGAATGGCTGACCAGCTGGCAAAGGACATTATCGCGAAGATCAAGGCTCATGCCGAACCCGGTGGCGAAGAAATCACCACCAATACCGAGCTGACCTCACTTGGCATCCATTCGCTGGAACTGACGGAGATCATCTTCGATCTCGAGGAACAGTATGGCATCGAGATCGAGATGAACACGGTCGATGCCTGGAGCAACCTGAAGAACGTCGGCGATATGGTCGAGGCGGTTCGCGCGCTGATCGCGAAAAAGCCTGATTGAATGCACAAGCGCGTCGTCATTACCGGCATCGGCGGCCTATGCGGGCTCGGCACCAATGCGCCCGCGATCTGGGGTGAGATGCGCGCCGGCCGCTCGGCCATCGGCCCAATCGTCAATTCGGAGCTGCATGACCTGAAAATCAGGGTCGGCTGCGAAATCAGGACGCTTCCCGATCACGGCATCGATCGCAAGCAGGTCGTGTCGATGGACCGCTTCAGCCTGCTGGCGACGATCGCCGCGCGGGAAGCCGCGCAACAGGCCGGATTGACCCCGCAAGAGGCCAACACCTACCGGATGGGCACCATCGTCGGCGTCGGCGTCTGCGGCTGGGAGGCGATCGAAGAGAGCTATCGCGCCATCCTGCTCGAAGGAAAAAGCCGAGCCGGCATCTTCACCGTGCCGAAAGTGATGCCGGGCGCCGCGGCCGGCCATGTCAGCATGAATCTCGGCCTGCGCGGACCGGTCTTCGGCGTCACCTCCGCCTGCTCCTCGTCCAACCACGCCATCGCATCGGCGGTCGACCAGATCAGGCTCGGCCGCGCCGATATCATGGTCGCCGGCGGCACCGATGCGCCGCTGGTCTGGGGCGTCCTGAAGGGCTGGGAGGCGCTCAGGGTGCTCTCGCCCGACACGTGCCGGCCGTTTTCGGCCGATCGCCAGGGCCTGGTGCTCGGCGAAGGCGCCGGCATGGCTGTGCTGGAAACCTACGAGCATGCCATGGCGCGCGGCGCCACGATTCTGGCCGAAATTGCCGGCGCCGGCATTTCCGGCGATGCGTCCGATATCGTCGCGCCGACCATCGAAGGGCCGGAGGCGGCCATGCGCTTCTGCCTCGTCGATGCCGGGCTAAACCCGGAAGACATCGACTATGTCAATGCGCACGGCACCGGCACCAAGGCCAACGACCAGATCGAGACGGCGGCGATCAAGCGCGTCTTCGGCGACCATGCCTACAGACTTTCGATCTCCTCGACCAAATCGATGCACGCCCACTGCCTCGGCGCATCGGGCGCCCTGGAGCTGATCGCCTGCGTGATGGCGATCCGCGAGGGCATCGTGCCGCCGACGGCCAATTTTCGCGAAACCGACGCCGATTGCGATCTCGACATCACGCCGAACGTGGCGCGCGAACGCAAGGTGCGCGCGGCGATCAGCAACGGCTTCGCCTTCGGCGGCACCAATGCGGTGCTGGCGTTCAAGGCGGTCTGACCGCGGGTTCATCCACATCCCGACAGGGCGGGCTTTTCGTGCGCCGCGCATTCGCGCAAAAATCCCCAGGAGTTTTCGATGACCAACCTGTCCGCCTTTCCGATCGTCACGCGCTGGCCGGCCAGCCATCCCGACCGCATCCAGCTCTATTCGGCCACGACCCCGAACGGGGTGAAGGTGTCGATCGCGCTGGAGGAACTCGGCCTGCCCTACGAGGCGCATGCGGTGAACATCGGCAAGAACGAGAGCTGGACGCCGGAATTCCTGTCGCTGAACCCCAACGGCAAGATACCGGCGATAATCGACCCGAATGGCCCGGGCGGCAAGCCGATCGGGCTGTTCGAATCCGGCGCCATCCTGCTCTATCTCAGCGACAAGACCGGCAAGCTGGTTCCGGCCGACCCGGCGCGGCGCTACGAAACGATCCAGTGGGTGTTCTTCCAGATGGCCTTCATCGGACCGATGTTCGGCCAAGTCGGCTTCTTCCACAAATTCGCGGGGCGCGAGATCGCCGACAAGCGCCCGCTGGAGCGCTATCGCGACGAATCGCGGCGGTTGATCGGCGTGCTCGAGACCAGGCTGAAGGGCCGCAGCTGGATCATGGACGACGACTACACCATCGCCGACATTTCGATGCTGGGCTGGGTGCGCAACTTGATCGGCTTCTATGAGGCCCGGGAACTCGTCGGCTTCGACGATTTTCCCGATGTCGCGGCATGGCTGGAGCGCGGCCTTGCCCGGCCGGCGGTGCAAAGGGGCCTGAACATTCCGGCGAGAGCCTAACGCGGGCAGAGCCGCGGGGCGGCTCTGCCTATTTTGCCTTGGCCCCGGTTTTTGGGCCGCCCTTGCCCATGACGGAGGCGGCAAGGGACGCGGCGCCCCGGGCCGTGGCGACAACAGCGCCGGCCGCGACATTGGCTGTCGCCTTGACCGTGCGCATTGCGCTGCCTGCCATGGAGCTGCCGCCGGATGCCGGTTTCCTGGGCTTGGCGGGTTTTGGGGCGGGTTTTGGGGCGGGTTTTGCCGCGGCCTTGGCTGCGGCCGGCACCACCTTCTTCGGTGCCGCCTTGCCAAAGGTTGGCTTCGCCGCATCCTTGGAACGCGCGGCGACAGCCGGGCCGGCGCCCGTCTTTGACTGAATCGTCTTGGATTCAGTTGCCCTTGATCGAGTTGCCCTGCCCTTGGCGGGCGCGGGCTTTCTTGCCTTGGTTGCCATCGGACGGCTCCCTCATGTCAGCATCATTGCCATAGCTGACATAACGGTGGGAAAGTCCTAAGGTTCCGGCGGCGCTCTCCCGCAAATCAGGCCCGCAAATCAGGCGTGATCGCCGATCACCAGATCGGCAGGCCGGCGGCGGGCAAGCACGCGGTCGATATTGGGCATGTCGTTGGAGGCGATCCAGGCGCGGGCGTCCTCGTCGGAGCGGCCATGCTCGTGCCATCGTTCAAGCAGCCGGCGCTCGAGCTCGGCGCGCGGCACGTCGACGAAAATCGAGAAATCGAACAGCGGCGCCAGCCGCGACCACGGTTCCTCGTCAAGCAGCAGGTAATTGCCTTCGACCAGGATGAACTTGGTCTCGGCGGCGACGATCGAGGCGGCGGCGCGCGACAACTCCATGCTGCGGTCGAACACCGGAATGGCGATGTCGGGTTCGGCCGCGCGGATGCGCTTCAGCAAGGTTTCGAAGCCGGCGAAGTCAAAGGTCTCCGGAGCGCCCTTTCGCGCGCGCAGGCCGCGCTGCTCGAGCACGACATCGTCGTAGTGGAAACCATCCATCGGCACGACTTCCGCAGCGCCTTCCGGCAGCAGCTCATGCAGGCGGGCCGAAAGCGCCGACTTGCCGGCGCCCGGAGGACCGGCGATGGCGACGACAAAGCGCCGCGCCTTGCCGGCGCGCTTGAAGATGGTGGCGGCGAGATGTGCGGTCTCTGACATCGGAGCCTTTCTGCGGAGCCTTTCCGGCTGGGCGTTTCCGATCGTATCTTGGCGATAGTTCGCGGGAATTTCAAATCCGGGATTGGTTCCTCGACGCAGAAGTTTTGACCGTCCGTTGGCAAATCGCACCCTTCGAGATTGGCCGAAACGATCCTCCCTTCGTCATCCTGGGGCGGAGCAAGGAGCGAAGCGACGCAGCACAGACCCCAGGATCCATGCCGTAACATCAGGGCGCCGCAGCGGTGCAGAATTCTATTCCGCCGCATTCCTCGGCTGATGTCACGGCATGGATCCCAGGGTCTTCGCGACGTCGCTTCGCTCCTGCTCCGCCCTGGGATGACGAAGGTGGGAGGCGAGCGCTCAAGCAGGAACCGACATGCCTATCCGCAGGAAATCGCTGTCGAAAGCGACGTCCGGCGTCGAACCGTCGGCCGCCAGGATGCGCATATGGCCCTGCGCGGTTGCGATATCGCGCGGCGGCTCGCCGCCGGATAAGGGCACAGCGCCGATCACATGGTGGAACGAGACATCGCGGCCTTCGCCAAGGGCAAAGGCGGTCGCCACGCCTTCCCGCTTCAGCCAGTTGTCGCCCAGCGATGCCGCATGGCCGAGCGCCGTGCGGCCGTCCTCGATGCCGAGCACGCCGCGATGGCGGCCGCCCCACGGCGCGTAATCGCGCCCGCCATTGCTGACCCACAGCATGGTGACCGGCAGTTCGGCCGGGTTCTTCAGAACCAGCACCAGATCGGCTTCCGCCTGGCGCGCCACCGCGGTCCAGCCCGGCCCGCCATGATCGGCCTCGACCAGCGTGACGAAATCCTCCCGGCTCTGATCCATCCGATAGTCGGTCAGGTCGAGCGTGCCGCCACCGGCGGCGGGAAAGCGCGTCAGGTCGGCGGAACGCGCGGGATAGGCAAGCAGGAAACGGCCGCGGGCCGGATCGGGCTCCAGCGGATCGTCAGGCGTTGCCGCCAACCGCTTCGGCGAAAAGGCGAGCCTGCCACCGTCCTTCATCACCGTCATCGGATGATGGGCGACGGAGATCGCGCCCGAACCGCCGGACAAGACATGCTCCTGATAGAGAAAGGGATGGCCGTCGCGCAGGGTGAGGATCTTGTCGACCATCGCGCCCATGACCTTGTGCCGCAGCCTGAAGACAGCCCGCCAGCCATCGGCGATCGCCTCGCTGTCGACGACATCCCAGCGGCTGTTGGCCGGCCAGCCATGCAGGGGGGCCGCCTCGACATCGCTGCGCGAAAACGGCGCGCAGAGAAAATCGCCGGACAGGCGAACGGTGCCGGCGGGCAGGTCCTGCGGCAGCGTCTCGCGCGGCTCGTCGATCCAGGGCGCGCGATGCAGCGGGCGCAGCCGGCGCCCGTCGATATCGACCGCCATGTCGGCGAGATGGCCGACGGTGAGATCGACCGTTACCGAAATGCCCTTTGCCTTGATCGTGATCGCGTCCATGGCGCACCTGCTGATTCTGTCGACGCCAGCAAAACGCGCTCCGCCCGCTTGCGCAAGCCGGGCAGCCGGCATTTTCCGCGCCAGGACCTGCGCAGCGCCGGCCCGTCTTAGGATCTGTGGACAGGCGATGCTCCCGCGCTCGGCCAGTGGTTAACCAAATGGACGGCGCCAATGGGTTACGCTAGTTTCCGTCCGTTTCAGCAACAGCTTGCGTTCAGACCCATCTTGTCCAAACTGCGCCTCCTTCCGCTCACCCCGAGATTTGCCGCCGCACTTGCGCTGCTGCTGTTTGTCGCCGGCTGCACGACGACGCCGCCGGAGACCATGCTGGCGGTGCCGGCGGCGCCGCAGAAATATGCGGCTGTCGTCATCGATGGCAGCAGCGGCAAGACGCTGTACGAAGTCAATTCGACGGCGCCGCGCTATCCGGCGTCGCTAACCAAGATGATGACGCTCTACCTGCTGTTCGAGGCGCTGGATTCAGGCCGCGTCAGCAAGGCAACGCCAATCCCGGTCTCGGCCAACGCCGCCGGGCAGCCGCCGACCAAGCTGCGCTTCAGGCGCGGCGAGACGATCGATGTCGAAACGGCGATCCGGGCGATCGTCGTCAAATCGGCCAATGACGTGGCGGTCGCCGTCGCCGAATATCTCGGCGGCAGCGAAGACGCGTTCGCCGCGACGATGACCGCCAGGGCGCGCCAGATCGGCATGCGCAGCACCGTCTTCCGCAACGCTTCGGGCCTGCCGGACGGCGTCCAGCAGACGACGGCGCGCGACATGGCGGTGCTCGGCATGGCGCTGCGCGCCCGCTTCCCGCAGCATTTCCACTATTTCTCCGAAAGCGACTTCATGTTCCGGGGCAGGCTGGTGCGCGGCCACAACGACATGCTCGGCCGCGTCCGCGGCGTCAACGGCATCAAGACAGGCTATATCCGAGCCTCCGGCTTCAACATCGTCACCTCCTACGACGCCGACGGCCGCCGGCTCATCCTCGTGGTGATGGGCGCCGACAGCGCGCGCCAGCGCAACGACCATGTCGAGGCGCTGATCCAGCGCAGCCTGTCGACGGCGACGACAACGCGGCTGCTGTATGCGCAGGAATGAGGGGGCGTTCGGCGGGGGCGGGCTCGTGATCGGCGTGTCAGTTTCAACTTGACAGGTGACGGCAGTTATGCTAGGAATTTATTCATAGTGCTGATTTGCGCCCACCGGCCGAGGCGGGTTTTTCATTTCAGGCTTCGGCTCTCCGATAAAACCGCAGGTTTGCCGGCCTCGGGCTTGCTTCCCGCACCTTCGGGGGCAGGCTCCAGATCGTGAGCCTCCGTGGAATCCGAAAAATGCGTTATTCCGAGTTCGCAGCCCTGCCGCTGGCCACTTGCCCGTTGAAGCCCGCCCCGGCTTCCGCTAAGAAGCCGTGGCGGGCCGGTTACTCGGCTGCTTCGTTTTCCGGATCGTCGATCCTGAAGGCACCCGTAGCTCAGCTGGATAGAGCGCTGCCCTCCGAAGGCAGAGGTCACAGGTTCGAATCCTGTCGGGTGCGCCAGAAACATCAGTGTCCGGCCCGGAGACATAGGTAACAGCTTGTACCTAAGACATGGGTGACAACCTCGTGCCGAACGGGTTGTCGATTGTTTGCAAGGTCCTCTGTTCCAAGTCGATATATCCCAGATCATAGTGCATGAAGGAGACGAGCCAAATGCCGTCGTCGACTTCCTTGATGCCGAGCCTCTGGCCGGCGAGCACATGGGAGATGTTGATCTTCTTCCTCATCATGCAGATACGTCCGCATGTGGTGACGATGATGTCCTTGTCATGGAAGGGGTAGGTCAGGTCCGGCAGCCCGCCGTAGGGTCTTGAGGACGGCGTATAGAGTTCGGCCGGGGTCTTCATGGCGAGCGCCTCGTGCGGCCTTTCGGCATTGAATTCGCTCATGAAGTCATCGAAGGCGGCCTGCTGCTGCAGGGCGTTCATGCCCGGCGGGCGTGTGGCCTCCTTCTTCAGCGTCAGGTGCATGCGCTCGTGGCGGCCGTTCTGTTGCGGGCGGCCGGGCTTGATGCGCTCGATGGCGATTCCCAGCCTGAGCCACCAGACGGAGAGCCTGGACAGGTTGTAGAGGCCGTTGGGACTGGCGAAGGGCACGCCATTGTCGCTTCTGATGGCGACGGGCAGGCCGCGTTCCTTGAAGAGCCGGACGAAAGCCTCGATGACCGGGGCTTCCTTCGTTGATTCAAGAGCTTCGCAGGCAAGCAGGTAGCGCGAGGCCTGGTCGGTGACCGTCAGCGGGTAACAGTATTGGCGGTTGCCGAGTCTGAACTCGCCCTTGAAGTCGGCGCACCACAGATCGTTGGGCCGCACCGCCTGCGAGAGCGTCGTGCCCATGGCCTTGTTCGCCCGGTTCCTCTTGTGGGCCTGGCTCACAAGGCCGTGGCGGTCGAGCACCGCATGGACGGTGCTTTTGGCTGGAATACGCACGTCGCCGGCCAGCCGCCTGACCAGCAGTTCCCTGATCTTGCGCGCGCCCCAGTGCGGCTTGTCGCGCTTGCAATCGACGATCAGACGCTCGATCGGCTCGGGCAGCTGGTTGGCGTAGCGCACAGGCCGGCGCGAACGATCGCACAGCGCCTCTACCCCTTCTCGCCTGTAGCGGTTGAAGATCTTGTAGCCGGTCTTACGCGAAATCCCGAACTCCCGGCACACATCGCTCATGCCTTCCCCATCGAGAAGGCGAGCCACGAAACGAAGACGTTCCTCCATCACCGAACACTCTCTCCACGGCATCAACACCTCCGGACAAAAGCCAAAAGTGTTACCCATGTGTCCGGTACAAAACGTCACCTATGCCTCGGGTCGGTCACAGCGTATTGATGCGGTCGAGTAGTGGTGCGCAGCTAAAGATTCGGAAAAAGCGAACATCTTCTGGGGGATTTTGGAGCAATTTTTCGAACGGCCGATCCTGAATTCGCCCTACGCCTTTCCTGGACGGCATTGGGAGCTGGATACTGATGGTCAGCCCACCAATCAGATCATCGAAACGCGTCGCCGCTCGGATCTGATCACGCCCGTCCCGAAGCCGAAGAAGCGTCGCCAAAACCAGAAGCAGGGCTCGCTTCTGCTTGGTACGGATGACGACCTGTCGACAGAAGAACAGGAATACAATCCGACTCCTATCATCAATGAGGTTCGGACTTACGTCGAGATATGGCGCAATCTGCCCAACCCTGACCAATGGCTCGTAACTCCAGAAACCGCCCGGCTGCTCAAGCACTGGCGGCAGCATCAGTTCGAGGGCGTTCGACCGTTCTTCTGCCAGATCGAGGCGGTCGAAACCGCAATCTGGCTCACCGAGGTTGCACCGAAGCTCGGCGCGCGCGTTGCAAAGTTCTGGGCACACATCAAGGGCGCCAACGAACAGGCCAACCCCGAGTTGCTTCGTCTGGCGCTAAAGCTGGCGACGGGCGCCGGGAAGACGACCGTCATGGCCATGTTGATCGCCTGGCAAACCGTCAATGCCGTGCGGCATCCGAACAGCAAGCAGTTCTCGCGTGGGTTTCTCCTTGTCGCCCCGGGCATCACCATCCGGGACCGGCTGCGCGTTCTGATGCCGAACGATCCGGAGAGCTATTATCGGCATCGCGAGATCGTGCCGCCCGACATGCTGGTGGACATCGACCGCGCCAAGATCGTCATCACGAACTATCACGCCTTCAAGCTCCGCGAGCGCATGGATGTCGCCAAAGGCACGCGCACCGCGATCGAAGGGTGGCGCGGCGAAAAGCTGCAAACCCTGGAGACCGAGGGCCAGATGCTTCAGCGCGTCATGCCCGAACTCATGGGCATGAAAAACATTGTCGTGCTAAACGACGAGGCGCACCATTGCTACCGTGAGCGCGTGAAGGACGCGACCGGCGAAACCGAAGGCGACCTGAAGGGCGAAGAAAAGGACGAAGCGAAGGAGAATAACGAGGCCGCACGTATGTGGATTTCCGGCCTCGAAGCCGTCAAGCGCAAGCTCGGCCTGGCGCTTGTCTACGACCTTTCGGCTACGCCCTTCTTCCTGCGTGGATCAGGATACATCGAGGGCACGCTCTTCCCTTGGACGATGAGCGACTTCTCCCTGATGGACGCAATTGAATGCGGGATCGTCAAGTTGCCGCGTGTGCCGGTTGCCGACAATGTGCCTGGCGGCGACACGCCGAAATTCAGGAATCTTTGGGACCACATCGGCAAGAAACTGCCAAAGAAGGGACGCAACGCGTCCGGCAAATCACTCGATCCGTTGAGCCTTCCTGCCGAACTGTTGACAGCGCTCGAAGCGCTGTATGGCCACTACCAGAAGACATTCGAGCTGTGGGAGAACGCGAATATTGGCACCCCGCCGGTCTTCATCGTCGTCTGCAACAATACGTCGACCTCCGAACTCGTCTACAAATACGTTTCGGGCTTCCATCGCGAAAACGACGACGGATCGACCACGCTCGAAAACGGCCGCCTGGCGCTGTTCCGAAATTATGACAACTTCGGCAACCGCATCGCGCGGCCGAACACGATCCTGATCGATAGCGCGCAGCTTGAATCCGGCGAAGCGCTAGACAAGGACTTCCGCGAGATGGCTGCCGATGAGATCGAGCGCTTCCGCCGCGAGATGATCGAACGAACCGGCGATATTCACGCGGGCGATACGATCGACGAAGCGACGCTGCTTCGTGAAGTCATGAACACGGTCGGCAAGAAGGGGAAACTCGGCGAGCAAATCCGCTGCGTGGTCTCAGTCTCGATGTTGACTGAGGGCTGGGATGCGAACACCGTCACACATATTCTTGGCGTTCGCGCTTTCGGCACGCAGCTCCTTTGCGAGCAGGTCGTCGGTCGCGGTCTGCGCCGCCAGTCCTACGATTTGAACGACGAGGACTTGTTCAACGTCGAATATGCCGATGTGCTCGGCATCCCGTTCGACTTCGCCGCAAAACCCGTGGTGGTCAAACCGGCTCCGCCGCGCGAGACGGTCCGCGTTCACGCGGTCAAGCCGGATCGTGACGCCTTGGAGATTATCTTCCCGCGCGTCGAAGGCTATCGCGTCGAACTGCCCGATGAACGCCTCGAAGCAACGTTCGGTCCAGATCACGTCCTTGAACTTACACCGCAGCTTGTCGGGCCGTCTGTGACGAAGAACCAGGGGATCATCGGCGAAGGCGTCGATCTGACGATCGCGCATCTCGAGGATATGCGATCCTCGACGATCCTGTTTCACCTCACGCGGCACCTGCTCTACAACAAGTATCGCGATCCCGGTGAGGAGCCGAAGCTCCACCTTTTTGGGCAATTGAAGCGCATCACACGCCAGTGGCTCGAAGGCGGCTATCTCAAATGCACCGGCGGCACTTATCCCGCGCAGCTGATTTACAAAGAGATCGCCGACATGGCGGCCGAGCGGATTAAGGCCGCAATCACATTGAGTCTCGTCGGCGAGAATCCGGTCAAGGCGATCCTCGACGCTTATAACCCGACCGGTTCGACGGCATACGTGAACTTCACCACCTCGAAGGAGACTCGCTGGCAGACGAACGGCCCGCCACCGAAGTGCCACGTCAACTGGGTGGTTTGCGACAGCGATTGGGAAGCCGAGTTCTGCCGCGTGGCCGAGGCCCATCCGAAAGTTCGCGCCTATGTGAAGAACCAGAACCTTGGCTTTGAAGTACCTTATCTGATGGGCTCGACCCCGAGGAAATATATTCCCGATTTCATCGTGCAAGTGGACGACGGCCATTTCTCCAAGGAAGGATTGGTTGAGCCGCTGAACCTGATTGTCGAAATCAAGGGCTTTCGCGGTGAGAACGCCAAGGAGAAAGCCAACACCATGCGCGCCTACTGGGTGCCGGGTGTGAACAATTTGGGCAAGTTTGGCCGTTGGGCCTTTGCGGAGTTCACGGCAGTCTATGAAATTGAGGCGCAGTTCGACCAACTGATTGACGGACTGACCACGAGGCAGGCGGCGTGATGGCAAAGAGGGTGAGTAAAAGTGCCGCATCGGGTATGTGGGGCGAGGTCGAAATTACGGACGCTAACATTCAGCATAATCACTTCTACATGCGGGGCTTCATCCATCGTTTTCCAAGCGATCTGATCGGCGGGCCGAACAGGAGCCTGGCTGCACCAAAATCGGCGTTTGTCGATTGGGGTGGGGCCTTGCCGGTTGAAACGGACATTGATGGCGAAAAGGAGTTCTTCCGCGCCCGTGGATGGGTCCGTCAGTTCTTCACTGCCAATGGTGCTGCGGCGGGCGACATAGTGCGTGTTGAGGAAACTGCTCCGTATCGGTACCGAGTTAGCTTGCGCAAGAGGGGACACCCGTAATGGCGAAGAAACCGATCGAGGTCACCGCGCTGAAGCATGACGCCGCGAGGCGTAGGAATATTCCGACAGCGGAATTCGAAAGCGTAATGCGCGAGGAAGACAAGACACCGGTTCAACTCGCTTACGAGCGGCGCAACCGCGATCTTGATCCGCAACTTGTCTGGCGTGGAAAGGACGATCAGGACTGGTCCGATCTCATCGTCGCGGCGCCGCCTTTATATATCCAAGAGAAGGTGCATCCGAAAGTCATTATCGATGACCTGAAGCGGGAGTCGAAGGCGCGAGAGGACGAAGCGACGCCGCCGATGGCTGATCTGTTTGGCGACTTCAACGGGCTCGATCTCGAATCTAGGACCGAGTTCTATGCTCACGACCAGCACTGGTCGAACCGAATGATCTCGGGCGACAGCCTATCGGTGATGGCGAGCCTTGCCGAACGCGAAGGCCTCCGCGGGCAGGTGCAATGCATCTATTTCGATCCGCCCTATGGCATCAAGTTCAACTCGAATTTCCAGTGGAGCACGACCTCGCGCGACGTGAAGGACGGCGCGAAGGACCAGATCACCCGAGAACCCGAACAGGTGCGCGCCTTTCGCGATACGTGGCGTGATGGCATCCACTCCTACCTTACCTATCTGCGCGACCGGCTGACGGTTGCGCGCGATCTTCTCCATGAGAGCGGCAGTATTTTTGTTCAGATCGGCGACGAGAACGTTCACCGCGTCCGGAGCGTCTTGGACGAGATTTTTGGGGAAGCAAATATCGTAAGTGAGATCGTTATTCAAAAGACGTATGGATTTTCCGCCGACGCAATCTCGAACGTTTCAGATTTCGTTCTTTGGTATTCGAAAAACCGAGAAAAGCTAAAGAGCCGACCACTTTACAGAGAAAAACCATATGAACTTGGAAAAGGTAACGCGACTTGGTTGATGAACTCGGATTTCACATATCGCGGAGTGAATGCCACGGAGAAGGATGGTCGGTCTGATATCCCGACCGGGGCAAAACCTTACAATCCTGACAACCTCATTTCGCAAGGTCGATCAACCGAACCGCAACCGTTCGAATATAGGGGAGTTCGCCAAGACCCTTTTGCAAAGAATTCGCATTGGAAGCCAAATTTCCCAGTTGGACTGGGGCGGCTTCTGAAATCAGAGCGGGTTCACGTTGCTGAGAATAGCTTCCGCTATCGCCGATATCATACTGATTTTGCGGCTTTGCCATATGCAAACATTTGGACCGATACGGGCACCGGAAACTTTACTGACGAGAAAATATATGTCGTTCAGACGGGATCGAAGACGGTCGAGCGCTGCGTGCTTATGGCGACTGATCCTGGCGATCTCGTGCTTGATCCGACCTGCGGCTCCGGCACAACCGCCTATGTAGCCGAGCAATGGGGACGCCGCTGGATTACCATCGACACCAGTCGTGTCGCTATTGCACTTGCCCGCTCACGATTGATGGGCGCGCGCTATCCATACTTCCTTTTGGCGGACAGCCCCGAAGGCCAGCGCAAGGAAGCCGAGTTGACGCGCCGTTCTCCGAAAACCACGCCAACACGTGGCGATTTGCGCCACGGCTTCGTCTACGACCGCGTGCCACACATCACACTCAAGGCCATCGCGAACAATAAGGAGATCGATACGATCTGGGACACTTGGCACGCATCTCTGGAGCCTTTGCGGGCTAAGCTCAATGTTGCGCTCGGCAAAGCATGGGAAGAATGGGAGATGCCGCGAGAGGTCGCGGCGGGATGGTCCGCCGACGCAAGATCTACTCATGCCAACTGGTGGGAGGCACGAATCGCGCGTCAGAAAGAGATCGACGCTTCCATCGCGGCCAAGGCGGAGTCCGAATTTCTTTACGACAAGCCCTATCCGGACAATAGCCGCGTCCGCGTAGCCGGTCCCTTTACGGTCGAAAGCCTCTCGCCTCATCGGACACTGGTGGTCGATTGGAACGACGAACTAGTCGATGTGCTCGAAGCGGCCGAAGGCAAGCGCAAGGCGGCGGAGCGTGGCGATGCAGTCACCGACTTTGCCCATATGATCCTCGAAAACCTGAAAGCCGCCGGGGTTCAACAGGCGCACAAGGAAGACCGGATCACCTTCACTGCGCTGACCGGGTGGCCGGGCCGCTTTATCTGCGCCGAGGGCGCCTTCATGGAAGGCGAGCACCAAAAGCGCGCAGGCATCTTTATCGGCCCGGAATTCGGCACGGTCTCGCGGCCCGATCTCGTCGCCGCCGCGCGCGAGGCGGGCGATGCAGGCTTCGACGTGCTGATAGCCTGCGCTTTCAACTATGACGCCCATTCCGCCGAATTCGACAAGCTCGGCCGCGTGCCGGTGCTCAAAGCCCGCATGAACCCCGATCTGCACATGGGCGCGGACCTCAAGGCGACCGGTGCCGGCAATCTGTTTGTGATCTTCGGCGAGCCCGACATCAAGATCGAGGACGCCGGAGGCGACCTGATCCGTGTGAAGGTCTTCGGCGTCGATGTGTTTAAGCCGCAAACCGGCGAAGTGATTTCCGAAGGCACCGACGGCATAGCGCTCTGGATGCTCGACACGGACTACAACGAGGAGAGCTTCTTCGTCCGCCACGCCTATTTTCTTGGCGCGAACGATCCCTACAAGGCGCTCAAGACGACACTGAAGGCTGAGATCGATAAGGAGGCCTGGGACAGCCTCTATTCCGATACATCGCGCCCGTTCCCAAAACCGGAATCCGGCCGCATCGCGGTGAAGGTCATCAACCACCTTGGTGATGAGGTGATGAAGGTGTTTGCGGTGGAGTGAGGGGCAACATGAAGCGGGACCATTTCAGGCACGGTTTTTCAGAGACCAATTGGGAAAAGGCGAAGGCGGAAGCAAAGCAGGCGATGATTTCGCGGGCGCGGATTCCGAAGACAATTTCCTATTCCGAACTCGTGTCGGCTATTCGCGCAATCAGCCTTGAACCTCACGATCCCCGGCTTTCTCATTTTCTCGGCGAGATCGCGGCGGAAGAGGACGCGGCCGGTCGCGGAATGTTGACGGTCGTTGTTGTTCACAAACATGGCGACCAGAAGCCTGGCCCAGGCTTTTACGAAATGGCGCGGGGGCTTGGTCGCGAAACGTCAGACCAAGAGGCATTCTGGGTTTCCGAGTTGGATTTCGTCCATCGCGCTTGGTCGAAACGCGTTGCGAAATAACGAAACTTGTTGGGGGACTAGAATGAAAATCGAGGATGCCGCGAAGATTCTGGCACAAATGTATTCAACCGCACCCGATAAAGAGAAGGCGGTTCATGTGCATCTTTTCGGGATCAGATATGCTGATGAACTCGATGGAATGCCATTGCAGGAAATTGCGGTGCGCGCGGGCATTTCGAAAAATTATGGTACAGAAATCCGCAAGGGGATCAATCTAGCTCGATATGTCGCCTTGAAATCATGATGTCCGCAGGAGACAACTGCGCACCGTAAAATGGCTGGTGTCATCGATCACATTCCTAAGATGACCATGCGCGAAACGGTAGCCCTTTGGCGCAATGCGATCCGCGCCCTCAGTGACCCGAAGCACGGCCGGATCTCGTCGGCATTTCAACCTCGGGCAGCAGCCCCAACATTCACCCCATCCAGCAATGCCAGCAGCCCTTTCAAAATCTCCACCGGTGGCGGCGGGCAGCCTGGGATGTGCAGGTCGACCGGCAGCACTTCCGAGACGCCGCCCGTGACGGCGTAGCTGCCGGCGAAACAGCCGCCGTCCCTGGCGCAGTCGCCGAGGGCGACCACCCATTTGGGGTTGGGTGTCGCGTCCCAGGTTCGCTTCAGCGCCTCGCGCATGTTCTTGGTGACCGGCCCGGTGACGAGCAGCACGTCGGCATGGCGCGGCGAGGCGACGAAGCGGATGCCGAAACGCTCGATGTCATAGAAGGCGTTGCCCAGCGCATGCATCTCGAGCTCGCAGCCGTTGCAGGAACCGGCGTCGACCGCCCGGATCGACAGGCTTCGGCCCAGCCGTTTGCGGGCCGCGCCGTCGACGGCGCGGGCGAGCTCGTCGACCGCACTTCCGCTCACCGCCGGCGGACGCTCGGTGAGCGGGGGGCGTATCAGGCTTTCGAAGAGAAGCTTGCGCATGGCTGCGTGCCTTCTTGTTTGACCATGATTCTTTTTGCTTTCGCCGACCTTCGGTTCGGGATCATGGTCTAGAGATCGTGGCCGGAATAGGAGCAGTTGAACGACTTGTTGCAGAGCGGAAAGTCGGCGACGATGTTGCCCTCGATCGTCGCTTCAAGCAACGGCCATTGAAACCATGACGGGTCGCGCAGGTGGCAGCGCTCGACCATGCCGCCGGCGCCGATGCGCAGCCAGGCCAGGATGTCGCCGCGGAAGCCCTCGACCAGCGCCATACCCTCTAGCGCCATGCCTCCACGTGGCCCATCCGGCTCGGGGATGCCGACGCGGATCGGGCCGCCGGGCAGTTTTTGCAGGATCTGTTCGACCAGCGACAGGCTCTGCTCGACCTCGCGGATGCGGATCCAGACGCGCGCATTCACGTCGCCCTCCTGGAGGACAGGGACGTCGAAGGCGAGTTCGTCATAGGGCGCATAGCCCGGGCTGCGGCGCGCATCGAAGGCCCGGCCGGAGGCGCGGCCGACATAGCCGCCCGCTGCGTATTGCCGGGCGAGTTCCGGCTTGAGCCGGCCGGTGGCGACGGTGCGGTCCTGCAGCGATGCCGTGTTGTCGTAGAGTTCGACCAGATGCGGAAAGCGCTGCCTGATCTCGGTGATCGCGGACAGAATCGCGGCCGTCCCCGCTTCGCCCAGGTCGCTTGCCACCCCGCCGGGCACGATGCGGTCGCGCATCAGGCGGTGGCCGAAGGCCGCATCGCCGGCGCGCAAGACGCGTTCGCGCAGTACGCCGCAATGGGCAAGCATGAGCGCGAAGGCAGCGTCGTTGCAGATGGCGCCGATATCGCCGAGGTGGTTGGCAAGGCGCTCCAGCTCGGCCATCAGCGCCCGCAGCCAGACCGCGCGCGGCGGAGCCTCGACACCGAGTGCCGCCTCGGCCGCGCGGGCAAAGGCAAGCGAATAGGCGACGGTGCTGTCGCCGGACGTCCGGCCCGCCAGTTGGGCCGCGCGCTCGACAGGCGAACCCGCCATCAGGCCTTCGATGCCCTTGTGCACGTAGCCGAGACGCTCTTCCAGCCGGACAACCGTTTCGCCGCTTGCCGTGAAGCGAAAATGCCCGGGCTCGATGATGCCGGCATGCACCGGCCCGACCGGGATCTGGTGCAGGCTGTCGCCTTCGGCGGGAAGGAAGCGGTAGGAGGATGCCGTGGCCGGCGCCTGAGCCGGCATTCCCAGCGGATTGCCGATGCCCCATTGGCCGTGATCGAGCCAGCGGCGTGTATCGGGAAGTCCTTGCGGCGAGAGCCCGAACAGGTCCGCGGCGGCGCGCTCGAGGCGCAGGGCCGGCGGATGAAGCTGGCCGACCGACGGGTAGCGGCCGCCGGGGCATTTCAGGCTGATGACGCCGATATCGGCCGCGTCGAGAAGCGCCATGTGGACGGTGTCCGGCTCGCCCCAAAGACCGAGCAGGCTCCAGCGGCCCTCGGCAAGCTGCTCGACGGCAAGGTTCCAGGCTTTCGGCGCCACCATGGCGCGCCGCCACGGGGCGTGGTGCTCGACAGGGCGGCCGGCCTCGATGAGGCCGGTCAGCGCGGGCATCTTTCTCTTGCTCATCCGCTTCATCCCAGGATGGTCGCGACGTGCTGGAACCAGGTGACCAGAGGTGCCGGCAGGTAGATGCCGGCGCCAGCCACCAGCGCCAGGTGGGAATACATCGGCACGTAGGATGCCTCGACGGGTGCTGTGCTGCCGCGCGGCTCGCCGAAGGCGACGCCGGTCAGCCGCAGCAGCAGCGCGCCGAAGGCGATGAGAAGCCCGAACACCAAAGGGATCGCCAGCAGCGGCTGTCTTGCGAAGGTCGAGCTCACGACCAGGAATTCGCTCATGAAGATGCCGAGCGGCGGCAGGCCGGCAATGGCAACGACGCCGATGACCAGCGCCCAGCCAAGCCCGGGATGGGTTTCCGTCAGCCCCCTTATGTCGGCGATCTTTTGCGTTCCCTTGACCTGCGCGATGTGGCCGACGGCGAAGAAGATCGCCGACTTGGTCAGGCTGTGCATGACCATGTGCAGCAGGCCGGCGAAGTTCGCCAGCGGGCCGCCCATGCCGAACGCGAAGACGATGATGCCCATGTGCTCGATCGAGGAGTAGGCGAACAGGCGTTTGATGTCGCGCCGGCGGTAGAGCATGAAGGCCGCGAAGATGAGCGAGGTGAGCCCCATCGCAACCATCAGTGGTCCAGGCGCTATCGCCTCCGGGCTCGCGGCGAGCAGCAGCTTGAAGCGCAGCACGGCATAGAGCGCGACATTCAGCAGCAGGCCCGACAGCACCGCCGAGATCGGCGTCGGGCCTTCGGCATGCGCATCGGGCAGCCAGGCGTGCAAGGGGGCAAGACCGACCTTGGTGCCGTAGCCGAGCAGCAGGAAGACGAAGGCGACGTTGAGCAAGGCCGGGTCGAAACGCGCCGCCTGTTCGATAAGCACCGTCCAGACCATGGCATCGGTGCCCTCGCCGACGACCGGCTGCGCGGCCATGTAGACGAGGATGGTGCCGAACAGCGCAAGCGCGATGCCGACGCTTCCCAGGATGAAGTATTTCCAGGCGGCCTCCAGCGCCTCATGCGTGCGGTAGATGCCGACCATGAGCACGGTGGTCAGCGTGGCAAGCTCCACCGCCACCCACATCAGACCGATATTGTTCGACACGAAGGCGAGGTTCATGCCGAACATCATGATCTGGTACATCGCATGATAGAAGCGCAGGTTCGGCGCGGTCAGCCGGCCGGTCTCCAGCTCGTGCGCAATGTAGGAGGCGCTGAACACGCTGGTGGTGAAGCCGACGAATGTGTTGAGCACGATGAAAACGATGTTGAGATCGTCGACAAGCAGGTACTGGCCGGGTTGCGGCCGGTCGGTGACGAACAGTGACAGCGCGGCGAGCAAGGTCAGGAAGCTCGCCGCGACGTTCAGGCCCGCCGACATCTTGTAGTTCGGCAGCGCCGCCAGAAGCGCTGCCGCGCCGACGGGGATCAGCAGGATGGCGGCCACCGCATCGAAGGGAGCGGTCAACGGCGTTCTCCCCTGTAGTCGTCGAGTGCACCGACATCGACCGAATCGAACCTTTCGCGGATGCGGAACAGGAAGACGCCGATGACGATGAAGGCGATCAGGATCGAGAAGGCGACGCTGATCTCGACGACCAGCGGCATGCCCTTGGCGCCGGTGGCGGCCAGCACCAGGCCGTTCTCCAGCGACATGAAGCCGACAACCTGGCTGACGGCGTTGCGGCGGGTGACCATCACCAGCAGGCCTAGCAATATTATCGACAGCGCGAAGGCCAGATCCTCGCGCGCCAGCGGATCGGCTTCAGGCGTGACCCGCAGCATCAGCACCATCGACAGGGCCACCAGGCCGATGCCGGCCAGCATGGTCGGACCGATGCCGACGGCGGTCTCGATGTCGCGATGGATGCCGAGCCGCTGGATGATGCGATGAAGCCCGACGGGAATGACGATCGCCTTGAAGATGAGGGCGATCGCCGCGGTGACATAAAGGTGATGGGCGTCCTGGACGTAGGCCTGCCAGGCCACCGACAAAGCCAGCACGATCGCATGAAGCGCAAAGACGTTGATCAGCGCAAACAGGCGATCCTGGTACAGCATCATGAAACTGACCAGAACCAGGCCGCCGGCGAGCAGATGAGCGATATCGAAGGTGAGACCGTTCATCAAAGGCTCCGTGAGACGAACAGCAAGAGCGTGCCGAGCAGCGCCAGCATGAGGGCGGCGCCGAGGAAATCCGGGACGCGGAAAACGCGCATCTTGGCGATGGCGGTCTCGAACACCGCAAGCAGAATGCCGCTCACGGCAAGCTTGCCGATGTAGACAGCGACGCCCAGGGCATAAGCTCCCAGCCCGGACCGGGCGGTCACCAGCCCCCACGGAATGAAGACGCAGGAAATCAGCGACACGTAGAGCAGCAGCTTGAGGAAGGCGGCGAACTCGATCATCGCCAGGTGGCGGCCGGAATATTCCAGCACCATCGCCTCGTGAACCATGGTGAGTTCCAGGTGGGTGGATGGATTGTCCACGGGTATGCGGGCGTTTTCGGCGAGCGCCACCATGACGAGAGCGATCAGCGACATGCCGAGCGATACCCGCAGGCCGACCTCCGGCGAGCCCATGACGGCGGCAACGGTGGAGAGTTGCGTCGCGCCGGCGACGAGCGCCAGGCTGAACACGATCAAAAGCATGGCGGGCTCGGCCAATGAAGCGATCATCACCTCGCGGCTTGCGCCGATGCCGCCAAAGCTCGTGCCGGCATCCATGCCCGCCAGAGCCAGGAAGAAACGCGCGCTGCCAAGCAGCGCGACGATGGCGATGAGATCGGCGGTCCAGCTGAAGGTGAGGCCGGTGGCGAATGTCGGGATGAGCGCGGCGGCGACCCATGTGGCGGCAAAGATCAGATAGGGTATGACGCGAAACAGCCAGGATGCGTTGTCGGCCAGGACGACCTCCTTGCGCATCAGCCGCAGGAGATCGCGGTAGGGCTGGATCAGCGAAGGTCCCCGGCGACGCAGCAGTCTCGCCTTCACCTTGCGCACGAAGCCGGTCAGCAGCGGCGCCAGCAAAAGCACCAGCACCATTTGCGCGCCCTGGACGGCCAGTTCAAGGATCAGGGCCATAGCGCGAGCACCAGAAGCAAGGTGACGAGGTAGAGGAAGACCAGGGTCAGATAGCGCCGGATGGTCAGGAATTGCAGATGGTTCAGCTTTTCGGTCGCATAGCCGACAGCGCCGGCGATCGGCTGGTAGAAAGTCTCCCAGACCACATCGTGGATTTCCACCGTGAGACGTGCCGGAGCGGTGGCGCCCGGCGGCGGCATTTCCACCTTTTCCCGGGCACGGAATGCGAATGTGCCGAAGACGCGGCGAATGGGCTGCGCGAAACTGACGGCCGTGTATTGCGCGGCCGGCGTGACGTCGGGAAAGCCGCAACCCCAAGCGGGACCGCGCCGCAGCGCATGGGAGGCGAAGCGGTGGATGACGAACGCCGCAAGCGATGCGGAGATTGCAATGAACACAAACACCAGCAGGCCGTTGTAGGAGCTGCGGCTCTCGGCGATCGGCACGATCGACAGCCAGGGCTGCGCCATCTGCACCGGCATGCGGTTGCCGATGAGCGAAAGCGTCACCGGTGAAAGACCGTCTATGACCAAGCCCGGCAGAATGCCGGCAAGCAGACAAAGGGCAGCGAGAACGAACATCGCCGCCAGCGCGTAGCGATCGACCTCTTGCGCCTGCTCCACCGCCGCGGAGCGCGGCCGGCCGAGAAACGTGATGCCGAACGCCTTGACGAAACAGGCGGCGGCCAGCGCCGCCGACAGCGCCAGCAGGCCACCGACAGCGGGCACCATCACCTTCAGTCCCCATTGCGGCAGATCGGGGCTCTGCAATATGGCCTGGAAGGCCAGCCATTCGGAGACGAAGCCGTTGAAGGGCGGAAGTGCCGAGATCGAAACGCAGCCGACGAGAAAGACAAAGCTGGTCAGCGGCATGCGATGGATAAGACCGCCCAGCTTCTCCATATTGCGCTCGCCGGTCACCGTGAGTACGGCGCCCGCGCCGAAAAACAGCAGGCTCTTGAAAAGGGAATGGTTGAGAACGTGGAAGAGTGCTGCGGTGAGCGCCAGTGCCGCGGCCGACGGCATCGCGTTGGCCTTGAAGGCGAGCGCGAGACCGAGGCTGACGAAGATGACGCCGATGTTTTCGATGGTGCTGTAGGCAAGGAGCCGCTTGAGGTCCTTTTCCATCAAGGCGTAGAGGATGCCGAGGACCGCCGTCAGGCCGCCGAGGAAAAGCACGACGACGCCGGACCACCATGCCGGCTGACCGAGCAGGTCGAAAATGACGCGTATGAAGCCATAGACAGCGACCTTCGTCATGACGCCGCTCATCAGGGCCGAGACATGGCTTGGCGCCGCCGGATGAGCGAGCGGCAGCCAGACGTGGAGCGGGACAAGGCCTGCCTTGGAGCCGGCGCCGAGCAGCATGAGAACCAGGACGGCGGCGGCGGCGAACCGGCTTGGCTCGGCGGCTCGCATCGCGTCGAATGTGTAGGTTCCGTCCGGTCCGGCCAGCAGGCCGAAAGCGAGCAGCAGCGCCAGTGTGCCGAAGCTCGCCATCACCAGATAGATGTAGCCCGCCCGTGTATTGTCCTGTTCGCGATGATGCGCCATGACGAGCGCCCACGAAGCGAGCGACATGAATTCCCAGGACAGCAGGAAGGCGAAGGCGTCGTCGGCCAGCACGACAAGATTCATGCCGGCAAGGAAGGCCGGGAAGAACGGCAGCACCCGGTGCGGCGCAGGTTCGTGATGGCCGTAGCCAAGCCCATAGAGGCTGGCCACGGCGCCGCCCAGATCGACGACGACCAGAAAGAATGCCGACAGCGCGTCGAGACGGAAATGAGCGCCGATCCACGGCAGCCCGAGCGGCAGCGTAACAGTGGACACGCCGGCAGGGTTGCCTGTCAGCCCCGCTGCGGCGATCGCGAACATGACGGCCGAGACGCCGAGGGTTGCGCCATAGACCAGATGTGTTGCCGAACCGCGCCGACTGACGGCGACAGCCAATATGGCGGTTCCCAAGAATGCGGCGACACCCCACAAGAGAAGAGCAACGATCGACGTCACGGCAGGCTCCCGCCGACCTCGGCTTCCGCATCGTCGGCGCCGGAAATCCTGGCTGGATTGAGGCCCGCCTTCAGCCGCACGCCACGTCCGCCAGCCTGGCTGGTCGCGCCTTCCCCGATCAACTCGATGCCGGCAGCCTCAAGTGCCGCAATCAGTTTCATCAAGGAATCGACATTGCCCCGGATCATCGCCTCGCTGGCTTCCATGCGCTGAATTGTCGGAACCGAAAGGCCGGACAACTCGGCAAGCCTGCGCTGGTCTATACCGAGAAGCGCCCTGGCGGCGCGCAATTGTGGAGCAGTTATCACCGGAGACCCTACGGCTCAGCTTTGAGATATGATGTCTCAGTGCTGCAGCATACATTGAAATGTTCTAACGTCAATTACTGATGTGTGAGACATCGATGCAGATGGCGAGCACGCGGCGGCGGTGACCGGGATGGTTGACGGGCGAACATCCGGGCAATCCCGGGATTTCCTGCGTGCCGGCCAGCATCGCTACGACGCGATTGTGTTCGATGGCCTATTCCGGAAGGCGTATCCCGGGTTGTTTGCAATATTGTGCAACGGCTAAAGGAATAATCCCCCAAATGGAGAGAATATCTTAGCTTGTTAGAAATTTCTAATTTAAAGTTTAATCATCTGTATGAATCTAAACTTGCCTTATGTTCCACTTCCGTGCAATCTTCCAGCACGCTGTGCCTTTGGTCAGCAACAAAACCGGATCATGAAGGACTTTACGCGGCCGACAGGAGCGGGATGGTCGCCTGTAACAGCCTTCGGATGGAGGGACAGATATGCCGGATCTGGCAGCTATCGCCGTTGGCATTGTCGCCGTCGTGGCGATCCTGTCCGCTCTCCTCCCACGGCTCTGGAACATCACCATCCCGGACGGTTCCGGCCTGGTGACCATAAGGTTCGGGCAGACCCTAAAGCGGCCCTTTATCGCCGGGATCTGGTTCGGATCACCATCGGCTATCGACTATCGATCTGACGAACGAGCGGTCGCCGCCAGCCAGCCAGGGGTATAATCATGAAATACATACTCTATGCGACCCTGATCACCGCGTTGCTGGCCTTCGCGGGCTGTACAACCGATGATGGCTATGATGGCTGTCGCGGGACAGGTTGCCTGGTGGATAGGCCCCAAAAACAGGATCGAAGGATTGACGACCGGCCGCAGTTCGACCGGAACGGCAATCCCAACTTCGATACGCGAGGCCGCTACATCGGATGCCGTGGGCTCGGGTGCAAGGTCGACGATCCCGACGACGGGGATCAAAGCATCGACGACAGACCGCAGTACGACAAAGAGGGCAATCCCAACTTCGATACGCACGGCAATTATCAAGGTTGCAGGGGCATCGGCTGCCAGGTCGATACGCCGGACGACGACAGCTCATCGGACGACGATGATGACGATTAGTGGACCTCATAGCAAAGAAGAAGGACGCCATTCATGTCTGAATTCAGCGACCGGATCCGACGACATGCAAAGATCGTCATGATCGGCCTCACGGGGCTGGGAATGACGCTGACGTCCGCTTTCGCCGCGATCAACGCCTGCGACGGCGTAAAGGTCGAAGCGACGAAGGCGCGCAAGCAGGAATATGCCCATCTCGTCGTCTCGGCGATGGACAACAAGTTCAAGCCCGCTCAGGCGAAGTTCATCACGATCATGGAGAGCGGCAACTGGAGCGCCGCCTACGTCTCCACGCCCGTCAGCGATGACGGCGTGATGTTCTTCCAGGCAGTCAACGGAAACAAGCAGTTTCGCGACGTATGGGGCGGCTATGCCGAGCCGTCGGAAAAGCCTGAACTGGTATCCTGGGCGAAGAAGCTCGGAGCCCCGCAAGATCTGGCAAAGTGTTTTGCCGAGACGGTTACGGAATGACGGTGGTGACGACGAAGCAGCACCGACACTGAAGACGACAGCACCGACGACGACGCGTCGGATGACAAGTACCGACGATGCTGATGGATCGGACGACGACGACTCCCATTAACGGCCGACCGTGCCGGACACCGTTGGCGTGAGAACGCGCCCCCGTCAACAAGATGGATTTCTAAACGGAGACGACCGATGAAAACCGCGATACTGACCGCTGCCATGGTTCTGGCCATGCCGGCTTTGGCATTTGCCCAGGACAAGTGCTACGATGCCGCCCAGGATCAGGCCGCCCTGAACGCGTGCGCCGACGCCGCGTTCAAGAAATCCGACAAGAAGCTCAATGAGCTTTACAAGCAGATCGAAGCTCGCCTGAAGGACGACGCGGATAGCAAGAAGCTTCTCATTCAAGCACAGCGGGATTGGGTCAAATTTCGCGACGCGGAGTGCAGCTTCCAGGCTGCGGGAGCGGCCGGAGGAAGCATGATGCCAATGCTCGTCGCGCAGTGCATGGACGGCCTGGCGCAATCCCGTGTCAAGGACTTCGAGGGTTACCTGAAATGCGAGGAAGGGGACATGAGCTGCCCTGTTCCAACCGCGAATTGACATAATCGCAATCAAGCGGCGGCGAGCACGATGTCGGCGCCAGGCATGAAAGGGCGCGTGGCATCATCATCGCGCGAGGAGTTGAAGGAGGGCGGATTGTGAAACGCCATGGATCGTCGCTCGCAATGACGATTGCGGCATCTGCGCTGTTGGCATGTGCCGTGCCGGCAACGGCCCAGGGCGACATGAGCTTCGACGTTAACGTCACGCTTTCCAAAAAGGCAGCTGCCAAGCTCGCGGCCGAAAAGGAGGGGATCGTTGTCTTTGTCGACTATTACGGCGATCCGAAGCGGAGCGCCGAGAGGCACGCCAACGAGATCGGCCAAATCGATCTTGAGCAGCAAAACGACGAGGTGGCGATACCGGGCACAGGTGGCCACGCCCATATCAGCGGCGCAAAGATCGATACCAAGCGTCTCGACTGGCTCGCCGGCCCTCCCAAGGTCAACGTCAACGTTGCATCGGCCCGCAAGAGCAGTTCGGACAATCTGCTCGGCTGCGATTTCATCGACGGTCAACTCAGCGCTGTCCAAAGGAAGCCCGTGACGCTTCATTGCGCATTGATCGAAGAAAATTACGACACGGAGTTGAAGCCATAAGACCCACAAGGGAGGAGACGGTTTTTCATGCGCCTGCCGTTCGCCATCTGTTTCTGCCTGGCCATGGCTCTACCCGCGGCCTCCTATGCCGAGCGCCGTTGTGGCTGGTACTCCAGCCCGACACCCGGCAACCTCATCCTGACAGACAGAGACGGGGGTTGGTGGATCCAGATGCAGGGGCGACAGGATCCCAAAGGCATCGACAATGTGCCGGCTTTTGACGACCGGCAATTCGTCGAGACCAATGTGCCTGGGTCGGGCTACGGCTACGGATGTGCATGCATGACCGTGGTGACCAACGCCAGCCAACAAAGGATCACCAGAGTGATCTCGGGCGAAATCCTGCCCCTGGCGCAATGTCGTAACGACAAATCGCTGCAAAAACCGGGCTGATGGACCATTGTCCGACTTAAGCTGACAACACCCGAAAAATGCCGGGAGCGCGCACTACGACGGCCGCTCCGACCGCGCTTTCACATCGTCGCTCAGCTGCCGCACGATCTCGGTGGTCTTGCGGATATCCGCTTCGCCGAGAGCAACGCCCATGGTCGAGGCGGTCGCCATGAGCTGGGCGTTCAGCTCGCCGTAGCGCGCGTCGCCCTTGCGCGTCAGCTGCACAAGCTTAGAGCGCCGGTGCTTCGGATTGTCGATGAATTCGACGAGCCCCTCGGCCGCAAGCTCATCAGCAAGCCGCTGCATGCGCTGACGGCTGGTGGGCCGCATCTGGGCGATCTGCGGCACGGTGAGCGGGCCAAGCAGCGCGAGGCTTCGCATGAAGCCGAAGGCACCACCGCCCCAACTGGTGATCAGCCCTGTCTTCTGGCCGAGAGCCCGTATTCTGAAGAAGCACTGGGCCACTTCGAGCATCAGCTCGGCGATCGCCTCGGCCTTGCCGTCACCGATCAGGCCCGCCCCCGCCCCGGTCCTTTGTCGTGCCGACGCCATCGCTTCGTTCCCTCTGTCTGTGTCAATTTCTGCGATTGACACCATTGTTGTCAAGTTCTAGAATGACACCTTAGTTGTCGTTTCTAGGCGACGTCGTTGCAGGCGTCTGTGGGCTTCGTAGCCTCCAGCATCTGCGGGAGCAGACATGGAAAAGGACCCTGCTGCTGGGCAACAAGTGACCGACACCGGAACGGCAGGCGTCGTTGGGCGACCGATCCTTTTCTTTCCTGCCGCTGTTCTGGTCGGTCTCGTCTTGGATCGCCTGCTGCCTTTGCCGTTCGCAATTCCGGAGGCCGACGGGGTGCCCTGGATCGTCGCCGGGTCCCTGATCCTCATCGGTCTTGCGCTTTTTGCCGCGGGAGTCCGCAACTTCTCCCGCGCTGCGACGCCTTTGCCCACGAACCAGCCCGCCCGTGTGCTCGTGACCACCGGCATTTACCGCTGGACCCGCAATCCCATCTATCTCGGCTTTTTTCTCATCTACGGCGGCATCGGCGTAGCCGCGCAAAGTCCGTGGGTCCTGATCCTTACGCTGCCGCTCGCCATCACGGTCCGCTACGGTGTCGTCGCCCGCGAGGAGGCCTACCTCGAGCGGCGTTTCGGCGATGCGTATCTCGACTACAAGCAACGCGTGCGAAGGTGGCTCTGAACGTCGCGACATGCCTGACGTGTGATGCCTGATCCCAAAGTCTCGCCGAGCTGGTACTATTTGTCGGCTGACGACGATCCAGAACCAACGCTACAGGACATCCAATGAAACTCGGCTTCATCGGCACAGGCGCGCTGACATCCGCGATTGTCACCGGACTTAAATCCGCCGCGGACAATTCCGTGTCGGTTCTCCTATCGCCTCGTAATGAGGAAATCGCTGCTGGCTTGGCTCTTCGCTATCCGGATGTCCGCGTTGCACCCGATAATCAGGCAGTCCTCGACAGTTGCGATACGATCATGCTCGCGGTTCGGCCGCAGATTGCGCATGACGTGCTTGCAGAATTGCAGTTTCGTCGGGACCATCGCGTCGTCAGCTTGATCGCCACCCTATCCCGCAAGGAGGTAGCCGCCTTGATCGCGCCTGTGGAGCACGTGACGAAAGCACTTCCTATGCCGATGATCGCTCACAGGCAGGGAACGACAATCATTTGCCCGCCCGATCGACACATGGCGGCATTGTTCGGCAGGTTGGGAAAGGTGATCGAGGTCGAGGATTCGAGCGAGTTCGACGCGCTGAGCGTCGTTACCGCGACATTTGCCACCTATTTCAAATATCTCGATACAATCCATGGATGGCTGAAAGGGCATGGCGTCGCGGACGCGCGGGCGCGCGACTATATCGTCACCCTGTACAAGGCGCTGGCAAACGCACCGGAAACAACGCCGGATACGGGCTTCATGCATCTGGCCGAAGACTATGCAACACGCGGCGGGATCAACGAACAGATTTTCCGCGAGCTCACGGCCCGGAACGTGTTTGATATCTTCGCAGAAAGTCTGGACGGCGTGTATCGGCGTATCTCGCCAGGAGCAGCGCCGCGCATTGGCCCTTTATCGTGACGACGACAGTTGGCCCTGGCGTAATCCTCCACACCAACGCGCCGGCTGTGGCGATGAGGGTTTTGCGGGAAACGCATCCAGGGTTGCCGGTTTATCCTTGTGACAGCTACGCTGGTCTGGAAGCCTTGATAGAAGCGACAAAAGCCGAGATCGTCTACTCGGTGCGTTTCGATGGCACAGCGCGCTTTCCGCGAGCCGCTCTCCTCGAAAGCCCGACGGTGAAATGGGTGTCGGTCGGCGGGTCGGGAACGGATCATCTGGGTTCCTGGAATCCCGAAGAGGTGACGGTGACGAACGCCGCCGGTGTCGCGGCCGACATGATGGCCGAATACGCGCTGGGAGCGATGCTGTCCTTCTCGCTGGGTCTTCGAAATTTCGCCAGGCATCAGCGCACCCGGACATGGATCGCCGGCACGGTCGAGCCGATCCAGGGCAAGACGCTGCTGCTGCTCGGCCTCGGCAGGACCGGGCAAGCGTTGGCCCGGCGCGCGAAGGCCATGGGGCTGACGACGCTCGGCGTGCGTGCGCGTCCCAGGCCAACCGCCGATATCGACGAGGTTCACGGCATCGAGGCATTGCCGGGGCTTTGGGGTCGGGCCGACTTCATCGCCTGTTGCGTGCCGTTGCTGGAGGCGACGCGCGGGTTGATCGGCCCTGCGGCGTTTGCCGCGATGAAGCCGTCGGCGGTGGTCATCGACGTATCGCGCGGCGGCGTCGTCGATGAGGCAGCGCTGCTGTCGGCGCTCGACGGCTGCCGCATCAAAGGCGCCGCGCTCGACGTCTTTTCGACCGAGCCACTGCCAACGGATCACCCGATCTGGAGCTATGAGAACGTGATCGTCACACCGCATTGTTCGTCGGTTTATGACGGCTGGGAGAAGGAAGCCCTGCGCATGTTTGCCGACAATCTCAGCCGTTTTCTGCGGGGTGAACCGCTCGAAAACGTTGTCGATCCCGTTCGCGGATACTGACGATGAAATCTCCCGACGGCGCCTCGATACAAGAAGCCGATATCGCGATCATCGGCGGCGGCATTGCCGGAGCGAGCGCGGCCTATGAACTGGCGGCCGTCTCCTCGGTCATCCTGCTCGAGCGGGAGACCCATTGCGGCTACCACTCCACCGGCCGGTCGGCCGCGAGCTTTACGGAGAATTACGGCAACGCCATCATCCGACGGCTGGCGATCGCCAGCCGGTCTTTTCTCGAAGCGCCGCCAGAGGGTTTTTGCGAACATCCCTTGATGCTTCCGCGTGGCATGCTGACTATCGCGCGCCAGGATCAGCTTAGCCGGCTTGAAGAGGAACTCGAAAAAGCCCGCCAACTTGTTCCGTCGATCCATCGGATCAGCCCCGAGGAGGCGTTGGCGCGCGTGCCCGCGCTGCGATCCGATTATGTCGCCGGTGCGTTTGTCGAACCGAACTCTCGCGAGATCGACGTCAACGAGCTTCATCAGGGTTTCCTGCGCAATACGCGCAGGCGTGGCGGCCGGATCGTCACTGATGCAGGCGTCGATGCGGTCGAGCGGCATAAGGATCGCTGGATCCTGCGGACGAGCCAGGGACTGTTCGCCGCGCCGATCCTCGTCAACGCGGCCGGCGCGTGGGCGGACAGGATCGCCGCTTTGGCCGGCGTTGCTCCGGTCGGGCTGGTGCCGAAGCGGCGTACCGCGTTCCATGTCGCAGCGCCAGATGGCGTCTCCATCGCCGGCTGGCCGCTCGTCAACGATGTCGGCGAGGAGTTCTACTTCAAGCCGGACGCCGGCCGGATTTTCGTCTCGCCGGCCGATGCGACCCCGAGCGAGCCGATGGACGCCTATCCAGATGATTTCGACGTCGCCGTCGGGATCGATCGCCTGCAGCGCGCGACGATAATCGACGTGCGCCGGATAGAACATCGATGGGCGGGCCTGCGCAGTTTTGTCGGCGACGCCTCGCCAGTGGTGGGCTTCGACGCCAAGGCCGAAGGCTTCTTCTGGCTGGCGGGCCAGGGCGGCTACGGCATCAAGACGTCGCCGGCGCTGGCCAGGGCATGCCGTGACCTGATCCGCACCGGACGATTGCCGGATGATCTGTTGCGTCAAGGCATCGAGCCGGGCGATCTTGCGCCTAGCCGGATCAGGGCGACATCCACGCCGGCACCAAAAGCACAGTGATAGGGATAACCGCATGACAATCGAACGCTTCGAGAATGGACCCCGCTTCTGCCGCGTGCTCAGCCACAATGGAATTATCTATCTGGCCGGCATGACGGCCGACGATCTGTCGGGCGATACGACGCAGCAGACGCGTGACGTGCTCGCCAAGATCGATACCTATCTGGCGAAGGCCGGCAGCGACAAGACCAGGATCCTGAGTGCCACGGTATGGCTGCGCGACGTTGCCGACTTCGACAAGATGAACACCGCCTGGGACGCCTGGATCGACAAAAGCGCCATGCCGGTGCGGGCCACGGTCGAGGCCCGGCTCGCCGGCGACGGCTATCGCGTCGAGATCATGGTGACCGCTGCAGCCTGAGGAGACGACGATGGCTCGAGACCTGACCATCGCGGTCTGCCAGACCGGCCCGATACAGAAAAGCGCGCAACGGGCCGAAACGGTGGACCGGCTCGTCGCTCTTCTGGAAAGAGCGGCCGCCGCCGGCGCTGAAATCGCGGTGTTTCCCGAACTCGCGCTCACGACCTTCTTTCCGCGTTGGCGGATCGACGACCAGGCCGAGATCGAGGCGTTCTTCGAGCCGGCTATGCCAGGCCCGCAGACGCAGCGCCTTTACGACGCCGCGGCGCGCCTCAAGATAGGCTTCGCGCTCGGATATGCCGAGCTGACGCACGCGAACGGGGTAACGCGCCGCTTCAACACGATGGATCTGGTCGGGCAGGACGGCACGCTTGCCGGGCGCTACCGCAAGATCCATGTGCCCGGATCGAGCGAGCCGGAACCGGGCACGACCGTACATCTCGAACGCCGTTATTTCGAGCCCGGCAATCTCGGCTTTCCGGTCTTCGCCTATCGCGGCGTGCGCGTCGGCATGGCGATCTGCAACGACCGGCGCTGGCCGGAGACCTACCGCATGCTCTGTCTCAACGGCGCCGAAATTGTCCTTATCGGCTACAACACGCCGCTGCTGCTCGATGAGGCACCGGCGCTGGCGCATCTGCGCATGTTCCACAACCATCTGCCAATGCAGGCCGGCGCCTATCAGAACACGGTCTGGGTCGCGGCAGCGGCCAAGGCCGGCGTCGAGGACGGCCAGGCCTTGATCGGCGGCTCCTGCATCATCGCCCCGACCGGCGAAATCGCGGCGCAGGCAATGTCGCTCGACGATGAGGTGATCGTCCATCGTGCCGATCTCGACCTCATTGCCGTTTGCCGCAAGGTGAATTTCGACTTCGCCAGATATCGCCGGCCCGACCAATATCGACTGATCGCGGATCAGGTTTGAGGCGACGGCTTCGCTGGCGTCAGGAAACAGCAACGAGATGACCGTTGCCAAGATCCTTCAGGGCCAGTTTCGGCGGGTCGTCGCCGATTTTTCGAGTCGGGCTCGGGATCTCCTGATCGAGACGCGCGAAACGCGGCCGCCGCTTTGCCGGATCGGGCACCGGCACGGCCTCGATCAAGCGCTTCGTGTAGGGGTGGCGCGGGTTTGAAAAGACCTGGTCGCGGGTGCCCATTTCGACGATCTGGCCGAGATACATCACGGCGACACGATCGGAAATGTTCTCGACCACCGCCATGTCGTGCGAGATGAACAGATAGGCGATGCCGAACTCGCGCTGCAGTTCCTTCAACAGGTCGAGCACGCGGGCCTGCACCGACACGTCGAGCGCTGAAACGCTTTCGTCAGCGATGATGAGTTTGGGCCTGAGCGCCAGAGCGCGCGCGATGCAGATGCGCTGGCGCTGGCCACCCGAGAATTCGTGCGGATAAAGCTCCATTTGGTCGGCCGACAGGCCGACGCGTTCGAACAGCGCCGCCACACGCTGGCTGCGCTCTTCCTTCGAGGCGATGCCATGGATCAACAACGGCTCGGCGACGAGGTCGCCAACGCGCATGCGCGGGTCGAGCGAGGCATAGGGATCCTGGAAAATCATCTGCACGTCGCGGCGAACCGCCTTGCGCTCGTCACGGCCAAGGCCCGCCAGATTGCGTCCGCCGATCGCGATATCGCCCTGGTAAGGCACAAGCCCGGCCAGCGCCTTGGCGGTGGTCGACTTGCCGCAGCCGGATTCGCCGACCAGCGCCAGCGTCTCGCGCGGCGCGATCGAAAAGCTGATGCCTTCGACGGCGTGGACACGGCGGTTCACCCTGCCGAAGAAGCCGCCGTGCAGGTCGAAGCGGACATGCAGATCGTTGACGACAGCGACGCTCCCGCGCATTTCCGCTTCGACGGATTTCCGGCGGCCGACGCCGGTTCCGATGCGCGGCACGGCAGCGAGCAGCTCACGCGTATAGTCGGCTTGCGGGCGGGCAAAAATGTCGGCGGCTGTCCCCTGCTCGACCATGCGGCCGTGCCGCATGATGATGACGCGATCGGCCATTTCGGCGACCACGCCCATGTCGTGGGTGATGAGGATGATGCTGGTGCCGTGTTCGCGCTGCAGATCGCGCAGGAGTTCCAGCACCTCGCCTTGCACGGTGACGTCGAGCGCCGTCGTCGGCTCGTCGGCGATCAGCACATCCGGTTTCAGCGCCAGCGCCATGGCGATCATCACGCGCTGGCGCATGCCGCCGGACAGCTCGTGCGGATACTGTTTCAGCCGGCTTTCGGCTTCCGGGATGCGGACGGCCTTCAGCGCCTCGATGGCGCGCCGGCGCGCCTCGGCGCGGTTGAGGCCGGTATGGGCCTCGATGGACTCGGTGAGTTGCCGGCCGATCGACAGCACGGGATTGAGCGAGGTCATCGGCTCCTGGAAGATCATCGCGATGCGGTCGCCGCGAATGCGGCGCATCCGGCGTTCATCGAGCACGGCCAAATCGATGTCACCCCGATCGATATCGCGAAGCCGGATAGTGCCGGAGTCTATGCGTGCGGCCGGCTGCGGCAGCAACTGCATGATCGCCAGTGCGGTCATCGATTTGCCGGAACCGGATTCACCGGCAATGCAGAGCGTCTCGCCGCGCGCAAGCGTCAGCGACAAGTCTGATACCACCGGCCGTTCGCCATCTTCGCCACGTACGCTGACGGTCAGGCCGGAGATTTCCAGCACCGGTCCGGCCGTGGTCGAAACGGCCGGGGCAAAAACCCCGGTCCGCTTGCTGGTTACGCCTTTGCTCATTCGAAGACGCAGCGCGGGAAGTAGAACGACACCACCCAGTTCGGCATGTCGACGATCTCGCTGATCCGGAGATCGCCGCAGACCGAAACCAGCATGTAGGCCTCGACCGGGTCCATTCCGTAGCGGCCGGCAAGCAGGTCGACCATCTGGGAGACCGCTTCCCTGGCGCCTGTCATCAGGTCCGGTCCGATGCCGGTCGTCACCTCATAGCCCTTGGCGTCGAGATGGCGCGCCACCGGGCCCGGCGTGGTGAAGCGCGGCGTCTTCAACCTGATATCCTTGACCAGGTCGAGCGTGAGCACGACGTCCATCGGGCTCTCGATCGCCGTGCCGCACACTTCCCCGTCGCCCTGCGCGGCATGCGTATCGCCGACCGAAAACAGCGCACCGGCCACCTCCACCGGCAGATAGAGCGTGGTGCCGGCCGCGAGATCGCGGATGTCGAGATTGCCGCCGACGCGCCTTGGCGGCACCACCGAGTGGAGGCCCATTTCAGCCGGCGCATTGCCGATAGTGCCGGCAAAGGGTTTCAGCGGCACGCGGGCCTGTCTGCCGAACAACGCCGGCTCGAGCGAGGCGGCGTCGTATGTCCAGATGTTCAGCGCCGGCTGCGGAAAATCGTCGGCGAGCAGGCCGAACCCCGGAATGTTCGCCGTCCAGCCGAAGCCGGACGGCTTGAACATCTCGATCGTCACCTTCAGCGCGTCGCCCGGCTCGGCACCTTCGACGAAGATCGGCCCGGTTACCGGGTTGATCCTGCTGAAGTCGAGCTTGGCGATATCGGCAACGGTGCTGTCAGCTTGCAGCTGACCGCCCGACGAATCGAGGCATTGAAACTCGATCGTCGAACCGGGCGCCACCCGCTCGGCCGGGGCAAAGGAATTGTCCCAGCCGAAATGATGGTGGCGCCCGTGGATGGTGTAGTCGCAGTTATTGCACATCGGTCACATACACATTGTCATAGTTGATCGGGATATGGACGGGGTCGACATAGAGGTTGTCGGCGCCGCTCATCCGGGCCGATTTCATGGTGAAGCGCTGCTCGTTGAAGACCGGCGCCCAGGGCGCGTCTTCCATGATCTTGCCGTAGATCGCGCTCCACATCTTGGCACGTTCGCCTGACTTGGCCGGGTCGACGACCGAGTCGGCCTCCGCCGCCTTGGCGTCGAGATCCTTGTTGCAGTACCACGACCAGTTCCAGCCGCCCGGAACCGCGCCGGCGCAGCCGAGGATCGGCCCGTAGAAGTTCGACGGATCGGGGAAATCGGCGATCCAGGCCATGCCGCCGGACCAGATCATCGGCGCGCCGGCCTTGTCGCCGCCGGCTGCTATGACGTTGGCTTGCGCCAGCGACTGGATGCTGGCCTTGATGCCGACCGCCGCCAGATCCTGCTGGATCGCCTGCGCGATGCGCGGGTTGGGATCGGTGTTCATGGCAAACAACTGCGTCTCGAAGCCGTCGGGATGACCGGCCTCGGCAAGCAAAGCCTTGGCCCTGGCCACGTCATAGGGATAGCCCTTGAATTCCTTGTCGTAGCCGGGCATCGACGGCGGCAGCGGCTGGTTGGCCGGCACCGCACGGTTGTTGATCAGCTGGACGATACGGCCCTTGTTGATCGACATGTTGACCGCCTGCCGCACCTTCACGTTGTCGAAGGGCGCCATGGTGGTGTTCATGGTGATGTAGCCGGTGTGCAGCTGGCCGCCCTCGACGACGCGGGCCTTCTGCTCGGGATCGGCCATCACCTCCTGGAACTTGGCCGGCGGAATGCCGTCGCCGGGAACGTCGATCTCGCCCTTCTGCAGGCGCAGCAAGGCCACGATCGGCTCCTGGCCGATCTCGAAGGTGATCCTGTCGAGATGCGGCAGGCCCTTGTGCCAGTAATCCGGGTTGCGCTCGAAGACGACGCGCTGGCCGAGCGTCCATTCGGCGAGCTTGAAAGCCCCGGTGCCGACCGGGTGCTTGCCGAAATCCGCGCCATATTTCTCGACCTCCTCCTTCGGCACGACATGCGAGAAGTTGATGGCCATGACATGCAGGAAGGTGGCGTCGGGCCGGGTCAGTTCGAACTTGATCGTGTAGGGATCGACGACGGTGACGCCCGCCAGGCTTTCCGCCTTGCCGGCAGTGACATCGTCAAACCCCTTGATCGAGCCGAAGAAGCCGGCGCCCGGGCTCTGCGTCTTCGGATTGGTGACGCGGTCGAGCGAATATTTCACATCGTCGGCGGTCATCTCGCGGCCATTGTGGAACTTCACCCCTTGGCGCAGCTTGAAGGTGAAGGTCTTGCCGTCAGGCGCGATCTCGTAGCTCTCGGCGAGGTCGGGCCGCAGGTTGGTGGTGCCCGGCTCGTAGTCCATCAGCCCGTCGAACAGGCTCTTGATCATCGACCAGTTTTGCCAGTCGTAGCCGATGGCCGGATCGAGTGTGGCGACGTCGTCCTTGTAGGTGATGGTGATCGCGCCGCCCTGCTTGGCGTTCGGATCGACGGCGTCCTCGGTGCGGGCGCTTGTCATGCCGAGCATCAGCGCGAGCGCCGACGCCGCTACGGTGGAGGTCAAGAATTTCTTCATCTCGTGTTCCCTTTCTCTGGTTGTTATCGGTCTCTTTTTTGGTTTTCATCTGAGCTTGATGCGCGGGTCGATGAACGGTGCGACGGTGTCGGCCAGGAGGTTGCCGAGCACGATGGCGAAGGCCGAAACCAGGGTGACGCCCATGATGATGGGAATGTCGACGCGCTGGATGGCCTGCCAGGCGAGCTGGCCGATGCCGGGCCAGCCGAACACGCTTTCGACCACGACGATGCCGCCCATGAAGATGCCGATGTCGATGCCGATCATGGCGATGACCGGCAGGATGGCGTTGGGGAGTGCGTGGCGGAAGATGATGGCGCCGCGCGCAAGGCCCTTGGCGCGGGCGGTCCGCATATAGTCCTGGCGCAGCACGTCGATCATCGACGAGCGCATCATGCGGGCGTACCAGCCGGCGCCGAGTATCCCCATGGTCAGCGAGGGCAGCACCAAATGGCGCCAGGTGCCGTAGCCGCCGATCGGAAACCAGCCGAGCCGCACGGCGAATACATAGAGGAGCAGCAGGCCGACGACGAATTGCGGTGCCGAGACGCCGACAAAGGACGCGACCATCAGCGTCTGGTCGGTGGCGGTGCCGCGCCTGACGGCGGCAAGCAGGCCCATCGTCAGGCCGATCGCCAGCTCGCAAAGGATGGCGCCGACCATCAAAAGCAGGCTTGCCGGCAGCCGCGAGACGATGAGCTCCGTGACTTCGGAACGCTGGATGTAGGAGCGTCCGAGATCGCCGCTGAGCAGGCTGGCCAGATAGTGCCAGTACTGGATGACAAAGGGCTGATCGAGGCCGAGCTGCCGGCGGATGTTCTCGACCGTCTCGGGCGTGGCGCTGCGGCCGGCGATCTGGCGAACGGGATCGGCGGGCAGAAGATAGAGCAGTGCAAAGGTGATCAGCGAGACGCCGAGCAGGATGAGCGCGGACTGGATGACGCGACGGCCGAGATAGGCGATCATGCCCGGCCCCTTTGCGTCGGATCGAGGATGTCGCGCAGCGCATCGCCGACCAGGTTGAAGGCCAGCGCCAGCGCCAGGATCGCCGCACCCGGAAAGAAGACCAGCCAGGGCGCCGCCTGGAAATAGGTCTGGTTCTCGAAAATGATGTTGCCCCAGGAGGCGGTCGGCGGCTGCACGCCGATGCCGAGATAGCTGAGCGTTGCTTCGAGCAGCACCGTGGTCGAGATGCCGAGCGTGCCCCAGACGATGATCGTCGGCAGCAGATGCGGCAGGATATGCCGAGACAGGATGCGTGGCGCGCTTGCGCCGATGGTGCGCTCGGCGTCGATGAACTCGCGCTCGGCGAGCGAGCTGGTCTCGGTGTAGATGACCCGGGCGGTCTGCACCCAGTTGACCAGCGCGATCACCATGGCGACGATCCACAGGCTCGGCTGGAGCACCGCCGCCAGGCAGATGGCAAGCAGCAGCGCCGGAAAGGCCATCATCAGATCGGTGAAGCGCATCAGCGCGCTGCCGATCCAGCCGCGGAAATAGCCCGCGGTGACGCCGACCAGCGTGCCGATCAAAAGCGCCACGCCGTTGGCGACGATGCCGATGATCAGCGAGGTGCGCGCGCCGAAAAGAATGCGGGTCAAGAGATCGCGGCCGAGCAGATCCGTGCCCAGCCAGAAGCTGGCATTCGGCGGCAAGGGGGCGCCTTCAAGCGTCAGCCCGTCGAACATCTGCTCGTTCGGATCGTAGCCCGTCAGCCACGGTGCCAGGACGGCGCTGGCCACGACGACGGCAACGATCACCAGGCCGAGCAGAGCCAGAGGGCGTTTTACCAACCGCCGCCAGACACCGGCGCGTGGCTTGACCGGCATGCGCCCTGCTGCCGGAAGGTCAGGCGCGATGGGATTGGTCATCGCCGCCTTCTTCCGTCATCGCCACGATCCGGCGCGCGGCCTCCTCGACGCTGATCTGCCAGCTCATCGCCAGCGACCGGAGCTGCGCATAGGCGCGGCCGTCCCCGGCGCCTTTCGACAAGGCCTCCACCGCGCGCACGATGGTCTGGCGCTCCGCGACGCGCAGGCGAAGCGACGATATCTCGCTTGCCAAGAGCTTGCGCGCCTCGAAACTCTGCCGCGCGATCAACAGGGCGCTGTAGACGCCGGCGTTGCCGACCGGCTTCAGCAACTGGGCGTCGGCCTTGTGCGACAGCGCCCACTCGATGCGGCCTGGCGCTTCGGAGCCGATCAGCGCCACCAGCGGCATCGGCGCCTCACCTGGCGCCCATGGGAATTGTTCGTCGAAGCCGAGATCGGCATCGAAGAAGACGAAGTCCGCCGCCAGCGCCTTGGCCGGCAGTTCCGGCCAGCAGCCGACCGTCTCGAGGCCGATGGCCGACAATTGCCGGGTGATCGCCTGCACCGTCGGATGCGGACGATGTAGGACAAAGGCCCTGGCGCCGCCGAGATTCGGGATGCGCGGGACCTTGCTCACGACACCACCCTCAAGCGTGAGCGGCCGAACGTCTCGGTCCGATCATAGCGTGACAGATAGGGATCGGGCACGACGCCCTTCGTCAGCGTGACGGTCTTGAACGCGGTGCCCTCGATGCGCCCGATCTGCACCGGCAAGGTGGCGTGCTGGGTCTGCGGATCGATGGAGATGTCGCCGAGCGGGGTTCGAAACGAGGTTCCAGCAAAAGCCTGGGGAAGGTCCGGCCATTGTGCGCGGGGATTGCGGGCGAGAATTTCGGCAAGCGTCCGCACCGAGGCATAGGCCGCCGCCTCGAAGGACGAGGCAGGCATGATGGAGGGCGCGGAATCGCCCTGGCGATCCGCTGCCGAGACATCGTGAAAGTACGGCCCGACGGAAAGATGGCCATTACCCGCATCATTGAGCGCCGGCAACTCGCATTCGGTGAGATTGCAGGACAGGATCGGGCAGCGCTCCGGCCTGAAATGCGGGTCGCGTACGGCGAGTTCGGCATAGGCCGCGATGAAGGCATAGGACGACGAGCCGATCAGATTGTTCAGGATGAAATCCGGCCGGGTCGCCTGGATCTCGGCGATCAGCCTCGAGACATCGACCTCGCCGAGCGGCAGATAGCGCTCGCCCAAAACCTTGCCGCCGGCGTCGGCGATCAGGTCGCGGGCAACACGGTTGGTCTCCCAGCCCCAGATATAGTTCGAGCCGAGCAGGAAGCCGTCGGCGCCGAAGCGCGGCACGACATGGGCCAGCAGCGGGACGAGATGCTGGTTTGGGCAAGCGTGCATATAGACGACATGCTCGTTGGCTTCGAAACCCTCATAGGGACAGGCGTACCAGAGCGTGCCGCCGGCGCGCTCAAGGATCGGAATGACCTCCTTGCGGCTCCACGACGTGATGCAGCCAATGATGTGGCGTGCGCCGCTGTTGGCGAGAATGTCGGCGCAGCCCGCGGCGTAGCCGTCGATGTTGCCTTGCGGGTCGCGCTCCACCGGAACGAATTCGATCGGGATGGCGGGATCGGCGTTGACATCGGCGATAGCCGTCATCGCACCCGAACGGCAGGATTCGGACAGCAAGCGGTAGTTGCCCGACCGCGAGTAAAGGATGCCGATTTCGATACGCCGTCCCAAGCAAATCCCCAAAATAACAATGCCCCGCAGCCGCCGCCGCGGAAGGCGAGGCATACGAGGCATTTTTGCCGCCCGGCGGTCAGAGCCGGTATTTTCCCCATTAGCGTATTCGGTACGCCTGATCAGTCAAGCGGGAAAAGCGAGGGCCGGGAAAGTGACCGCGTCGCGCCTAGTTGCGCGAGGGGTCTCGCACGGAACTATCTCAGGGTGGTCCGGCGGCACGCTTCTTGTCTGTCGCCGCGCGGTCGATCGCCAGCCCATCCGCCGACAGGGTGACACCAAATTCTCTGCCGGCGTCCTCGGGCGTGTAGTAGCCCAGGGCGACATCCCTCAGCACCAGTTCCGGATCGCGCTGCAACGGATCGCCATAGCCGCCGCCGCCAGGCGTGCCGACGCGCACGCGGTCGCCGGCCTTCAGCGCGATGTCCTGCTCCTTGGAGAGGTGCGGCGGCACGTGTTCCTTGCCGTCGCGGAACACGGTCACCGTGTTGACCGCGCCGTCCTTGCCGCCGAGCGCGCCCTGCGGGCCGAAACGGCCATGGTCCATGACGAAGGAGGCGCGAGCGTCACCGCGCAGGATCTCGACCTCATAGGCGAGGCCGAAACCGCCGCGATGCTTGCCGGCGCCGCCCGAGCCTTCGCGCAGGGCGTAGTGGCGGTAGAGCACCGGGAAGGCCTGTTCCATGATCTCGACCGGCGGCGACTTGGAAATGCCGATGGTCGAGCAGCCATTGGTGAGGCCGTCGTGGGCCGCATTGCCGCCATAGCCACCGCCGGAGATCTGGTACATGACATAGTCGCGGCCGCGCGCCGGATCGTTGCCGCCGAGCGCGAAATTGCCGCTGGAGCCGGCGGGAGCCGCCGTCACTCTGTCCGGCAGCGCCTGCACCATCGCTGCGAATACCGCTTCGGCGATGCGCTGCGAAACCTCGGCGGCGCAGCCCGATACCGGGCGTGGATATTTTGCGTCGAGGAAGGTGCCTTCCGGCCGCTTGACGTCAAGCGGCTCGAAGGCGCCGGCGCTGATCGGCACGTCCGGGAAAATGTGGCGCATGGCGAGATAGACCGAGGACAAGGTCGTCGCCAGCACGCTGTTCATCGGCCCGGCGCAGGGCTTCGACGAGCCGGCGAAATCGAAGCTGAGCGTATCGCCCCGTTTCTCGACCGCAAGCGCGATGGTCAGCGGCTCGTTCACCACCCCGTCGGAATCGACGAAGGCCTGCGAGCGGTAAATGCCGTCGGGAATTGCTGATATATCGGCGCGCATCTGCTCGGCTGCGCGGCGGCGCAATTCGGCGATCGCCTCGACAACTGTTTCGTCTCCGTAACGATCCAGGATTCCGTTGAGTCGATCCTGACCGATCAGCAGTGCCGCCGCCTGCGCGCGGATATCGCCGATACGCTGGTCGGCAACCCTGATGTTCGAGCAGATGATGGCGTATATCTCGGGATCGAGCACGCCCTTCTTGAACAGTTTCACCGGCGGCAGCCGCAAGCCCTCCTGTTCGACCGCGGTCGCGGAAGCCGAGAAGCCGCCGGGCACCGAGCCGCCAATGTCCGGCCAATGGCCGGTGTTCGACAGCCAGCAGAAGATTTTTTCTCCCCGGTAGACCGGCATGGCGAAGCGCACGTCCATAAGATGCGTACCGCCGAGATAGGGATCGTTGACGATGTAGATGTCGCCAGGCTCAGGCGGCAGGCAGCGGCCGTCGGCGATCATCTCGATCACGGTCCTAGTCGAATATTGCATGACGCCGACGAACACCGGCAGGCCCTGGCTGCCTTGCGCAATCAGCGAACCGTCGACCGCCGAATAGATGCCGTCTGAGCGGTCATTGGCCTCGGCGATCACAGGCGAGAAGGCGGCGCGCGAGAAGGTCAGGTCCATCTCGTCGCAGACCTGCTGCAGCGCCGCTTGGAGGACCGAAAGCGTAATGGTGTCGAGCTTTTCCATGTCAGGCCCCACTAACCCACTCAATGCCGATGTCGATGATGATGTTGCCGTCGGCGTCCGAGCGTGCCCGGTCGCCGGGCTCGAGCACAGTGGTGGCATCCATCTGTTCGAGGATCGCCGGGCCTTCGATGACGGCGTCGAGCGGTAGCTTTTCCCTGCTGTAGACCGGCGTGTCGTGCCAGCCTCCGCCATACCAGACGGGCCGGATCTCGCGCCGCGCCTCATCGAGCGTTTTGGCGCGCCCTGCCGGATCGATCAGCCGGGAAAGATCGATCGCCGGCCTGACACCAGTCACCGAAGTGTTGAGGTTGACCAGATTGGCGCGGATCTCCGGCAGCTCAACCTTGAAGCGGGCGAAATAGGCCTTTTCGAAGAGCTGCTGCAACACCTCGCGCGTCACCGATGACGACGGCAGCGGCACGTTGATGATGTGGGTCTGGCCGACGAACTGCATGTCGGCGGAATGCGTGACGCGGATCGTCTCCGGCTTCACCGCTTCCTTGCCGATCAGCTCTTCACCTTCGTTTCGGTGCCGTTCTAATACCGAGTGAAGCTGGGCTTCATCGAGCCCCATCACCGGCTGGTTGACCGTGTTGACGAAGTCGTGGCGCAGATCGGCGACGACGCAGCCGAGCGCATTGGTGATGCCCGGCCGCGCCGGCACCAGCACCCGGGGCAGGCCGAGCTCGCGCGCCAGTGCGGTCGCATGCAGCGGCCCGGCGCCGCCAAAGGCGAACAGCGCGAAATCGCGCGGGTCGTGGCCGCGTGACACCGACACCATGCGGATGGCGCCGGCCATTTTCATGTTGCCCAGCCGCAGCACTGCTCCCGCCGCCTCTACGCCGGACAGGCCGGTGGCACGGCCGATCCTGTCCTCGAAAATGCCGGTGACGCGTTCGACGGTGACCGGATTTTCGACCGCCAGCAGCTTCTTCGGCGCCAGTCGCCCAAGCACCAGATTGGCGTCGGTGACGGTCGGCTCGCTGCCGCCGCGCCCGTAGCAGATCGGGCCGGGATTGGCGCCGGCACTTTCCGGGCCGATCTGGATCAGCCCGGCCGCATCGACGCGGGCGATCGAACCGCCGCCGGCGCCGACCGTGTGCACCGCCACCATCGGCACATGGATCGGCATGGCATATTCGATCTCGATCTCGTTCGATACCGCTGGTTCCGCGTTGCGGATCAGCGCCACGTCGGTCGAGGTGCCGCCCATATCGTAGGTGACGAGGTTTTCGTAGCCGGCGCGTTTTCCCGTATAGGCTGCCGCAATGACGCCAGAAGCCGGCCCCGACATGACGGTCTTGGCCGACTCGCGCGTGACGAAGCGCGCCGAGATCATGCCGCCATTGCCGTTCATGATCAGGAAATCGCGGGCGTAGCCTTGCGATCCCAATTCCTTGCGCAGCCGTTCGACGTAGCGCTCGAGGATTGGTTGCACCGAGGCGTTGACCGAAGCGGTGACGCCGCGCTCGAATTCGCGCGCTTCCGACAGCAGCGTGTGGCCTGACGTGATGTAGCCGTTCGGCCAAAGCTCCGCGGCGATCTCGGCCGCACGCCGCTCATGCGCCGGATTGGCGTAAGAGTGCAGGAAATGGATGACGAGGGATTCGCAGCCGGCTTTGATCAATTGTGAAACCGCTGCCCGCATCTCAGCCTCGTCGAGCGGAATGCGCACCGCGCCTGAAGCCTCGACCCTCTCCGACACTTCGAGCCGCAGATTGCGCGGAATGATCGGCACGAAGACGCCCGTCATGCCATAGGGCTGCGGCCGTGTCCGCCGGCCGAGCTCGATCACGTCGCGAAAGCCGCGCGTGGTGATCATGCCGGTTTTCGCCAGCCGGCGTTCCAGAACGGCGTTGGTGGTGGTGGTCGTGCCGTGGACGATGAGGTCGATGCCGCCGACCGGAAAGCCGGTGGCACTGAGCGCTGAAACGACGCCGAAGGCCTGGTTGTCGACAGTGGTCGGGGTCTTGGCGATATGCACCTTGCCACCGCTGCGGCCGTCGATCAGAATGAGGTCGGTAAAGGTTCCGCCGACATCGATGCCGGCGACGACGCGGCCCAGGGAATCCAGCGCCTGCGCCGAAAAATTCTCTTTCATTGTCGAAACCCGAAATGCCCGGACTACTTATATGTCGCAGTTTGGAAAGGCGTTTTACGCTTGCGTCTTGACGCAAATATCATTTGTATACTAATAAATTCCGGACACAAGAGCTTACCGCTTCGCAGTGTGCAAACGGCACGCCGGAACCTGACCGGTTCGGGCGCGCAGGAAAGGGCTTGGCGTCAGCACCTCGGGGTTGGGCCAGAAGGTTAGGTTTGATGAACACCACATCCGCGCTCAACACCGCCGGCGCCCGGCCTTTGCAGTTCCCCATTCCGGCCAATGTGTATGCCGAAACCGTCGTCTCGGTGAAGCATTATACCGACCGGCTGTTTTCGTTCCGCATCACCCGGCCACAGTCGCTGCGTTTCCGCTCCGGCGAGTTCATCATGATCGGCCTGCCCAACGCCGAGAAGCCGGTGTTCCGAGCCTATTCGATCGCCAGCCCGTCCTGGGACGACGAACTGGAATTCTTCTCGATCAAGGTGCCGGACGGCCCGCTGACCTCGGAACTGCAGAAGATCCAGGTCGGCGATACCATCATCATGCGGCAGAAGTCGACCGGCACGCTGGTGCTCGATGCACTGACGCCGGCCAAGCGCCTGTTCATGATCTCGACCGGCACCGGCATCGCGCCCTTCGCCAGCCTGCTGCGCGATCCTGACACCTATGGGAAGTTTGAGCAGGTGATCCTGACCCACACCTGCCGCGACAAGGCCGAACTCATTTACGGCCAGGAACTGGTGGCTGAACTCGAGAACGATCCGCTGATCGGCGAACTGACCGGTGGCCGTGTCACCCTCTACAATTCGACGACGCGCGAGACTTCCGAGCGTATGGGCCGCATCACCGCGCTGATCGCCTCGGGAAAATTCTATGCCGATCTCGGCATCGAAAAGCTCAATCCGGAAACCGACCGCATCATGATCTGCGGCTCGATGCATATGCTCAAGGACGTCAAGGAACTCGCCGAAAGCCTTGGCTTCCAGGAAGGCTCGCTGTCCCACCCGGCAAGCTTCGTCGTCGAGCGCGCCTTCGTCGGCTGAGGGCCGGGACGCTTCGGCATCCCGCCTCGTTGAAACCGGCTTTTGACCATACGGTCAAAATCGGGTGCGTTCACGGCCTTTTTCGTCTATGACCGCCTGAAAGACTCGTGAAGCGCTGCTTCACGGGCTATCTTCGGCACAGGTTGCCGAACGAAAGGGCAGGAGATGAGCAGCACAATCCGCGAAGCCGATCTCGGTGCCGGGACTTCCAAGATCACGCCGCTGCCGGCGCGCACCGCCGCCAACGCGCCAGCGTCGCAAGCGCACGGCATTGCCCGCAATCCAGGCATGAAGCTCGATCTCGGCTTCATGGAATCGGTGCGCAGCGTTAACCGCTCGGCGCTGGAACGCCGCGTCGCCAGCCTGACCAAGCGACGCTCGATCAAGGCCGATAACCAGGCGGCCTGGCTGCTGCGCGCCGTCGCTTGCATGGACCTGACCACGCTGAACTCCAACGATACCGACGAGCGCGTGCGCCGGCTCTGCGCCAAGGCGATCAATCCTTTCCGCCGCGACATCGTCGAAGGCCTCGGCATTGCAGGCGAAAAGATCCGCCCGGCGGCGGTCTGCGTCTATCATCCCTTCGTTGCCACCGCTGTCGATGCGCTGCGCGGTACCGGCATCCATGTCGCCGCCGTATCCACCGCTTTCCCACACGGCCTCACCCCGCTTTCGACGCGTCTGCAGGAGATCGAAGCGTCGGTAAGTGACGGCGCCGACGAGATCGACGTCGTCATTCCGCGCGGGCTGGTTTTCGCTGCGAAATGGCAGGAACTCTATAACGAGATCGTCTCAATGCGCGCCGCCTGCGGCGAAGCGCATCTCAAGGTCATCCTCGGCACCGGCGATCTCGCCACGCTGCGCAACGTCATGCTGGCGTCGATGGTGGCAATGATGGCGGGCGCGGACTTCATCAAGACCTCAACCGGCAAGGAAAGCGTCAATGCGACGCTGCCGGTCGGCCTCGCCATGGTGCGCGCCATCCGCGCCTATTTCGAGGAGACCGGCTATCTCATCGGCTTCAAGCCGGCCGGCGGCATTTCGACCGCCAAGGCGTCGCTCGACTGGCTGGTGCTGATGAAGGAGGAGCTTGGCCGGCGGTGGCTGGAGCCAGATTTGTTCCGCTTCGGCGCGTCGAGCCTGTTGACCGACATCGAGCGCCAGCTCGAACATCATCTGACCGGCCATTATTCGGCCAATCATCGCCACGCGATGGCGTAAGGCTGGGCAAAGCTTTGAACGTGGAGTTCCGTCACGCCCCCCTCTGTCCTGCCGGACATCTCCCCCACTTGTGGGGAGATTGGCTGTCATCGACGATTTCGCCAATCGCCAACGTTGTAGGACTGCCGCAGACGAACGCGAAGTCCGATCTCCCCCCTCGTGGGGGAGATGTCCGGCAGGACAGAGGGGGCGTGACGGAGCGCCTTCCAGACGAAAATTCTCCTTCCAAAGGAGCGCCCCATGAACATTCTCGAACGCTATCACGCCATGGACTACGGCCCGGCGCCGGAAGCCCGCAACGAGGCCGATGCCTGGCTTGCCGCGCGCGATTTTTCCAAAGCCCTGTTCATCGGCGGCGACTGGAAGGCAGCCGCAGGCGGCAAGACCTTCGACACCAGCGAACCGTCTTCGGGAAAATTGCTGGCCAAGGTCTCGGATGCCGGGGCTGCCGATATCGACGCAGCGGTTTCGGCCGCCGCCAAGGCGCTGCCGAAATGGTCCGCGTCCTCCGGCTATCAACGCGCGAAAGTGCTCTACGCCATCGGCCGCGCCATGCAGCGCCACCAGCGTCTGTTCGCGGTGCTGGAATCGATCGACAACGGCAAGCCGATCCGCGAAAGCCGCGACATCGACGTGCCGCTGGCCATCCGCCATTTCATCCACCATGCCGGCTGGGCGCAGGTGCTGGACAAGGATTTTCCTGATCACAAGGGCGTCGGCGTCGTCGGCCAGATCATCCCGTGGAACTTCCCGCTCCTGATGCTGGCCTGGAAGATCGCGCCGGCGCTGGCCGCCGGCTGCACGGTCGTGCTGAAACCGGCCGAGTTCACGCCGCTCACCGCCATTCTGTTCGCCGATATCTGCGAACGCGCCGGCCTGCCGAAGGGGGTCGTGAACATCGTCCAGGGCGGGCCGGAGGCGGGTGCGGCCATCGTCAACCATCCCGGCGTCCAGAAGATCGCCTTCACCGGTTCGTCCGAAGTCGGCAAGATCATCCGCAAAGCCACTGCTGGGTCGGGCAAGAAACTGTCGCTGGAGCTTGGCGGCAAATCGGCCTTCGTCGTCTTCGAGGACGCCGATCTCGACAGCGCCGTCGAAGGCCTCGTCGACGGCATCTGGTTCAACCAGGGCCAGGTCTGCTGCGCCGGTTCGCGCCTGCTGGTGCAGGAAGGCATCGCCGAAGCCTTCATCGCCAAGGTCAAGACGCGCATGAGCCGGCTTCGCGTCGGCAGCCCGCTCGACAAGAACACCGATATCGGCCCGCTGGTCGACGTGACCCAGCTCGATCGCGTCAAGGGTCTGGTCGCTGAAGGCGCCAGGCAGGGCGCCGTCTGCTGGCAGCCGGATGTGGCGCTGCCCTCCTCCGGCTATTACCATCTGCCGACGCTGGCGACGGGTGTTTCCCCGGCTAACATCCTGGCGCAGGAAGAGGTGTTCGGGCCGGTGCTGGCGACCATGACCTTCCGCAACACCGACGAGGCAATCGAGCTCGCCAACAACACACGCTATGGGCTGGCCGCCTCGGTGTGGAGCGAGAACGTCAACCTTGCGCTGCACGTCGCGCCGCAATTGAAGGCCGGCATCGTCTGGGTCAACGGTACCAACATGTTCGACGCCGCCTGCGGCTTCGGCGGCTATCGCGAGAGCGGCTTCGGCCGCGAAGGCGGGCGCGAGGGCATGTTCGAATATCTCTCGGCAAAACTGCCGCTCGGCCCCGTCATCAAGCCGGCAACGGCTACGGCCCAGCCTGTCGAGCAGACGGAAGGCGACGCCATCGATCGCACGGCAAAGCTGTTCATCGGCGGCAAGCAGGTCAGACCGGACGGCAATTATTCGATTGCCGTCGCCACCGCCAAAGGCAAGCTCGCCGGCGAGGTCGGTCTCGGCAACCGCAAGGATATTCGCGACGCCGTCGCCGCTGCCCGTGCCTGCAAGGGCTGGCCGGCGGCGACCGCCTACAACCGCAGCCAGGTGCTCTACTATTTGGCCGAAAACCTTTCTGGCCGTGCCGATGAATTTGCGGCGCGTCTCACCCAGCTTACCGGCGCCACCGCCAAGGCGGCGCAGGAGGAGGTCGAGCTGTCGATCGAGCGGCTGTTCCTCTATGCCGGGCTGGCCGACAAGTTCGAAGGCCGCGTCCACCAGCCGCCGGCCCGCGCAGTCACGCTGGCGCTGCATGAGCCGGTCGGCGTCGTCGGCATCGTGGCATCCGACAATGCCCCCTTGCTCGGGCTGATCTCGCTGGTGGCGCCGGCGCTCGCCATGGGCAACACAGTGGTCGCGGTGCCTTCGGAAAAATATCCGCTGCTTGCCACCGACCTCTACCAGGTCATCGAATATTCCGACGTTCCGGCCGGCGCCATCAACATCGTCACCGGCCGCACCGCCGAACTCGCCGGCGTCTTGGCCAAGCATGACGACGTCGATGGGCTCTGGGTGTTCGCCGATGCCGAGACCTGCGCTAAGGCGGAAGCCGAGTCCATCGGCAATCTCAAGCGCGTCTGGACCGGCGATGGTTGCAGCCTTGACTGGGCGTCGGCCGAGGCCGCCGGCGATGCCTTCCTGCGCCGTGCCGTTGAGGTCAAGAACGTCTGGGTGCCCTACGGCGACTGAGCTTCAGCCGGACGCTCGCGGAGGACGTCCGGGCTTGACGGCAGGAAGGATGCTCTTTACCGAGAAAAAACATTTGCCCCAGAGCGAACGGCGACGCAGGCGGCACAAGAGTGCCTGTCTGGCACATTGCGCCTTGGTCGCGTGCCGGTAAAAACCGGGCGGCCACAGAGGAGAAAAGAATGGCGGATCTGACAGGCAAGGTCGTTGTCGTCACGGCAGCGGCGCAAGGCATCGGCCGGGCGAGCGCGCTGGCTTTCGCCAAGGCGGGCGCCGTCATCCATGCCACCGACATCAACGAGGTGATGCTCGCCGAACTCGGCAAGACGCCCGGGATCAAGACGCGCAAGCTCGATGTGCTGAACGACGAGGCGGTGACGTCGGCCTTCGCCGAGATCGGTCCCGTCGACGTGCTGTTCAACTGCGCCGGCTTCGTCCATTCGGGCTCGATCCTCGAGATGAAGGAAGGCGATCTCGACTTCGCCTATGACCTCAATGTCCGCTCGATGATCCGCACCATCCGCGCAGTGCTGCCCGGCATGCTGGAACGCGGCGACGGCTCGATCATCAACATGTCGTCACTGGCCGGCTCGACCAAGGGCGTACCCAACCGCTTCGTCTATGGACTGACCAAGGCGGCCGTCATCGGCCTGACCAAATCGATCGCCGCCGACTATGTCGGCAAGGGCATACGCTGCAACGCCATCTGCCCGGGCACGGTCGAAAGCCCGTCGCTGGAGGACCGCATGCATGCGCAGGGCGACTACGAGGCGGCCCGCGCCGCCTTCATCGCCCGCCAGCCCATGGGCCGGCTTGGCACGCCGGAGGAAATCGCCGATCTCGCCGTCTATCTGGCCGGCGCCACCTATACGTCGGGACAGGCTTATAATATCGACGGTGGCTGGTCGATCTGAGCTTATCTGAATCAAGGAGAGGAATTCTATGAAACTGCTGCGCTATGGCGAGGCCGGGAGCGAACGCCCCGGCCTGCTCGATGCGGATGGGACAATCCGCGACCTCTCCGCCCATGTCACCGACATTGCCGGCAAGGCGCTCGACCCGGTATCCCTCGAGACATTATCGAAGCTCGATCCGAAATCGCTGCCGGCGGTTTCCGGCAAGCCCCGCATCGGCGCCTGCGTCGCCGGCACCGGCAAATTCATCTGCATCGGCCTCAACTATTCCGACCATGCCGCCGAAACCGGCGCCACCGTGCCGCCGGAACCGATCATCTTCATGAAGGCAAGCTCGGCCATCGTCGGGCCTGATGACGACGTGCTGATCCCGCGCGGCTCGGTGAAGACCGACTGGGAAGTTGAGCTTGGCGTGGTCATCGGCAGGACCGCCAAATACGTCACAGAGGCCGAGGCGTTGGACTATGTCGCCGGCTACTGCGTCGCGCATGACGTTTCCGAACGTGCCTTTCAGGCCGAGCGGCAGGGCCAGTGGACCAAGGGCAAGAGCTGCGACACGTTCGGGCCGATCGGCCCGTGGCTGGTGACCAAGGACGAGGTGAAGGACCCGCAGAACATTCCGATGTGGCTGAAGGTCAACGGCAAGACGATGCAGAACGGCTCGACCAAGACCATGGTCTATGGCGTTGCCTACCTGGTGTCCTATCTCAGCCAGTTCATGTCGCTGCATCCGGGCGACATCATCTCAACCGGCACGCCGCCCGGCGTCGGGCTGGGTATGAAGCCGCCGGTGTTCCTCAAGGCGGGCGACGTGGTCGAGCTTGGCATTGAAGGGCTTGGCATGCAGAAGCAGACGTTTAGGGCGGACGTGTAGGCGCTCCACCTTCTCCCACAGGGGGAGAAGGAAGAGGGCGCTACTTCAGCACCTTCCCATCAGTCCCGAACCGATAGGTCTTTGCCGGATCCGGCGTCGCATAAAGCGTCGCGCCCGGTTCGGCATTGTAGACGCCGAAGATGCGCACGGTGATCAGCCCGGCCTTCTCGCAGTCGAGATAGAGGTTGGTGTCGGCGCCGAGGTGCTCGGCATGGACCACCGTGCCCTTCCACGCGCCGGATTTCGCATCGACCGTCAGATGTTCGGGACGCACGCCGATCGTCTTGGCCGTCTCACCGAGCCTGGCGCCGTCGACGAAGTTCATCTTCGGTGAGCCGATGAAGCCTGCGACGAATTCGTTAGCCGGCGAATTGTAAAGCTCCATCGGGCCGCCGATCTGCTCGATCTTTCCCGCGTTGAGCACGACGATCTTGTCGGCCAGCGTCATCGCCTCGACCTGGTCGTGGGTGACATAGATCATGGTCGCCTTCAGCCGGCGATGCAGCTGCGCAATCTCCAGCCGCGTGTTGACGCGCAATGCCGCATCGAGGTTCGACAGCGGTTCGTCGAAGAGAAAAAGCTGGGGCTCACGCACCACGGCGCGGCCGATGGCGACGCGCTGCCGCTGGCCTCCGGAGAGCTCGGCCGGCCGCCTCGAGAGATAAGGTTCCAGCGACAGCATCGACGAGGCGATGCCGATGCGGCGGTCGATCTCGGCCGCCGGCGTGCCCGCCTGCTTGAGGCCGAGGCCCATATTGTTCCTCACCGTCAGATGCGGGTAGAGCGCGTAGGTCTGGAACACCATGGCGATGCCGCGTTTGGCCGGCGGGGTGGCGGAGACATCCGCGCCGTCGATGACGACGCGGCCCGAGGTCGAATCCTCCAGCCCGGCGATGACCCTGAGCAGCGTCGACTTGCCGCAGCCGGAGGGCCCGACGAAGACGACGAACTCGCCGTCGGCCACTTCGAGATTGATGCCCTTCAGCACCTCGACCGGCCCAAAGGCCTTTTTCACATTCTCGATGTTCAGCGAGCCCACGGCTTCGTCCCTGTTCTAGAGTTTGACGGCGACGCCGCTGCGCACGCTCTCGTCGGCGGCTAGGCAGACGGCGAGCGATTTCACCGCGTCGTCCATGTGGCGGGTGAGATCGAGACCCTCGCGGATCGCCTTCAGCACGAACGCCTGTTCGAGATCGCACAGATCCTGATGGCCGGGTTCGCCTTCCATCGACAGCATCTCGTCCACTTTGACGAACTTGCCGTCCGCCCCGGTCGCCGCGCTGTGCAGGCGGATGGTCGACGTCTTGGTATGGGTGTCGATGTCGTCGGATTTGACACCTTCCTTCATGACGATCGACACGCAGCCATTCGGCGAGATCACGTCCTTCACGAAAAAGGCCGTCTCCGAGATCATCGGGCCCCAGCCCGCCTCGTACCAGCCGACCGAACCGTCGTCGAACAGCACTTGCAGGTGGCCGTAATTGTACATCGAGGGCGCGATCTGGTTGGTCAGCCGCAATCCCATGCCGCGCACCTCGACCGGCCTGGCGTCGGTGATCTGCAGCATCACGTCGAGATAGTGCACGCCGCAATCGACGATCGGCGAGGTCGTCTGCATCAGCTGCTTGTGTGTCTCCCAGCTATGGCCTGAGGATTGCTGGTTGAGGTTCATGCGGAACACGTAAGGGCCGCCCAGCTTGCGCGCCTCGGCGATCAGCCTGATCCAGGACGGGTGATGGCGCAGGATATAGCCGATCACCAGCTTTTTGCCGTTAGTCTTGGCGGCGGCGACGACGCGTTTGGCTTCCGCCACCGTCGTTGCCAGCGGCTTTTCGACGAAGACATGGCAGCCGGCCTCGAACGCCTTGACTGCATAGTCGGCATGGCTGTCGGAATAGGTAGCGATGCAGGCGACATCGGGTTTCTCGTCGCGCAAAGCTTCCTCGAAGGAGCGCCTGATGCCATAACCGGAAAGCCCGGCCGGCAGCGGCACATCCGAACGGTTGACCAGCGCCGCGATCTCGAAGCCTGGATTGGTGTGATAGGCCAGCGCGTGGCTGCGGCCCATATTGCCCAAACCGGCGACGACGACGCGAAGGGGTTTTTGCGAACTCACTTGACCGCTCCGGAAGTGATGCCGCGGATCAGCTGCCGCGAGAAGATGACATAGAGGATCAGCACCGGCATGATCGCCAGCGACAATGCGGCTAGGATCGCGTTCCAATTGGTGACGAACTGGCCGAGGAATAGCTGCGCGCCCAGCGTCACCGTCTTGGTCTCTTCCGACGGCGCCAGGATCAGCGGGAACCACAGATCGTTCCAGATTGGGATCATGGTGAAGACGGCAACCGTCGCCATGGATGGCCTGACCAGCGGCAGCACCAGGCGGAAGAAGATGGTGTATTCGGACAGGCCGTCGATCCTGCCGGCATTCTTCAAATCGTCGGACACCTGCTTCATGAATTCCGACAGGATGAAGACGGCAAGCGGCAGGCCTTGTGCCGTGTAGACGAGGATCAGCGCCGTCAGTGTGTTGACCAGCCCGCTTGCCACCATCAGCTGCAGGATGGCGACAGTGGCGAGGCGGATCGGGATCATGATGCCGAGCGCGAGATAAAGCCCCATCAGCGAATTGCCGCGGAAGCGGTATTCCGACAGCGCGAAGGCGGCCATGGCGCCAAACAAAAGCACGAAGAACAGCGAGGCCACGGTGACGACGAGGCTGTTCTGGAAATAGTGGATGAAGTCGCCCTGGCCGATCACCGTGGTGTAGCCGATCAGGTCGAAAGTCGCAGGCGTCGGCGGCGTCAGCGGCGCACCGAAGATGCCCGCGCGGGATTTAAACGAATTCATCACCACGAGGATCACCGGGAACAGTGCGATCGCCGTGTAGGTCAACAGGATCGCATGGGCGCCGATGGTGCGGGGCAGGGAGCGGGTTGCTGTGCTCATCTCGGGCCTCAGAACTGATACCGACGCAAGCGCGTCTGGATGAGGAACAGATAGACGCAGACGCCGCCAAGGATGATCAGGAACATCATCGTGGCGATCGCCGAGCCCATGTTGGGATCGCCAACCTGCAGCTGGAAGCCGAAGAAGGCGCGGTAGAGAAAGGTGCCGAGGATGTCGGTCGAATAGTTCGGGCCGGCCAGCGCGCCTTGCGCGGTGTAGATCAGGTCGAAGGCGTTGAAATTGCCGACGAAGGTGAGGATTGAGATGATGCCTATCGACGGCAGGATCAGCGGCAGCTTGATCTTCCAGAACTGCGACATGCCGGTGATGCCGTCGCATTCGGCCGCTTCGATCACCTCGTCGGGGATCGACAGCAGCGCAGCATAGATCAGCATCATCGGGATGCCGACGAACTGCCACACCGAGATCAGGCTGAGCGCGGTCAGCGCATATTGCTCCTTGCCCAACCATGGCGTGAACAGGCTTTTGAGGCCGACGAGATCCATTAGGTTCGGCGCCACACCCCACAGCGGCGACAGGATCAACTTCCAGGCGAAGCCGACGATGACGAACGACAGGATCGTCGGAACGAAGATCGCCGTGCGGTAGAAAGCCGAGAATCTCAGCCTCGGGCTGGACAGCAGCGCCGCCAAAAGCACGCCGATCGGGTTCTGCACCAGCATGTGGATGATGAAGAACCAGACATTGTTCCGGAGAGCGTTCCAGAAACCCACGGACCAGTTGGGATCGCCGAACAGCGTGCGGAAGTTTGCCAGTCCCACGAAGACCTGGGACTGGTCTATGTTGCGGAACAAGGAGAGCTGCAGCGTGCCGGCCAGCGGCAGAATCATGATTGCCGTATAGACCAGCACCGCCGGCGCCAGGAAGACGCCGATATGCCAGCGGAACGGTCGTTTCGGTGCTGCGGCCATGAGTTCGGTCCCCGACGTCTCTCGGTTCCAAATGGTGTGATGCTAGATGATGCCTCGATGCATTGCCCGAATGTCCTCCCTATGCGGGAAGGACCAAGGCTTGCGACAGGTCAGCCAGCCTTTCCCCACAAAGGGAGGGTAAGGCCGAGAGGCAGTGCCGACAATCGCAATCTCAAAACCGGTGCAATCTGAATACCGGCCGGGCATGTGCCCGGCCGGTCCGTTGCCTGAGCTCTTACTTCGCCGGCTTGTACCAGCTGTCGAGACCGTCCTGCAGTTTCTTGGCGGCAGCTTCCGGCGTATCGGTGCCGTTGATGACGTTGGCCGATTCAACCCATGTCTCGTTTTCGAGGTTCGGCGTACCGCGGCCCAGGATCTGGTAAGTCGAGCGGATCGTCGACTTGCACTTGTCGCGCCAGGAGACGAATTCCTGGGCCAGCGGGTCTTCCATCTTCACCGGCGTGTTGTTCAGGCTGAAGAAGCCCGGCAGCGCGTTGGCATAGATGGTGGCAAAATCAGGCGAGGCGACCCAGGACAGGAAGGTCTTGGCCGCGTCGGCGTTCTTGGACGCCGCATTGAGGCCCATGCCGATGTCGGTGTGGTCGGAGATGTAGCAGGTGTCGCCGGCCTTCTGCACCGGCGGCGGGAACGCGCCCATCTTGAACTGCGCCTGGGTTTTGAACAGCGCGATCTCCCACGATCCGGCCGGGTAGATGGCGGCGCGACCAAGCGTGAACAGGTTCTGGCTGTCCGGATAGGTCTGTGCCTCGAAGCCGTCGCCGAGATAGGGCTTCCACTTGGCCAGCTCTTCATACGGCGCGACCCAGTCCTTGTCGGTCAGCTTCTGCTCGCCCTTGATCAGGGCTGCGCGGCCTTCCTCGCCTTTCCAGTAGTTCGGGCCGATGTTCTGGTAGCCCATGGTCGCGGCTTCCCAGAGATCCTTGGTGCCCATCGCCATCGGGATGTAGGTGCCGTCGGCCTTGATCTTGTCGAGCGCGGCGAAGAACTCGTCGCGAGTCTCCGGCACCTTAATGCCGAGCTGGTCGAAGGCGTCCTTGT